>JAEXCA010000186.1 GCA_023393755.1 Actinomycetes bacterium | reverse complement strand
GGGGCGTTTGTTGGGCGGGGGGGGGGGGCGCGCCGGGGCCGGGACGGCTGGGGATGGGTGTCAGCTGTGGGCCTCGATGTAGGCGACGGCGTCGCCCACGGTCTTGAGGTTCTTCGACTCCTCGTCGGGAATGGTGACGCCGAACTTCTCCTCGCACCCGACGATGATCTCGACCATCGCCAGCGAGTCGACGTCGAGATCCTCGACGAAGGACTTGTCCAGCTGGACCTCGTCGACCGGAACGCCGGCGACGTCGTTGACGAGCTCGGCGAGCTGGGAACGGATCTCTTCAGTGGTGGCCACGGGATTTTCTCCTTTTGGTTGGTGGCGGGTTCCGGCGGTGCCGGGGATCTAGGGGAGGGTGACGACCTGGCCGGCGTAGACCAGGCCGGCGCCGAAGCCGATCAGCAGCGCGGTCTGGCCGCTCCTGGCCTCACCGGAACTCAGCAGCGCGTCCATCGCGATCGGGACGGAGGCGGCGGAGTTGTTGCCCAGGCCCTGGATGGTGCGGGCGACGACCACCTTCTCCGGCAGCTTCAGGTAGCGCAGCAGGGTGTCGGTGATCCGGTTGTTGGCCTGGTGGGGGATGAAGACGTCGAGTTCGTCCGGGGTGATGCCCGACTCCTCCAGGCAGCGTCCGGCGGCGGTGGCGATGAAGCTGGTCGCCCACTTGAAGACGGCGCGACCGTCCATCGCGATGGCGGGCCACTGGCTCCCGGCCACCGCGGACTCCCAGTCGCCGGTCTGGTAGATCGCGCCGGCCTGGGCGCCGTCCGAACCCCAGACCACCGGTCCGATGCCGTTGACCTCGCTCGGGCCGACGATGGCCGCGCCGGCGCCGTCGGCGAACAGGAAGGCGGTGCCCCGATCATGGAGGTCGGTCATCTTGCTGAGCGTCTCGGCGCCGATCACCAGCACGTGGCGGGCCGAACCGGCCCGGACCAGCGCCTCGGCCTGGGCCAGGGCGTAGCAGAAACCGGCGCAGGCGGCGGAGATGTCGTAGGCGACCGCGTCCACCATGCCGAGTTCATCAGCCAACTGCGGGGCGAGCGCGGGGGTCTGGTGCAGGTGCGAGACGGTGGCCAGCAGCAGCGCGTCCACGTCGGTGGGCTGCAGCCCGGCCCGCTCGATCGCCTGCCGGGAGGCGGCCAGGCACAGGCTCTCCAGCGACTCTCCGTCAGCGAGCCAACGGCGCTCCTGAATGCCGGTGCGCTGCTGGATCCACTCATCGGAGGAGTCGATGAACTGCACCATGTACTCGTTGTCGAGTACCCGACTGGGCAGTGCCGAACCGACCGACAGGATGCGGGCGTAAGGGGATCCGACGCTGGCCTTCAGGTTGGTCACGCGTTACCTCCGTGGTTGGTGATGAATTCCCGCGCGGCGGGGAGCTGATCGGGGGTGTTGAGCGCGAACAGCTCGACCCCCTTGAGATTGCGCTTGGCGATCCCGGTCAGGGTGCCGGACGGCGGAAGCTCCAGCAGCCCGGTGACGCCGAGGTCGGCGAGCGTCTGCAGGCAGAGATCCCACCGGACCGGATTGGCGACCTGCCTGACCAGCCGGTCGAGGTACTCAGCCCCGCTGTCGACCACCGCGCCGTCGGCGTTGGAGAGCAGCCGGGTGCGGGGCTGCCCGGTCCGGATCGCCCGGGCCAGCCGGGTGAGATGGGCCACCGCCGGTTCCATGTGGACGGTGTGGAAGGCGCCGGCCACGCTGAGCTGGATGAGCCGCGCGCGGACCGGCGGATTGGCGCTGAGCTCGGCGAGCTGCTCGACGGTGCCGGCGGCCACGATCTGGCCGGAGCCGTTGTTGTTGGCCGCGGTCAGCCCGGCGGCCTCGATCGCGGCCAGCACCTCGTCGGCGTTGCCGCCGACCACGGCCATCATCGACGTCGGACGCGCCGCGCTGGCGGCGGCCATCTGGCTGCCGCGCTCGCGCACCAGCACGAGGGCCTGCTCGACGCTCAACGCCCCGGCCAGGGCGGCGGCGGTGAGCTCGCCCACCGAATGGCCGGCCAGGACGCCCGCCCGCGCGGGGAGGTCGTCGGTCAGTTCGGCGGCGGTGGCCAGGCCGGCGGCGACCAGCAGCGGCTGGGCGATCGCGGTATCACGGATGGTCTCGGCATCGGCCTCGGTGCCGTAGTGGGCCAGGTCGATGCCGCTGACCGCGGAGAACCACGCCAGCCGGTCGGCGAAACGCGGTTCGGTGAGCCAGGGTGCGAGGAATCCGGGGGTTTGGGCGCCCTGACCGGGCGCGACGATTGCGAGCACCTTTCTACTCTGGCGTGGTTGCTCCCTGGCTGCGGCCGATGCCGCCACCAAACTGGACGTCGGCGTTTGTGGAAAGTCTACAAAGGGTTGCCGGAGTGTTCCGCTGCTATCACGGTCGCCGATTGTGGAGGTCATGCGATTCTCTGTCTCGCGGCGCTCGACGAATCTGCGTCCTCAGCCCGATCGAGAGCAAGCTCTCGTCGTTCCTCGTCCTTGATTCCGAGAGCACTCCGAGTCGTTGGGGGATCAGCTCAGCAGCCGTCCCAGGGTGAGCGCCAGCCGTAGCACGTACCCGTCGCGGGGATCGGTGGCGCTGTAGCCGGTGACCTCCTGGATGCGGCGCAGCCGGTAGCGGACGGTGTTGGGATGGATGTACCTGGCCCGGGCGGTGGCCTCGATCGAGCCGCCCTGGCCGAGGAACTCGGTCAGCGTGGCGACCAGGTCGCCGCCGGCCGCGACCAGCGGCTGGTAGATCTGCTCGGCGAGCAGCCGCCGCGCGTGGCCGTCGCCGGCCAGCACCCGCTCGGGCAGCAGATCCGTCGAGCTCACCGGACGCGGCGCCTCCGGCCAGGCGTGGGCCGAACGCAGGCCCGACAGCGCGGACCGCGCCGACCGCGCGGCCTCGGCCAGGTTGGCCACCACCGGCCCCACCACGATGTGGCCCGGGCCGAACCGGGAGGCGAACTGACCGACCAGCCCGACCGGAGCGCCGGGTTCGCTCAACTCGCCGCCGACGATCACCACCAGCCGATCGCCCTGCTGGGCGGCCAGGATGTCGCACTGCGCGCCGGCCGCGATCTGCCGGATGCCCTCGATGGCCGCTCCGGGATCCTGCGGCGCGTCGCCGATCACCACGGCCACCCCGGAGGGGTCCGACCAGCCCAGCGCGGAGGCGCGCGAGGTGACCGACTCGTCGGCGTCGCCGCGGATCACCGCGTCCACGACGAGGGCCTCCAGCCGGGCGTCCCAGCGTCCGCGCAGTTCGGCGGCGCGGGCGTAGACCTCGGCGGCACCGAAGGCCACCTCGCGGGAGTAGTGGACGATCGCCAGTTGCAGCGGTGCCTGGGCGTCCGGGGCGAGCCGGGCGATCTCGGCCTCCATGGTGTCGATCGTGGTGCGCACCAGGTCGACGGTCTGGTGCAGGGTGATCTGCCGGGTGAGCGACCGTGGCGCGGCGTCGAAGATGTTGCGCGGCGGGTTGCCGGTGCCGCCGTCGGCGAACCAGTTGATGAAGCTGTCGATCCCGGAGCGGGCGACCACGGTGATCCAGGAGCGGTTCTCGGCGTCCAGCTGGGCGAACCAGGGGTGCTGCTCGGCGATCCGGGCCATCGCGGCGGTGGTCAGCGACGCGGCCGACCCCCGCAGGCCACGTGCCAGCGCGGCGCGTTCCTCCTCGGACGGCCACCACGCCGCCGGGGGAGCGGCTGCCGCCCGGGTACTCCTCGCCACGGCGGCCAGCCTAGTGGGTGGCCGTAGGGTTGCGGCATGGACGGCGATCAGGGGCTGGCCCGGCTCATCCGCGGGGATCTGCACTGTCACACCGACGCCTCGGACGGGCACGCTCCGCTGCGCACCATGGCGGCGACCGCCGCCGCGCTGGGAAGGGAGTACCTCGCGATCACCGACCACTCGCCCCGGCTGCGGATCGCCCGTGGCCTGAGCGCCGAGCGGCTGGAGGCCCAGCTCGCCCAGATCGCCGAGTTCAACCGGACGGCGCCGCTGCGGGTGCTGACCGGCATCGAGGTGGACATCCTTCCCGACGGCCGGCTCGACCAGCGTCCCGACCTGCTGGCCCGGCTGGACGTGGTGGTGGCTTCGGTCCACTCCGAACTCAGGATGCCGGCGGAGGCGATGACCCGGCGGATGGTCGCGGCGGTCGCGAACCCCGCGGTGGACGTCCTGGGCCACTGCACCGGACGACTGGTCTCCGGGAGGCGCGGCGCCCGGCCGGCCAGCCGGTTCGACGCCGAGGTGGTCTTCGAGGCCTGCCGCCGGTTCGGGGTCGCGGTGGAGATCAACTCCCGGCCCGAGCGGACCGACCCGCCGGACGACCTGCTGCTGCTGGCCCACGAACTGGGCTGCGAGTTCGCGATCAGTTCCGATGCCCACTACCCAAAGCAGCTCGGCTACCTGATCAACGGTGTCGTCCGCGCCGAAGCGGCCGGGATCGACGCCGACCGGATCATCACCACCTGGCCGGTGGATCGCCTGCTGGGACGCACCCATCGTCAGCGGCGGCCACCGGTGGAAGGATAGGGAGGGAACACCATGCCCGGCTGGTAGGTTGCATGGCTCAGGGGCCCAGTGGCCGGGAAGTACCGAGGAAGGGAACGTTGTGGCTGATCGCGATACCAGGGGACCGATCCTGAACGGGCTCCCCAGCAACCTGCCGGACATCGATTCCGACGAGACCGCGGAGTGGCTGGATTCGCTGGACGCGATGATCGACGAGGTCGGCCGCAACCGCGCCCGGTACGTGATGCTCAAGCTCCTGGAACGCTCCCGGCAGCGGCACATCGGCCTGCCGTCCCTGGTCACCACCGACCACGTCAACACCATTCCGCCGGAGCAGGAGCCGTGGTACCCCGGCGACGTCGAGCTGGAGCGGAAGTTCCGCCGGCTGGTCCGCTGGAACGCCGCGATGATGGTGCACCGCGCCCAGCGTCCGGGGGTGGGCGTGGGCGGCCACATCTCCACCTACGCCTCCTCGGCCACCCTCTACGAGGTCGGCTTCAACCACTTCTTCCGCGGCAAGGACCACCCCGGCGGCGGCGACCAGGTCTTCTTCCAGGGCCATGCCAGCCCCGGCATGTACGCCAGGGCCTTCCTGGAGGGCCGCCTCGCCGAGGACGACCTGAACGGCTTCCGGCAGGAGAAGAGCCACGTCGTGGACGGCCGGATCCGCGCGCTGCCCTCCTACCCGCACCCCCGCCAGATGCCCGGCTTCTGGGAGTTCCCGACCGTCTCGATGGGCCTGGGGCCGATCGGCGCGATCTGGCAGGCCCACTTCAACAAGTACCTGCACAACCGCGGCCTGAAGGACACCTCGCAGCAGCGGGTATGGGCCTTCCTCGGCGACGGCGAGATGGACGAGGTGGAGAGCCGCGGCGCGCTGCAGCTGGCCGCCTACGAGCAGCTGGACAACCTGACCTTCGTGATCAACTGCAACCTGCAGCGGCTGGACGGCCCGGTGCGCGGCAACGGCAAGATCATGCAGGAACTGGAGAGCTTCTTCCGCGGGGCCGGCTGGAACGTCATCAAGGTGGTCTGGGGCCGGGGCTGGGATCCGCTGCTGGCCGCCGACCGGGACGGCGCCCTGCTGAACGTGATGAACACCACCGCCGACGGCGACTACCAGACCTTCCGGGCCAATGACGGCGCCTACGTCAAGGAGCACTTCTTCGGCCGCGACCCGCGCACCGCGAAGATGGTCGAGGACTGGTCGGACGAGCGGGTCTGGGCGCTCACCCGGGGCGGCCACGACTACCACAAGGTGTACGCCGCCTACGACTCGGCGACCAAGTTCACCGGAGCGCCGACGGTCGTGCTGGCGCACACCATCAAGGGCTACTTCCTCGGTTCCCACTTCGCCGGCCGGAACGCCACCCACCAGATGAAGAAGCTGGCGCTGGACGACCTCAAGCAGTTCCGCGACCGGCTCGACATGCCGATCTCCGACGAGGTGCTGGAGGAGAACCCCTACCAGCCGCCCTACGTCAACCCCGGCCCGACCGACGAGCGGATCCAGTACGCCCTGGAGCGCCGCCGGGCGCTCGGCGGCGCCGTCCCGGAGCGCCGCAACGCGCCCCAGCCGCTGCCGCTGCCGGGCCAGGACGCCTACGCCGGCGTCAAGCGGGGCTCGGGCAACCAGCCGGTGGCCACCACGATGGCGTTCGTCCGGCTGCTCAAGGATCTGATGCGGGACAAGGGCTTCGCGCCGCACGTGGTGCCGATCATCCCCGACGAGGCCCGGACCTTCGGGATGGACTCGTTCTTCCCGACCATCAAGATCTACTCCCCGCACGGCCAGGACTACACCCCGGTCGACCATGACCTGATGCTGGCCTACCGCGAGTCCAAGCAGGGCCAGATCATCCACACCGGCATCAACGAGGCCGGCTCGGTGGCGTCCTTCCAGGCGGTCGGCTCGTCCTACGCCACCCACGGCATCCCGATGGTGCCGATCTACATCTTCTACTCGATGTTCGGCTTCCAGCGCACCGGGGACGCGATGTGGGCCGCCGCCGACCAGCTGTCCCGCGGGTTCTTCATCGGCGCCACCGCCGGACGCACCACGCTGACCGGCGAGGGCACCCAGCACATGGACGGCCACAGCCCGATCCTGGCGGCCACGAACCCGGCGGTGGTGATCTACGACCCGGCCTACGGCTACGAGATCGCGCACATCGTGCAGGACGGCCTACGCCGGATGTACGGCGAGAACGCCGAGGACATCATCTACTACCTCACCGTCTACAACGAGCCGATGCCGCAGCCGGCCGAGCCGGAGAACGTGGACGTCGAGGGCATCCTGCGCGGCATGTACCTGCTCAAGGAGGGCAGCCTGGAAGGCGTCGCCCCCGACGCCCGCCGGGCGCAGCTGCTCGCCTCCGGCGTCGGCGTCGCCTGGGCGCTGGAGGCGCAGGAGCTGCTGAAGGCCGACTTCGGGATCGTCGCGGACGTCTGGAGCGTCACCTCGTGGACGGAACTCCGTCGCGACGGCCTGGCCGCCGACGAGCACGCCTTCCTGTACCCGCACGAGCCCGCCCGGGTGCCGTGGGTGACCCAGCAGCTGCAGGGCCGTCCCGGACCGGTGATCGCGGTCTCCGACTACATGCGTCAGGTGCAGGACCAGATCGTCAACTGGGTGCCGGGCGACTTCGCCTCGCTGGGTGCGGACGGCTTCGGCTTCTCCGACACCCGCGCGGCGGCGCGGCGGTTCTTCCACATCGACGGCCCGTCGATCGTGGTGCGGACGCTGCAGCAGCTGGCCAAGCGGGGCGAGGTCGATCCGAGCTGGCCGGCCCAGGCGGCCGAGCGCTACCGGCTGCTCGACATCACGGCGGGGAGGTCCGGGGCGGTCGGCGGGGACGCCTGACCTCCTTGGATGAGACCCGCCTTTCTGGCTAGGCTTCAGCTACCAGGGTCGCGAGAGGAGGGTTGCGCGTGAGCAACGCGCCCGGCGCAGGCAAGGCCGCCGCCATGGGCTTCGAGTCCGGCGTGGCAGTTCAGGAGTTGGGCTGGGACGTGGATGTGGACGAGCAGCTGCGCGACGAGATCATGGATCTCATCGGCGAGGAGTTCGTCTACGAGGCGCTCGAGGCCGTCGACGTGGTGCTGCTGTGGTGGCGTGCCGAGGACGGCGACCTGGCCGACGGCCTGGTGGACGCGCTGACCGACCTCGCCGATCACGGACGGATCTGGCTGCTGACCCCGAAGGTGGGCCGCGACGGCTACGTGGAACCGACGGAACTGGCCGAGGCGGCCCTGACCGCCGGCCTGGCGTTGGCCAACCCCGCCTCGGTGTCGGCGGACTGGCAGGCCCACAAGCTGGTGCGTCCCAAGGGAATCCGCCGCTGAGGGTTGGCCGGTCGCCTAGGCTGGCCGGGTGAGGACCAGTGTGACCGGCCGGTTGGCCGCGGCAGCCGTCGCTGTCGCCCTGCTGGCCGGCTGCAGCGCAACCCCGCCGTTGCCGCCGTCCCCACCCACCGCGCCACCGCCGAGCGCACCGCTCGGCTCCGCCTCGCCCGCGCCTTCGCCGACGGTGTCGTCGATCGAGGAGGTGGAGCCCTTCGCCGTCGCTCCCGGCCTGCAACTGGACAGCGTGCCGAACTTCCGGGACGTGGCGGGTGCCGGCGAGGGCCTGCTGCTGGCCGACGGTTCCCGGATGGTGGTGGGGGCGATCTTCCGCTCCGGCAAGCTGGCCCCCATCTCCCGGGCCGACCGGGAGCGGCTGGTGGCGGCCGGAGTGTCCGACATCTACGATCTGCGCACCCCGGCCGTGGTCGGCC
>JAEXCA010000141.1 GCA_023393755.1 Actinomycetes bacterium | reverse complement strand
GGCCTCTGCTGCCCGGTTTGTGTCGGCTGCGACGCCGGCGGTCTCGGTTGGAGGGCCGGCGAGTGCCGGCCACGGGGGGTCGCGTTAGGCTTGCGCCCATGCGTGTTGGTGTGTTTGGGGCGACCGGTCAGGTCGGCGGCGTGATGCGACGGCTGCTGGCCGAACGGGACTTCCCGGTGGACGACATCCGATTCTTCTCCTCGGCCCGCTCGGCGGGTGCGAACCTGGCCTGGAAGGACGGGGAGGTGGTGGTGGAGGACACCGCCACGGGCGACTTCTCCGGCCTGGACATCGCCCTGTTCTCCGCCGGGGCGACCATGTCGCGGGAGTACGCGCCGAAGGTCGCCGCGGCCGGTGCGGTCGTGGTCGACAACTCCTCGGCCTGGCGCAAGGATCCCGAGGTTCCGCTGGTGGTCAGCGAGGTGAACCCCGACGATGCGTTCATCCGCCCGAAGGGGATCATCGCCAACCCGAACTGCACCACCATGGCCGCGATGCCGGTGCTCAAGCCGCTGCACGACGCCGCCGGCCTGATCCGGCTGGTGGTGGCGACCTATCAGGCCGTCTCCGGCTCGGGGGTCAAGGGCGTCCGCGCGCTGGCCGACCAGGCCGCCGGAATCGCCGACCCGGCGCAGTTGGCGCTGGACGGTTCGGCCGCTCCCGAGGTGGATCCCGCGCCGTACCTGGCGCCGATCGCCTACAACGTCGTCCCGGTGGCGGGTTCGCTGGTGGACGACGACTCCGGCGAGACCGACGAGGAGCAGAAGCTCCGCAACGAGTCCCGCAAGATCCTGCACCTGCCTGAGTTGCTGGTCGCCGGCACCTGCGTCCGGGTGCCGGTGTTCAGCGGCCACTCGCTGGTGATCCACGCCGAGTT
Source organism: Actinomycetes bacterium (assembly GCA_023393755.1). Taxonomy (GTDB): domain Bacteria; phylum Actinomycetota; class Actinomycetes; order Propionibacteriales; family Propionibacteriaceae; genus Propionicimonas. The sequence continues at coordinate 23,136 of JAEXCA010000141.1, read as the reverse complement.
CGCCGAGGAGATCAGCCCCACCCGGGCGACCGGACTGCTGGCGACCGCCGCCGGCGTCGAACTGGCGGACGTCCCCAACCCGCGGTACGCGGCCGGGAAGGACCCGTCCTACGTCGGCCGGATCCGGCGCGACCAGTCGGTGCCGGACGGGCGCGGCCTGGTGCTGTTCGTCAGCAACGACAACCTGCGCAAGGGCGCCGCGCTGAACGCCGTCCAGATCGCCGAGCTGGTGGCCTCGCGATGACCACGCTGGCCGTGATCGGCGCCGGCGTGATGGGGGAGACCCTGATCGCCGGCCTGCTCCGCGCCGGCTGGGCGGGCGGCGACATCATCGCCTCCGACCGCCATGCCGCCCGGCTGGCCGAGATCGGCGAGCGCCACGGCGTCCGCACCGCCGACACGGCAGAAGCCGCGGCTGACGCCGACACGGTAGTGCTGGTGGTCAAGCCGCAGGATCTGAGTGAGGTGCTGCCGCAGATCGGCGGCACGCTGCGTCCGGACGCGCTGGTGGTCTCGCTCTGCGCGGGCATCACCACCGCCACCATCGAGGCCGCGCTGCCCGCCGGCACCCCGGTCGTCCGGGTGATGCCGAACACCCCGGCCCAGGTCTCGGAGGGGATGGCGGCGATCTCGGCCGGCGCCACCGCCACCGGCGAGCACATCGATCATGTCTCCGAACTGCTCGCCGCGGTCGGCCAGGTGGTCGTGGTGCCGGAGAAGTACCAGGACGCGGTGACCGCGATCTCCGGCTCCGGCCCGGCCTACCTGTACTTCGTGGTCGAGGCGATGATCGACGCCGGTGTGATGCTCGGCCTGCCCCGGGACACCGCCACCACCCTGGTCGTCCAGACCATGTACGGCTCGGCCAAGCTGCTGTCCGAGAGCGGGCTGCACCCCACCGTCCTGAAGGAGCGGGTGACCTCGCCGGGCGGCACCACCGCCGCCGCGCTGCGCGAACTGGAGAGCCACAAGGTGAAGGCCGCCTTCATCACCGCGATGGAGGCTGCCCGCGACCGCAGCCGGAGCCTGGCCAAGTCGTAGCGAAACGCTGATCAATGCGCGTGGCAGCGGTGGCTGAGGTCGGCCCGCAGGGCCGAGTCTCGAAGCCCCCGCGACCCTTCGAGACTCGCGCTACGCGCGACCTCAGGGATCGTCTGGTGCGTTGATCAGCGTTTCCCTGGGACGGCTCGTTCACTCTGGCCGATGGCCTGGCCGGCGTCCCCGCCCCAAGCCGAGTCACCCTGGTGTGAACCCCGTTCTGGTGTCGCACTCGCCCGGCTTCCCGCCGGCGGTTTGGCCGGGAAAGTACGGCACCAGGCTGCGTCGGGGGACGCGATCTCCGTTTCTGGCCGGAGGTGCCACGCCGGGCGTGGATCGTGCGTAGGTTAGGGATGAGTCCACCCTTGGCTGTGCAGGAGGCGCGCGTGGAGGTCGTCGCTGCCCGCGGGGACGAGGGGGACTTCGACCGTTTCGTCGCCGACCACAACCTGGCGCTGCAGCACTTCGCCTACCTGGTGATCGGCAACGTCGAGGACGCCCACGACGCCGTCCAGGACGCCCTGCTGGGTGCCTTCCGGGTGTGGCCGAGGATCACCGCCGACCGCGACCCCGGAGCCTACGTCCGGCGCAGCATCGTCAACGCCAACGTCTCCCGCTGGCGCAAGCGGCGCCGCGAACTGGTCGTTGAGGAGGTCCGCGGCGGAGTCGTCGCCGGTGCCGACCAGGTGGTCCACTCGGTCTACCTGCGGACGCTGCTGGAGCGCCTGCCGGTGCGGCAACGCGCCGCGGTGGTGCTGCGCTACTTCGAGGATCGCGAGTTCGCCGACATCGGCGAGGTGCTGGGCTGCAGCGCGGCCACAGCCCGCTCGCTGGTGCACCGTGCCCTGGCCCAGCTCCGCCAGGCTGAAGGGAGGGACCATGCCTGACCTGAACGAACCCCCCGAGTTCACCGAGGCGTTGCGCGAGCACTTCGCCCGTCAGGTCGACCGGGCCGACTTCGAGCCGATCACCGCCGCCGGCATACGTCGCGCCGCGAACCGCCCGGCCAACCGGGCAGGTGGCGGCCTCCGCTGGCTCGCCGTCGCCGCGGCGGCCGCGGTGGTGATCCCCGGTGGCATCGCCGTCGTCCACCTGCTCTCCCGGCCGCTGCCCGCCGTCCCGGTGCCGACCGTCGCGGCCAGCCCCGGCACCGTCACCGCGACGCCGCGGCCGACCGTCTCGTGGACCCGCCGGATCACCGCGCCGGTGCAGGTGGACCAGTATGCGCAGGCGACCGTGGACGGCACCGTCTACCTGGTTGCCACCCTGCCCCAGACCGAGGGCTGCCGGCTGCAGGGCTATCGCTACCACCCCGCCGTCGACCGGTGGGAGCCGCTTCCGGACGGCCCGGCGTACCAGGGCTCGGAGTGCGTCACGCTCGGTGCCTTCGCCCGCGGTACCGGGGTGGACGTGGTGGTGGCCGGCGACGAGCCGCGGCTGTACCGCTACGCCGTGGCCGGTTCCACCTGGAAACCAGCCGTGGTGGCGGACGGCGGCACCGGCTGTCAGCCGGTCGGCCTGGCCGCCGGGGTGTTCTGCCTGGAGCCGGCCACCGGCGACGCCGCGGTGGGCTATCAGTTCTACGATCCGGGCGCCGGACGCTGGCGCCGCGGCACGCTCGATCTCGGCACCGGCGGTTCGCCGACGGCGGTGATCGCCGGCCGGGTGGGGTCCGAGGGGTCGCAGGCCGCTCTGGTGGCGGCCACGTACGACGGCGGCGAGGTGGTCGCGGTCACCTGGGATCCCGCCACCGGAGCGGTGTCCGAACCCAGCTCGCATCCCGGCACCGGCCGGCGGCTGGACGCCGTCCAGGCGACCTCGGACGGCTACGCGGTCCTGACCTCGGACGATCCGGCGGCCGACACCGCCCTGGTGCTGGACCCGGCGGGCGGCTGGCGGCCGGTCGAGGTACCGCTGCCCGGCGGGTCGCTGGACCACGAACGGCCCAGCGACGCCGGCTGGGTGCCGCGGGTCTTCCCCGACGCGGCCGACCGGGTGGTGCTCGGGGGTTACCTGTATCGGCCCGCGGACGCCAGCTGGGCCGCCGTGGCTCCGCTGCCCAGGGTCGAGCTCGGCACCGACCCGCACGACTGGGTCGGTGACACCGGGGTCTGCCGCCGGGTCGCGCCGCACAACTGCTGGGGTCTCTCCGCGGGCGAGCTGGCCGGCCTGCTCACCCCGGTCGATCCGGCCGCGATCACCGCCAGCAACGACCAGGTCCGCTGAACCCGGCACCGCCGGAGTGACCGGCCGGTGCCACGCCTGGCGCCGCCGGTGCGTAGGTTCAGGGTGAGTGCAACCGCGGCCGCGCCCCAGGCGCACGGCGGTCGGCCCGGGGACACCCCCCGCCGACGCACGATCGCCGTTGCGCTCTCGCTCGGTCTGTTCACCTTCCTCGGCCGGCTGGTGCCGGTGCTGCGCGGCGGTGGGCTCACCGGCCGGGACAGCTACGATCCGTTCGTCTACTACAGCGCCGCGGTCAGCCTGTGGTCCGGCCGGCTGCCCTACCGTGACTTCCTGCTGCTGCACCCGCCCGGCATGCTGCTCCCGCTGCTGCCCTTCGCCGGGCTGGGGGCGGTGGCCGGCGACCCGGTCGGCATGGCCGCCGCGCGGGTGGCGATCATGCTCACCGGGGCGGGCAGCACGGTGCTGATCTACCTCATCCTGCGACCGCGCGGGGAGGCTGGGGCGGTGATCGGCGCCGCGCTGTACGCGGTGTGGTTCCCGGCCTTCTACACCGAGCGGGATGTCCGGCTGGAGGCGGTCGCCGGCTTCCTGGTGCTGGCCGGCCTGCTGCTCGTGCAGCGTCGCCGGAGCCCCGGGGCGACCCTGCCCACCCTGCTGGCCGGCGCCCTGTTCGGGGCGGCCGCGATGGTGAAGTTGTGGGGCGTGGTCGGCGTGCTGGTGCTGGTGGTCTGGCTGGGCTGGCAGTACGGACCGCGGCGCGCGATCCTGGCGGCGGCCGGCGCCGCGCTGGCCGGCGTCCAACTACTGTTGCCGTTCGCCACCGTCCTGCCGCAGTTCGTGCAGTTCGCCGTGATCGACCAGTTGGGACGTACCCGCCGGGAGGATCCGCCCGCCGGCCGGCTGGCCGACCTGCTGGGGGTCGGCCCGGTGCCCGGGGCGGCGCCGGCCGTTCTGGCGGTCGCCGTGGTGCTGGCCGCGATCGCTGTCGGGATCGCGCTGCGGACCGCGGACGGGCGGCTGCACGGCCTGCTGGTGCTCAGCGGGGTCGCCGTGCTGCTGGCCGGTCCCACCTGGTACCCGCACTACTCCGCGCTGGTCGCCGGTCCGCTGTGCCTGGTCCTCGGCAACGCGGTGACGGTCGTGGCGGGACGGCTGCCGCGTCCCGGCCTCCGACGGCTGGCCCTCGGTGCGCCGGTGCTGGGGATCGTCGTCGCCTATCTGCTGCTGCTCGGCCAGTCGGTGGGCTACCGGTTCCCAGGTCCCGAGCTCGCGACGGCCCTGCGGGGACGACCGGGTTGCGTCACCACCGACCGGCCGGCCGCCCTGGTGTTGAGCGACACGCTGCGCCGGAACCTGGCCCGCGGCTGCCCGGTGGTGGTGGACCCGCTCGGCTACAAGTTCTCCGCCCAGCGACTGGCGCTCAGCCCGCGGGAGAACCGACTCCGGTTCAACCGGCTGCTCACCGACTACCTGGGATCGGGCGCCAGCGCGGTGCTGGTGAAGGGCGCGCCGGAGGATCTCGGGCCGGACAACGCCGAACGCATCGAGTCCTGGCCGGTGGTCGGGTCGGCCGGACGGCTGCTGATCCGCGAGCCGGTTCCCGCGGCAGCCTCGCCGGCCTGGCAGCGGGTACTAGATTCGATTCAGCCACCGCGTAGGGGAGGTGCCGATGAAGCAGTGGGCTAGCCGGGCCTGGCCGGGCGTGCTGCTGGCATTCGCTCTGCTCGCCGGCTGCGCGGCCGCGCAGCCGCTGCCGTCCGCCACCCCCACGCCCACCCCGCCCGGGGTACGGGTGACCCGGCTGGCGACCATCCCCGACGTCCACGTCCCGTCCGGCCTCGCGCCGGTGGCCGGCACCGGCACGCGGTTCCTGATCGAGGGCGAGCCCGCCCGCTACACCCTCGACAACGGCCGGATCTGGCAGGACGCCCCGGCCGAGCTGCGTGCCTACAGCGGCCGCGGCACCCTGCCGCTGTACGGGTCGTTCATCGGCTACGGAGGAATCTTCCTCGGGGTCCGCCAGGAGCCCGAGCCGAGCTACGCCTACACCGGCTTCCAGCGCTGGGATCCGGCCACTGGCGAGGTGACCACGCTCGACTACGACCTGGACGTGGTCGAGGAGGGCGACTCCGACGATGACACCCCGGTCTTCCCGATCGACTACATCGGCGGTCTGGTGCTGCTCAACGACTCCCGCATCTTCGATGTCTCCGGGAGCCGCGCGCTGCCGGTCGAACCCCGGCTTCCCGACGCCACGGTGCTCGGGAAGGTGCGCTGGTCGGGGCTCAGCCGCAACGGCCGGTACGCGGTCGGCCTGGCGGACGGCGCCGAGGGGACGCAACTGGTCGTCGGAGCACTCACCCCGGATGCCGTCGCCACCTCCGTCACCGTGCCGGGATTGCTCGCCGTCGACGTCAGTGCCGACCGGATCCACTACCTGGTGGGCGGCATCGACCAGCTCCGGGTCTGCCGCGCCGAAGCGGCGTCGCCGGCCGATGCCGGCTGCGTGGTGCTGGCCGACGGTGACTACGCCACCTGGCTGTACGAGGCCGATCTCACCACCTCGGACGGGGCCACGCAGGTGTCGCTGTTCAGCGAGGACGGGGAGGTCGTCCGCTACTGGTTCGTTCGCGGCAACCGGGTGGCCCTGCTCTCCACCGACAGCGCCGACTGGGACTGGCTGCCCTACCGCGACGCCGCGGCACCGATGGCCAGGCAGGGTGGCGTGGCGGTGACGATCAGCGACAGCGGGAACGCCACGGCGTTGTTCGCCGCACCCGCGGAGGCGGCCGCGGCGCGATCCCCGGCCGTGGCGGCCGATCGGGTGGTGTACCTGCAGGAAGCCGTGACACCGGGGCGGTCGACCTGGCCGGTGTGGGCCAGGACGATCGCGGAAGGCGGCCTGGGCGAGCCGACGGTACTGGTCGACCGGACGGTGATAGCGCCCTACGTCAGCGGCGACCGCACCGCGGTGCAGTGGGACAGCGCCTTCGAGGACGGGGTCGCCGACCTGGTGTTCTACGACGGCGTCACCGAGACCGGCAGGGTGACCCCCGGATCCGGCTCGGGGCTCCGGGGGCTGAGCGGACCCTACGCCCGGCTGAGCGGCGGGAAGGCCGGTGCCCGGGTGGTGAGGGTGGACGGTCGCGAGTATCGGACCGGCCCGGTGCTGGCGGTGTTCGGCAGCCTGGTGGTCGAGGCCAGCGCTCCACAGGAGGAGGCCGGCCGAAGCTTCGTGCTGCGCGACCTGGCCCGCCCGGATGCCGAACCGCTCCCGATCGACCTGCCCGACGCCGCGGGAGCGACCTACGGCAACGACAACTGGCGGATCTGGGGGGAGTGGCTGTCGGCGACCCGGCAGACCCACACCAGCAACGTCACGGTGGTGCTCAACCACCGCACCGGTGACTCCTGGCAACTGCCCGAGAAGTCGTGGGTGCTCGCCCTGGGCGACGGCTGGGTGCTGCTCACCGACGGCCAGCAGGTGAGGCTGCGGGTGCTCGCCACCGGCGAGGAGGTGGTGGTCGCCGACGAACTGGTCGACATCGCCACCGACGGCATCCGGACGCTGGCCTGGTCGGGCGCGCAGGGCGGGGTGGTGGCGACCATCGAGGGTCTCGATGCCCCGGTGCCGCGGCTGCTCGGGACGCTGCGGATGTCAAAGCTCCGGGCGGACGGAGAGCACGCCTGGACGCCGGAGTTCGACCTCACCGGCCCGGCCGGGCCCGGGACGCTCCAGGTTGCGGACGCCGCCGGGGTGGTGGTCGCCAGCCTGCCGGTGGACGCCTCCACCAGCGGCTCGATCCGGGGCCTGCGCTGGGACGGACGCGACGCCGCCGGCGAGCTGGTCGAGCCGGGCCGGTACACCTGGACGCTCGACGTCGACGGCGCGACCAGCGTGGACGGGCTGCGGCCGGCGTCCGGTCCGCTCACCGTCACCCGGTGAGTTCGCGTCCAGGCATGACCGCCTGCCCCGGTGGCATCACGAGGTTTCGGGCGGCGGGTCAGTCGCTCCAGCGCAGCCCGATCCGGTCCCCGGGTCGGAGCTGGGCCAGCTGGTCAGGGTCGGCGATCACGCCCACCACCGGGTAGCCGCCGGTGGTCGGGTGGTCGGGGCCGAACAGCACCGGCAGGCCGGCCGGTGGTAGCTGGATGCCGCCGCGCACCACGGGCTCGCTGGCCAGCTCGGTGCCCACCCGGGCGGCCGCCCAGGCGAGCGGCTCGCCGAGCAGCCGGACGCCCACCCGATCCGACTGCGGGGAGACCTCCCACTGCCGGGCGAGTGCGGCCGGGTCGGCCAGCCAGTCCCGGCGGGGGCCGGGCAGCACCTCGAGGATGTCCGGCAGCACCGCCGCCGGCGACTCGTCCGCGGCCGGAAGCCAGGCCGGCGCACCCCCGACCTCCAGGACGTCGCCGGCCCGCAACGGCGGCGGGCCGAGGTGGGCGAGCAGATCGCGGGAGCGGGAACCGAACTCCGGTTCGGCGAGCAGCCCGCCCCGTACCGACAGGTAGCTCCGGACGCCGCGCGGCGGGATCCCCACGGCCAGCTCGTCGCCGTCGGCCAGCCCGAAGGCCCGGCCGTACGGTGCTGCCAGACCGGCCACCGTGGCCGGAACCGGCGCGCCGGTCAGGGCCACCCGCACCGCGCCACCGACGGCCCGCACCGCCAGGCCACCCAGGGTGATCTCGATCGCGGCAGCGCGGCCGGACGGGTCGTTGCCGACCAGCGCGGCGCCCGCCCGGAAGGCAGCCCGGTCGAAGGCTCCCGAGGCGGTGATGCCCAGGGCCGCCAGGCCCGGCCGCCCGGCGTCCTGCAGCAGGGCGAGGGGGCCCGGCCGCACCACCTGCAGCGCGGTCACGGCGTCACCGCCACGAACCGCACCCAGCGCCCGGGCGCGAGCAGCGCCGGCGGCTCGCGGGTGGCGTCCCACAGCGCGGCGCCGGTCCGTCCGATCAGCTGCCAGCCCCCCGGCGAGCTGCGCGGGTAGATGCCGGAGAACTCGCCCGCCAACCCGACCGAGCCGGCCGGGACGGAGGGACGCGGCTCGGCTCGCCTGGGCACCCGCAGCCGCGGATCCCCTCCGGTCAGGTAGGCGAAGCCGGGAGCGAAACCGCCGAAGGCGACCCGCCACGGGGTCGCGGTGTGGGCGGCGACCACCCCCGCGCTGCCGAGCCCGGTCAGCCGGCCCACTTCGGCCAGGTCCGGGCCGTCGTAGCTGACCTCGATCTCGACCAGCCTGGCCGGGTCGGGGGCGGGGATCGCCGCCGGGACGGTGGTGAGCAGGTGCTCGAGCGCCGCCCGTCCGGCCACCAGCGCCTGCCCCGACCCGAACCGCACCAGGAGGGTACGCGCCGCCGGCACCACCTCGACCACCCCGGTCACCGCGCCGCCGGTCAGGGCGTCGGTCAGCCCGGGCAGCTGCGCCGGATCGGCCGGCTCGAGCAGCACGGCGTCCGGCCCGCAGGGCAGCAGGCCGGGCATCAGCCCACGAACCCGGCCAGGCCGACGCCGGCCGCCTCCAGGCTCTCCCGCACGCGGCGGGCGATCGCCACCGCGCCGGGGGTGTCGCCGTGCACGCAGACCGAGTCGGCCCGCAGCTCCAGCGGGCCTTCGGCGGTGTCGATCGATCCGGTGGTCACCAGGCGGACGACCCGCTCGGCGATCCGGTCGGGATCGGTCAGCACGGCGCCCGGCTCACCGCGCGGGACGAGGCTGCCGTCGGGTCGGTAGGCCCGGTCCGCGAACGCCTCCACGGCGGTCGGCAGCCCCGCTTCGGCGGCGGTCCGGAACGCCGCGCCGGGCACCCCGAGCAGCACCAGCGAGGGGTCGAAGTCGCGGACCGCCCGCACCACCGCTCCGGCCTGGGCCTCGTGATGGACGATCGCGTGGTAGAGCGCGCCGTGCGGCTTGACGTACGAGAAGGTGGTCCCCGACACCAGGCAGGCGCCGGCCAGGGCCCCGAGCTGGTGGACCACGTCGGCGTACAGGTCGTCCGGCGCGATGTCGAGGAACCGGCGGCCGAAGCCGGCCAGGTCGCGATAGCTCACGTGGGCGCCGATCGCGACGCCACGCTCGGCGGCGAGTGCCACCGTCGACAGCATGGTCCGCGGGTCACCGGCATGGAAGCCGCAGGCGACGTTGGCGCTGGTCACGATGCCGAGCAGCGCGGCGTCGTCCCCCATCCGCCAGGCGCCGAAGGATTCGCCCAGGTCGGCGTTCAGGTCGATCCGCATGCCCTAACGGTGACCCGAGCCGGCCGTCCGGCGCAAGCGTGACCCCGCCGCGCTGAACGCGATCGTCGTCCCGCAGCGCCGACGCCGATGCCCGGTCCCCGGTGCGGATCGGCGGCAACCGGGTGAGCCGGTTTCCGCTTCGTCCGGTCACGGTGTTGACTGGTGCGGTGCCACGCGTCCGCAACCCTCTTCTGGTCAGCCTGATCGAGCTGCGCGGCAACGGCCGCGCCAGCGTCTACACCGAGCCCCTCTGGGGCCTGTCGATGATGCTGGTGCTGCCGTACGCGTCGGTGTTCATGCTGGCGCTGGGCGTCCACGACACCCAGATCGGGCTGCTGGCCACCATCTCGATGCTGTCCCAGGTGGTGTTCGGGCTGCTCAGCGGCGTGATCACCGACAAGCTCGGACGGCGGGTGACCACCGCCGTGTTCGACGTCGTCGCCTGGGCGATCCCCTGCCTGATCTGGGCCTTCGCGCAGAACTTCTGGTGGTTCCTGGTCGCCTCCGTGGTCAACGGCGCCTGGCAGGTGACGCAGAACTCCTGGGACTGCCTGCTGGTGGAGGACGTCGATCGTGCCGAGATCCCCAAGGTGTACTCGCTGATCAAGGTCGCGGCGGAGTTCTCCGCCCTGTTCGCCCCGATCGCCGCTCTCCTGGTCTCCCGGCTCGGCATGGAGCCGGCGGTCCGGATCCTCTATCTCAACGCCTTCGTGATCATGTCGGTGAAGATCTGGCTGCTCTACCGGTACTCCACCGAGACCGCCACCGGCCGGATCCGGATGGAGCAGACCCGCGGCGTGAGCATCTGGCGGTCGCTGGCGGAGTACCGGGGCGTCCTGGGGCTGATCGTCGGTTCGAAGGGGACGATCTTCTCCCTCGCGATCGCGGCCATCGTGGGCGCGGTCTCCCTGGTCAACGCCACCTTCTGGCAGTTGGCGATCAACCAGCGGCTGGGAGTGCCGGACGCCCTGCTGCCGTTCTTCCCGATGATCCGTTCGGTGCTGTCGGTGGTGTTCTTCTTCACGATCATTCCCCGCCTCACCCACGCCCGCCACCTGGAGGCGCCCACCCTGATCGGCTTCGCCGTCTACCTCGTCGGGCAGGTGCTGCTGGTCGGGATACCGCAGCCCGACGGTGCGGCATCCGCCACCACCTACGCCCTGCTCGGCGTTTGCCTGCTGCTGGACGCCTTCGGCGCGGGCATCCTGTTCATGCTGGCCGAGTCGCTGGTGGCGCTGCACGTCGACCAGCACGAGCGCTCCCGGGTGATGGCCATTCAGCGCACCTGCGTGATGCTGGTCACCGCGCCGTTCGGCTGGATCTCCGGCTGGCTCTCCAGCCTGGACCGGGCGCTGCCCTTCGTCCTCACCTCCGCGCTGCTGGTGCTCGGGTTGGTCGTCGCCGGACGGTTCTGGGTGACCACCCACGCCGAGGTGGAGCCGGAACCGGACGCGGCCGCGGCCTAGCCCGCGGCGAGCGTGCAAGTCTTCGGCGTGTCGGCTTGACGAGATTTCGAGTTCGCTCGCGTGGTGGTTTCCGTCCGGCTAAGGTGACCTAGCAAGCCACTGGTTACCGGAGAGGAAACGATGAACGACTCGGTTGTCCCACTGGGGTCCGTCAAGTTCCTGAAGGTCAGCGAAGTGGCTGCGCTGCTGCGGGTGTCGAAGATGTCGGTCTACCGGATGATCCATGCCGGCGACCTGGAGGCGGTCAGGTTCGGCCGCAACTTCCGGGTTCCGGAGCAGGCGGTGGACGCCTACCTGCGTGGGTCGTTCTACGACGCCGGCTGAGCCGGACGCCGCAGCAACCCGGGGCTTTCCCCCGGCCACGGGCGATTTCGCCTGAGCCGGAGGAGTTCAGTAAGCTTTGGTGCTTGGGCCGGGAAACCGGCATTGAAGTGGGCGGTAACGTCCGCATTGTCCAACTTCGCCGGCATCGCCGGCACCTGAGAGGTCTGCACGTGGGTTCGGTCATCAAGAAGCGCCGCAAGAGGATGGCGAAGAAGAAGCACCGCAAGCTGCTGAAGCGCACGCGCATCCAGCGTCGCCGCGCCGGCCGGTAGTCCTCCGGCAGTGCCGTCCAGCGAGCGCGTCCTGCTGCTGGTCCGGGAAGGCTGCCATCTCTGCATCGACGCCGCCTCGGTGATCGCCGAGGTCTGCGCTGAACTCGGCGTACCCTGGCGCAGCCTGGACGTCGACAGCGACCCCGCTCTCCGCTCCGCCCACACCGATCACGTCCCCGTCGTCCTGATCGACGGCGAGGTGCATTCGCGTTGGTTCGTGGACGCCACCAGACTCCGCACCGCCCTGACCACGCCCTGACGGGGCCACCGGGGACGGTTCCTGATGGCCCCATCCCTTCCCCGTTGTCGCCGGCCAACCGCGTCCGACTGAGGGTCCACCAGGAACCGTCCCCGGTGGCCCCTGAGACGATCCAGCGCGGGATCCGGTCTCAGCAGCCGCGGGAAGTCCCACGTATTGTTGAGCCCGCAGGTCCCGCTACGCCGAGGAGTTCCATGGTCGCCAGCGTCGTCCACGTCGTCCGTCATGGACAGGTGCACAACCCCGACGCCATCCTCTACGGGCGCCTGCCCGGCTACGGGCTCTCCGATCTCGGCCACCGGATGGCCGAGCGGGTGGGGGAGTACTTCGCCGATGCGAACCTGGTCTGGCTGGTGAGTTCGCCGTTGCAGCGGGCCCAGGAGACCATGGCCCCGATCGCCGCGCGCCACCCCCACCTCGAGGTGCACCTGGACGACCGGGTGATCGAGGCGGCCAACCACTTCGAGGGCAGCTCGTTCAGCCGGGAGAAGGTCTTCCTCAAGCCTGACGCCTGGTGGGCGCTGCGCAACCCGCTGCGGCCGAGCTGGGGGGAGCCCTACCGGTCGATCGCCCGCCGGATGCAGGCCGCGATCAGCGACGCCGCCGGCCACGCGCCCGGTGCGGAGGCCGTGATCGTCGCCCACGAGCTGCCGATCTGGATGGCCCGGCTGTCGGCCGAGAACCGCATCCTGGTGCACGACCCGCGCCGCCGGCAGGCCCGGCTGGCCAGCGTGACCAGCTTCACCTTCTCCGACGGCGACCTGGCCGGTGTGGAGTACCACGAGCCGGCCGCCGACCTGATCCCGGTGCGGACCTCCCGGAAGTACCGTCCGGGGGCGTGATGGCGCGGCTGCGGCGAGTTCTGTTGGCGGCGCTGGCGGCGGCGACGCTGGCCGGCTGCAGCACGCCGACCACCGGCACCGGCGGCTTCGTCACCGGTGACGGCTCGATCACCGTGATCGCGCCACAGGACCGCGAGCCCGCCCCGGCGATCGCCGGCGAGACGCTGGACGGCGAGCAGTGGAGCAGCGAGACGGTCACCGGCAAGGTGATCGTCTACAACGTCTGGGGCTCCTGGTGCGGGCCCTGCAAGGCGGAGGCTCCCGCGCTGCAGTCGGTGGCCGAACAGACCGCCGACAAAGCCGTGCTGATCGGCCTCAACACCCGCGACCTGGATCGCGCCGCGCCGCAGGCCTTCGTCCGCAACAACGGCATCACCTTCCCCAGCATCTTCGATCCGGACGGCAGCGTGCTGCTGGCGTTCGCCGGCGAACTGCCGCCCACCGCGATCCCGAGCACCCTGTTGGTCGATCCGCAGGGACGCATGGCCGCGCGGATCGTCGGCGTCACCACCGAGACGACGATGCTCGGCCTGATCGACGACCTGGCGGCGGGTGGCTGATGCTGCCCCTGGAGCTGGCGGACTGGGCCAAGGAGGCGGTGGGCGGCTCGATGCTGCTCGCCCTCCCGGTGGCCGCCCTGGCCGGGCTGGTCTCCTTCTTCTCCCCCTGCGTGCTGCCGCTGCTGCCGGGGTACCTCTCCTACGCCACCGGGATGGCCGCCGGCGAGATCGCCGAGGGACGTGCCTCCCGCGGCCGGGTGCTGGCCGGGACGCTGCTCTTTGTCGCCGGTTTCGCGCTGGTCTTCGTCTCCACCGGCGTGCTGGCAGGCTCCCTCGGTGGCCTACTGCTCGGCTGGCGGCGTCCGATTACCGTCGTGGTCGGCGTGCTGACCATCGCCCTCGGCCTGTTGTTTGCCGGCTGGCTGCCGTTCGGACGCGGCACGCTCCGGCTCAACGTCGCCCCGCGGATCGGGATCGCCGCGGCACCGCTGCTCGGCATCGTCTTCGGCCTGGGCTGGACGCCCTGCATCGGCCCGGCGCTGTCGGTGGTGCTCAACCTGGCGCTGAACGAGGCCACCGCCGTGCGCGGCGGCCTGCTCGCCTTCGTCTACGCCCTCGGCCTGGGGCTGCCGTTCGTGATCGCCGGCCTGGCCTTCACCCGGATGGGACGGGCGATCGGCTGGGTCAAGCGCCACCACTCCGCCGTCCAGCGGGCCGGTGGCGTGCTGATGATCCTGGTCGGCCTCCTGCTGGTCACCGGCTGGTGGGACGCCGCGATCGCCGTCATACAGCAGTGGATCGGCGCCTTCGAGGTGGTGATCTGATGGCGGACGAATCGGACGGCCGCGGCGGCCCTTCGAGACTTCGCCCTGCGGGCGAACCTCAGGGACCGGTGAAGGACGCCGACGAGCCGGGCGAACCGCAGGGCCCGGTGACGGATGCCGGCGAGGTTGGCGTGCCGCAGAGACCGGTGACGGATACCGGCGAGGTTGGCATGCCCCAGGGGCCGGTGACGGATACCGACGAGCCTGGCATGCCCCAGGGGCCGGTGACGGATACCGACGAGCCCGGCGTGCCGCGGGGCCCGGTGACGGATGCCGACGAGCTGGCCGCTGACGGCCGGCAGCGGATGAACCGGGCCCGGGGGATGCGCTCGGGCACGCTGCGCTGGGCCTGGGCGACGCTCACCTCGATGCGGACGGCCCTCGCCCTGCTGCTGCTGCTCGGGTTGGCGGCGATCCCCGGTTCGTTGCTGCCGCAGCGTCCGACCAACCCGTTCGGGGTGGCGCAGTACCTGCTCGACCACCCCGACACGGGGCCCTGGCTGGAACGGCTCGGCTTCTTCGATGTCTTCGGATCGCCCTGGTTCGCCGCGATCTACCTGCTGCTGTTCATCTCGCTGATCGGCTGCATCCTGCCCCGCTGCCGGGCCTACTACGACGCGCTGCGGGCCGAGCCGGGCGTCCTGCCCCGCCGGTTCTCCCGCTTCCCCGACCATGCCTCCGGGCCGGTCACGACCTCCCCGGAGCAGGTGCTGGACGCCGCCGAGACCCACCTGCGGCAGGCCGGCTACCGGACCCGGCGGGAGGCCTCCGGCGTCTCGGCCGAGAAGGGCTACCTGCGGGAGGCCGGCAACCTGATCTTCCACCTCAGCCTGATCGCCGTGCTGATCGGACTGGCCTGGGGATCGCTGTTCGGCTACCGCGGCACCACGATCGTGGTCGAGGGGAAGGCCTTCTCCAACACCCTCACCCAGTACGACGAGTTCTCCGCGGGCATCGGCTTCCGTCCCGAGCACCTGCCGGCATTCACCATCGGGCTGGACGCCTTCGAGGCGGAGTTCGAGATCGGACCGGTGCAGCGCGGCGCGGCCCGGGCCTTCCGCGCCACCGTCACGGTCGCCCGTCCCGGTGAGCAGCCCCATCAACAACTCCTGGAGGTCAACGCGCCGCTGACCATCGACGGCACCGACATCCACCTGCTGGGGCACGGCTACGCGCCGGTGGTCACGGTGCGCGACGGCAACGGCGACATCGCCTTCTCCGGTCCGGTTGTGTTCCTGCCGGCGGACGGCAACTTCACCTCCAACGGCGTGATCAAGGCTCCGGACGCCCGCCCCGAGCGGCTCGCCTTCGAAGGGGTCTTCCTGCCCACCGCCCAGATCGACGCCGACGGGATGCGGTCGGTCTTCCCGGCCGCGTGGAACCCGCAGCTGCTGGTGAACGCCTGGGCGGGGCCGCCGAAGGTGGAGACCGGGGCGCCGGAGAACGTCTACGTGCTGGACCGGACCGGCCTTGAGCAGCTGATCCGGCCGGACGGCCAGCCCGTCCGGGCCGGGCTGGAGCCGGGTGCCAGCTACGACCTGCCGGACGGACGCGGCTCGATCAGCTTCGACGAGTTGCGGCAGTGGACGAAGCTGCAGATCTCGACCGCTCCCGGCGGCTGGTTCGTGCTGGCCAGCGTCCTGCTGGCGATCGCCGGGCTGTCGGTCTCGCTCACCGTCCGTCCGCGGCGGCTGTTCGTCCGGGTCGGTCGGGAGTCGGTCGAGGTGGCCGGCCTGGACCGGGTGGACGGTCGTGCCGGCCTGCCCGAGGCGGTCGCCGCGCTGGCCGCCGCCTGCGGGATCGTGCCGGATGCGACGACCGCTGAGCCGGACCCGGCCGCCGGGCGGTCGGGCGGTACGCTGGCCGACGACCAGGCCACGGACGCGGAGGAGGAGTTCGAGTGATCTCCGGGTACTCCGACCTCGCCATGGTCACCGCGATGGTGCTCTACCTGGTCGCGCTGGTCTTCCACTCCCTGGAGTGGGCCTCGGTGCGGGGCGTCGAGCCGCCGTCGGAGCGGCAGTTGGCCAGCGAGGAACGCTGGGCACGACTCGGGCTCTCGGTCACCCTGGTGGCGGCCGTCGTCCACGTCACCGGGGTGGTGCTGCGGGGCGTCGCCGCCCAGCGTGCTCCCTGGGGCAACATGTACGAGTTCATCACCTCGTCCCTGGCGATGGCGGTGGTGATCTACCTGGTCGGGGTGTTCGCCTTCGGCTGGAGGGGCTTCGGACTGCCGGTCTCGCTGTTGTCGTCGATCGGCGTCGGGCTGGCGGTGACGGTGTTCTACGTGGACGTCGCTCCGCTGATGCCGGCGCTGCACTCGGTCTGGTTCATCATCCACATCGTCGCGGCCGCGCTGGCCGGAGCGATCTTCAACATCGGCGGGATCGCGTCCATCCTGTTCCTGGTCAAGCAGCGGGCCGAACGCAACGGGACGGTGACCGGCTACCTGGCACGGCTGCCGCAGACCGCCACCCTCGACCGGGTCAGCTACCGGATGCACGCCTTCGCCTTCCCGCTGTGGACCTTCGCGGTGGCCGCCGGCGCGATCTGGGCGCAGTACGCCTGGGGCAGGTTCTGGGGCTGGGATCCCAAGGAGACCTGGTCGCTGGTCACCTGGATCGTCTACGCCGCCTACCTTCACGCCCGCGCCACCGCCGGCTGGAAGGGCACCCGCGCCGCCGTGATCGCGGTGATCGGCCTGATCAGCTTCTGGTGGAACTTCGTCGGGGTGAACCTGGTGCTGAACGGCCTGCACTCCTACGCCGGAATCTAGGGTCGCCCGCACGGCCAGCACTGTTTCGCCGGGATCCAGGGATGGGCCGGTCTCCGCCACGCACATCCGCGCCGCATATCACTATCCGGTCAGCCGGCCGGCCACACCATCGCACATCTACGCCGCTTCTGAGGGCTGGATGAGTGCCGATAAGCGGTGACAATGTGCGCCGTCGGGTCGCGGGTCCTGGGGGGCCCGGCATATGCGGTGCGGATGCGCTGATGCGGATCGGCAAACCCGGAGGATGGCCGGAACCCTAGGGCCGGTACTCCTCGGCGATCATCCAGCGATTGCGTAGCCGGAAGGCCGGGATGGTCTGGCGCCTGGCCTGGTTCGCGGCCAGGTTCGGAGCGACACCGACGGTTCTCGCCCACTGCGACAGTGGGATGGTGCCTCGGCCGGTGATCAGGGCGATTCGCTTGTGCAGTGATTCCTGCAGCAGGAGGGCGAGGAGCCGGGTCATGCCGGAGTGATCGTCGGTGAGGGCATAGCGGGTGAACAGCGGGTAGTAGTCCGAGTCGCGGTTCCTTGCGCGGACGATCACCGGTGGCAGGCCGTGCTCCTGCAATTGCTGGTTGATCAGGACGCGCCCGATTCGTCCGTTGCCGTCGGCGGTTACCTGATTGATCATCGCGGTCCCTCCGGCCGGAGCACTTAGCGTGAAATCTAGGACTTTTTGTTCGGAATCATCTCAAAGTTGGTCGCAAACAGCCCATCGCCGGTGACAAAACAGCCCACGGCAGGATCGCAGTCATGACCGACATGATCCGGGTGGTGGTGGCCGCCGGCCGCCAGGTTTCTGGCGGGTGACATTTGTCATGGTCTGGCGATGTGCTCTGCACCTCAGCCGATGACCTCTCCCACTACGGGCGACGCGGTCTCCCCGAGAGGGTTGAGGCATGACAGCAACCGCCATCAACCCCGTCGCCCAAGCCCGGGACACCGCCGAGGTGCTGACCCTCTCCGGCGTCCGGCGCCGCTATCCCACCCGGTACCGGTGGAACCTGCTCACCGGACGCCGCGTCCCGGTCGAGTGGTTCGACGCCGTCCGCGGCGTCGATCTGAGGGTCGGACGGGGCGAGCTGTTCGCCCTGCTCGGCACCAACGGCGCCGGCAAGACCTCGACCGTTGAACTGGTCGAAGGCCTGGCCAGCCCCAGCGGTGGCAGCATTCGGGTGTTCGGCCACGACCCGGTCGCCGAGCGGCGCCTGGTCCGCCATCGCACCGGCGTGGTGCTGCAGAGCTCCGGCTTCCCGCCCAGCCTCACCGTGGCCGAGATGGCCCGCACCTGGCATGCCACCCTCAGCCGGCCGCTGCCCTGGGCCGACCTGGTGGACGCGGTCGCGCTCGCCGGCCGCGCCGAGGTCGAGATCGCCAAGCTCTCCGGTGGCGAGCGACGCCGGCTGGACATCGCGCTGGCCCTGATGGGCGATCCCGAACTGTTGATTCTGGACGAGCCGACCACCGGTCTCGACCCGGAGAGCCGCCGGGCGATCTGGGAGCTGGTCCGGGCGCGGGTGGCCGCCGGCACCTCGGTGTTGCTGACCACCCACTACCTGGAGGAGGCCGAGCAGCTCGCCGACCGGATCGCCATCATGCACGACGGCGTGGTGGCGGTCGAGGGGACGCGGGCCGAGATCGTCGCCGACGCGCCGGCCCGGATCAGCTTCGTCCGTCCGCAAGGTCTCTCGCTGACCGAGCTGGACGTGCCGGGCGCGGACGTGACCGCGTCCGACACCGTCACCATCACCACCCACACCCTGCAGGACACGCTGCGCCGCGTCCTGACCTGGGCCGGCGACACCCAGCTCGCCGCCCTGGAGGCCCGCTCCGCCTCGCTGGAGCAGGTCTTCCTTTCCATCGCCGACACCGAGGAGCTCCGATGACCACGCAGACCGCCCCCGTCCGTCCCACTACTGGCCGCTTCCTCGCCCTGGTGCGCGCCGAGACCACCATCCTGCTGCGGAACAGGACCGCGGTGTTCATCGCCGTCGTGCTGCCCTTCCTGATGGCCTTCGCGTTCAGCGGGATCAGCCTCGACCGGGAGTTCCTCGGCGTCACGCTGGGCATCATGCTGCTCTGCACCGGGCTGCTGTTCGTCGTCTACTACACCCTGGTGACCTCGCTGGTCGGACGTCGCGAGCAGCTGGTGCTGAAGCGGCTGCTCTCCGGTGAACCGACTCCCTGGGAGATCCTGCTCGCCCCCGCCGTTCCGCTGTGGGTGCTGCTGGTCATCCAGGCCGGGATCGGTCTCGGTGCCGGCATGCTGCTGGGCGCCCCGCTCACCCACCCCTGGGCGCTGCTGCTGGCCGTGCTGGGCGGCGCCTCCGCCTGGACCGCGCTGGCGGTGTGGAGCGCCACCTGGACCAGGACGGTGGAATCCGCCCAGCTGACCACCATGCCGCTGATGCTGATCTCGATCCTGCTCTCCGGCTTCTCCATCCCGCTGGCCGCCCTGCCCGACCCGGTCGAGCGGCTGGCGCACTGGTTGCCGATGACCCCGGTGGTCGATCTGCTGGTCTTCGCCCACACCGGTGTGACTCCAGCGGGGACGCCCGCGGACGGCGTCGGCGACGCCCTGCTGGCCGCCGGCTGGATGGTGCTGCCACTGGTGCTCTGGACGGCGCTGGGCATCTACCTCGGCCTGCGCAGCGTCCGCTGGGACCCCCGCTCCTGACCCTGGAACAGGAGGACAGACCTTGGGACGCGCGGACAGACCTTGGCCGTGGAGCGGCGGACCGGGGGACGGTTCTCCGGTCCACTGTGGACCAGGGGACGGTTCTCCGGTCCACTGTGAGCCAGGGGACGGTTCTCCGGTCCACTGTGAGCCAGGGGACGGTTCTCCGGTCCACTGTGAGCCAGGGAACCGTCCCCCGGTCCACTGTGAGCCAGGGAACCGTCCCCCGGTCCACTCTGGGCCAGGGAACCGTCCCCCGGTCCACACAGCTAGCCTCGAGGCAGACGATCAGAGGATGCACGATGACCAACCTCACCGCGGGGATCGCCCGGACGGAGCGGTACACCCTCCAGTCGTTGCACTGGGGGCTGTGGACGATTCCGCTGTTGCTGGCGATCTACGCCTTCGGGATGCACCGGCGGCCTGAGCTGGCCGGGGCCGCGATCAGTAGCATTCTGGCCAGCCTGATCGCCTTGTGGGCGGGGCTGGTGGTGTTGCACACCGGGCTGCGGATCGGTGGCGACCTCGGTCCGAGCGGCTGGGACCGACTCTTCCTCGCTCCGGCCAGGCAACGACTCGCCACGGTGGTGTGGGTGGCGGGCTCGGTGCTGACCTGCGTTCTGGCGTCCTTCCTGATCCCACCGGCACCGGACGGCATCTGGTTCGTCGATCCGCTGCTCATGTCGATCCTCGCCGCGTCGCTGGCCTACCCGGTGTTCGGGCTCACCCGGGGGCGGGCGGCCTGCTACGCGACGGCGGTGGGTCTCGCGGTGATCTGCGTGGCCGCCGCGCCGGTTTCGCAGACCGATGTCGGGTGGATCGCCATGGCGATCCCCACCGTGGTGTGGACGGTGATGTGGGTGGGGATGAACTCCATGTTGCTGAACATGCTGCGCACCACCAAGGAGCTCGATCGGCTCCGGCACAGCAGCGCCCGGCTGGCCGTGGCCGAGGAGCGGCTCCGGTTCTCCCGTGACCTGCACGATGTCCTCGGCCGCACGTTGTCGGCGGTCGCGCTCAAGGCCGAACTGGGGGCCGCCCAGGCCGACCGCGGCCAGCCCGAGGCTGCCGCCACGATGCGCGAGGTGCAGCTGATCGCCACCGAGGCGCTGGACGAACTGCGCAGCCTGGTCCGGGGCTACCGGGAGACCGACCTGGCCGGCGAGTTGGCCGGCGCACGATCGTTGCTGGAATCGGCTGGGATCGCCGTCACCACGATCACCGAGGCCGGTCCGCTGCCGCCCGCGGTGGCGCGCTCCCTGGCCTGGGTGGTCCGGGAAGGCACCACGAACGTGCTGCGGCACGCCAGCGCGACCACCGTCCAACTCGCCCTCACCAGGGACGACGCCGGCGTCACCCTCACGATCACCAACGACGGGGCGCCCGCCGACCCACCCGCCACCGGCTCCGGCCTGGCCGGGCTCTCCGAGCGGCTGGACGAGGTCGGCGGCACCCTCGGTTCCCAGCCCCGTGACGGCCGCTGGATCCTGACCGCCCGGGTGGACGCCGACGCGCTGGCCCGGCTCGACACGGCAGGATCGCAGTCATGACCGACATGATCCGGGTGGTGGTGGCCGAGGACGAGCACCTGATCCGGGAGGCGCTGGTCTCGCTGCTCGGCCTGACCGGCGACATCGAGGTGGTCGGCCAGGCCGCCTCCGGCGACGAGGCACTCGCCGTGCTGCGCCAGCGAAGGCCGGACGTGGCGGTGCTCGACCTGCAGATGCCCGGCCTCTCCGGCGTGGAGGTGGCCGCCGCCTGCGCCACCGAGTTGCCCGCCTGCGCCTGCGTGATCGTCACCAGCCACGGCCTGCCCGGCCACCTCAAGCAGGCCCTCGCCCAGGGCGTCCGCGGCTTCCTGCCCAAGACCACCTCCGGGGCCGCGCTCGCGCAGGTGATCCGCACCGTCCACGCCGGCGGACGTTACGTCGACCCCCAGCTCGCCGCGGACGCCATCGCCGCCGGAGACTCGCCCCTCACCCCACGGGAGGCCGACGTCCTGGACGCCGCCGAGGACGGCGCCCCGGTCGAGGAGATCGCCCGCCGGGTCTCGCTGTCACCAGGGACGGTCCGCAACTACCTCAGCTCGGCGATGGGCAAGCTGGAGGCCTCCACCCGCCACGAGGCGGTCCGGATCGCCCGGGAACACGGCTGGATCTAGGGCGCCGCGCAGCGCCGGGTCAGCCGGCCCGGTCGACGGGCGCTTCGTCCGAGGTGTCACAATCAGGGTATGCAGCACTTCGACCTCTGCGTGATCGGCTCCGGCAGCGGGAACTCGCTGGTCAACTCCGCCTTCCGCGGCCAGCGGGTGGCGATCGTGGATCGCGCGCCGTGGTTCGGGGGCACCTGCCTGAACGCCGGCTGCATCCCGAGCAAGATGTTCTCCTACCCGGCCGAACTGGCCGAGTCCGCGCGCCATGCCTCCGCACTGGGGGTGGACGTGGGTGAGGTCTCGATCCGCTGGAACGACCTGCGCGACCGGGTCTTCGCCCGGGTGGACGCCGCGGCGCAGGCCGCCGAGGACCAGCGCGAGCGCCACGACGGCATCACCGTCTTCCGGGAGAACGCGAGCTTCGTCGGCAACCGGCGGCTGCTGATCGGCGAGGAGGAGGTGATCACCGCCGACCGGTTCGTGATCGCCGCGGGATCGCGTCCCTGGCTGCCGGAACTGCCCGGGCTGGACGATCCGGCGGTGGCCGAGCGCGTCCACACCTCCGACGACATCATGCGGCTGCCCGAACTGCCCCGCAGCCTGGTGATCGTCGGCGGTGGCTCGGTGGCCACCGAGTTCGCCCACATCTTCGCCGCCTGCGGCACCGCGGTCACCCTGCTGAACCGCGGTCCGCGGCTGCTGCGGGCCGCCGACGAGGCGATCGGCGAGCGGTTCACCGAACTGCTCAGCGCCCGGGTCACGGTCCGGCTCGGCCAGACCGTCGCCTCCCTGGAGCACAGCCAGCACGGGGTGGTGGTCGGCACCGTCGACGCCGACGGCGTGGAGTACTTCTTCGAGGGCGAGCGGGTGCTGATCGCGCTCGGCCGGACGCCGAACGGCGACACCCTCAACCTCTCCGCCACCGGAGTCGAGCTGGACGACCGCGGCCGGGTGGTGGTGGACGCCCACCAGCGGACCACCGCGGCGGGGATCTGGGCGCTGGGCGACGTCTCCTCGCCCTACCAGCTCAAGCACGTCGCCAACCACGAGATGCGGGTGGTGCAGCACAATCTGCTGCACCCCGACGACCTGATCGAGACCGACCACCGGTTCGTCCCGCAGGCGGTGTTCAGCGGACCGCAGGCCGCCTGGGTCGGCGCCACCGAGCAGTCCCTCCGCGAGGAGGGGACGCGGTACGCCAGCGCCACCCGGGACTACGCCAGCGTCGCCTACGGCTGGGCGATGGAGGACGCCGGCCACTTCGTGAAGCTGCTGGCCGACCCGGAGACCGGCCTGCTGCTGGGCGCCCACGTGCTCGGCCCGGATGCGGCGAACCTGCTGCAGCCGCTGATCCAGGGAATGAGCTTCGGCGTAACCGTGCCGCAGCTCGCCCGCGGCCAGTACTGGATTCACCCGGCGTTGACCGAGGTGGTCGAGAACGCCCTGCTGGAGCTGCGGCTGTGACGCTGGCGGCAGCCCGCCGAGCCGTCGGACCGGGCGGCGACCCGCGACCGGAGCCGCGCGGTGCCGGACGGGCGGCGCGGCGACAGCTGATGGCTGCCACGGCGCTCGCGCTGGCCCTGGC
>JAEXCA010000093.1 GCA_023393755.1 Actinomycetes bacterium | reverse complement strand
TCACGGGGGTGTCTCCGGCCGGTACGCGATCTGGCGGGACATCGCCTTCGAGTACGCCTGGC
The DNA here is from genome assembly GCA_023393755.1 of Actinomycetes bacterium. GTDB lineage: Bacteria > Actinomycetota > Actinomycetes > Propionibacteriales > Propionibacteriaceae > Propionicimonas. Next base: position 6,275 of record JAEXCA010000093.1, on the reverse strand, counting down.
TGATCGCCGCCACCGGCGGCGCCGACAGTTCTGAGCCTGCTTCCTGAGAACGGCTTCAACCCCGGCTGAGCAGGGGCTGAGGCCGGCTCCGCCTCAGGGATGATGCCCCATCCGCCCACGGTCTTGGATTGCCCCTGAGCGCTCCTTTCGGGGTCGCCTCAGGGGCTCTCGGGGCAGAAATTCGCGGTTTCGTTCGTTGTACTTAGGTGACGAGCGAAAGGAAGAACCTTGATCTCCACCGCACATCGGGTACGACTCAATGACGGCATCGACGGTAAGGATGCGGTCGGCCTGTATCTCGACGGGATCGCCAAGACGCCGTTGCTGACCGCTGCCGACGAGGTCGAACTGGCCCGCGCGATCGAGTTGGGCCAGTACGCCCACGCGCTGCTGGAGGGCAAGCTCACCGACGAGGAGCAGGCCCAGCGTCACGTCGACATCAGCCGGGAGGAACTGGAGCTGCTCGCCGAACTCGGCGACCAGGCGATGCAGCGGTTCATCACCGCGAACCTGCGCCTGGTGGTCTCGGTGGCCCGCAAGTACGGCCGCTCCCAGATGCCGCTGCTCGACCTGGTGCAGGAGGGTAACACCGGGCTGATCCGCGCCGTGGAGAAGTTCGACTTCACCAAGGGCTTCAAGTTCTCCACCTACGCCACCTGGTGGGTCCGCCAGTCGATCTCCCGCGGGATCGCCCAGCAGGGCAGGATCGTCCGGCTGCCGGTTCACGTCGCCGAACAGGTCAACCAGGTCTCCGCGGTCCGCCGCACGCTGGAACGCCGCTTCGGCCGCGAGCCGGAACTCTGGGAGATCGCCGACGAGCTGGCGCTGCCGACCGACCAGGTGATCGACCTGCTCCGGCTGGCCCGCGACCACGTCTCGCTGGACGCCCCGGTCGAGGAGGACGGCGACACCGCGCTGGGCGACCTGCTGGCCCGCGAGATGTCCCCCGGCCCGGACGAGGTGGTGCTGGACGCCGAGGACCGCGCCCGGCTGGACACCATGCTCGCCACCCTGGACGAGCGGTCGGCCGACGTGGTGCGCCGCCGCTACGGCCTGCTGGACGGCCGCCAGGCGCGGCTGGCCGACATCGCCGCGGTCTGGGGGATCACCGCCGAGCGCGTCCGCCAGATCGAACGGCATGCGATCAGCAAGCTGCGGCTGACCACCGAAGTCGCCGCCTGAGCGACCGATCGACGAACGGGCGTCCCGGACGGGGCGCCCGTTTCGCGTCCGGTCAGGACAGGCCCGGGATCACGCCTTCCCCCACCGCTGCCTGCCCGGTGACCACCGCCGCCGGGTCGGTCAGCCGGATCAGTCCCTCCTGGGTGCAGGAGGCCACCAGCTGGCCGCCGGAGAACAGCCGGCCGAAGGAGAAGCCCAACCCGGCCGAGGCCGAGGGCGACACCTGGTCGTAGAGCAGCCACTGGTCGGCGCGGGCCGGCCGGTGGAACCACATCGCGTGGTTGATCGAGGCGGCCTGCATCCCCGGGCCGGCGAAGACCACCGGGTGCGGCACGGTGCTCACCGCCAGCAGGGTCAGGTCCGAGGCGTAGGCCAGCACCGCCTGGTGCAGCCGTGGATCGGAGGGCAGCGGGCTCTCGGTCCGCACCCACACCTTCATCGCCGCGTCGGCGGGGCTCCCGTTGACCGCGCTGGTGTCGGAGGCGAACCGGGTCTCCAGCACTCCCCACTCCTGCCGCCAGGCCTCGGCGGAGCGACGGGAGCGCGCGCCCAGTACCTCCGACAGCGGCGGGCAGTCCTCCGGCGGGGTCACTCCCTGCGGAATGGCGTCGGCGTGGTTGAGGCCCGGCTCCAGGCGGTGGAAGGAACAGCCCATGAAGAAGATCGTCCGGCCGTCCTGGGCGGCGGCCAGCCGGCGGGTGGAGAAGCTGCCGCCGTCCCTGGTCTGCTCCACCCGGTACTCGATCGGGACGCCCGCCCGGCCGGAACGGACGAAGTAGGCCGACAGCGAGTGGGCGATCCGGGCGTCCGCGACCGTGTGGTAGGCGGCGGTGAGTGCCTGGGCGAGCACCTGGCCGCCGAACACCCGCTGCCGGGCTGAGGTCTCGTCCGCCGCGCCGACGAACAGTCCCTCGTCGCGCTGCTCCAGCTCGAGCAGCGCGATCAGCTGGTCGACTCCGGCGGGCATCAGCGGAGGAAGTCCGGCGGATCCTGCTCGGCCAGGAACTGCTCCACCGCGGCGCCGATCTCCTCGGCGGTGGGAACCTGCGCCGCTCCGCTGGCGCTGAGCTGGTCGTACTGCTCCTCCAGCGCGCGCACCACGGCGGGGAACTCCGCGTCGTCGGCGGTCTCGCTGGCGATCGTGGCCAGGTTGGTGGCCACCCGCTCCTGCAGGTTCTCGGTGGGGATCGCCAGGCCGGTCGCCTCACTGATCCGCGCCAGCACCGCGGCGGTGGCCTGCGGGAAGCTGGTCTGCGCCAGGTAGTGCGGGACGTGGGCGACGAACCCCCGTCCGACCAGGCCGGCCTCACCGGCCCGGAACTCCAGCACGTGGGAGAAGCTGCCGGGCAGTTGGACCCGGTCGATCCACATCGGGTTCCCGCTGGCCAGCGCCGGGTCGGTGGCGTGCGCGGTGACCAGGGTTGGCCGGGTGTGCGGCACGGTCATCGGCACCCCGCTGGCGGCGATCAGCGACGAAACCCCCAGTCGCTCGGCGATGCCGAGGATCGCGGCACAGGCGCGGTTCCACTGGGTGTCGGGCTCCGGGCCGGTGAGCAGGAGGAAGGGGGTGCCGGCCGCGTCGGTCAGCTTGTGGATCACCAGCGAGTAGTCGGTCATCGAGACCCAGTGGTTAGTGTCGAAGACCAGTTGCGGCCGCCGGGAGCGGTAGTCGTGCAGCTGGTCGTGGTCGAACTCGACCAGCACCTCGTGCTCGCACTGTTCGAGCAGGTAGCGGCTGGTGGTGTGGATCACCGCACCGGCGTCGATGTAGCCGTCCAGCAGGTGCAGCAGCACCGGACGATGCCCCTGCAGCGAATCCCACACCTCGGGTTTCAGCGTGTACAGCAGCCGTGGATCAAGCACGCCTGCCACTGTACCGTGGCCGTCCGCCGGTTCCGCGGGATTGCGCCGTCAGCGCACAGCCGCCCGGCAATCGCCCGCCGACAAGCTCAGCGAACGGTGGCTGAGCCGGTCGAGGCCAGGGCGACGCGCACCCGTTTGGCGGAGACCGGGACGGCGGTGCCCAGCGCCTGGGCGAACAGCCCGACCCGGAGTTCCTCGATCAGCCAGCCGATCTCGTCCACCGCCTCCGGCAGCGGGCCCGGGGGGCAGGCCTGGCAGCGCTCGGCGTAGGCGTCCTCCAACGCGCCGATGGTGTCGAGCGCCTCGTCGGCGCGGGCGGAGGGGCCGGCGTCCAGCCGGCGCAGGACGGCCTGCAGGTAGACCGGCAGCCGCGAATACCAGCGGGACGGCGTGGCGGCGATGAAGCCCGGGTAGATCAGCCCGGCGAGCTGTTCGGTCACGTCGGCGCGCACCTCGGCCGGCGCGGTGGGCAGCCGCTGGACGACCTCGCCGTGGCGCAGCAGGATCTCGCCGGCGGTGTCCACCGTCCGCTGCATGGCCGGGGCCACCTCGGCCCGCACCCGGTCCCGGAGCCGTCCGAAGGCCGCCGCGTCCCGGATCGCGGTGGGATCGCCGGCGGCGTCGATGCCATCGCCGATCGCCTTCAACCGGGCATCGGCCAGCAGCGCCGGGACGCTCGGGTACGGGGAGGTCGCCAGCGCGAACTTGGTGTGGTTGCTCAGCCGGGAGACCACCCAGTTGGTCGGGTCGACGGTGGTCAGCGCGACCAGCCGGCGCAGGCCGGCGCGGTGCGCCCGCCGGGCCGCCTCCTCCCCGGCGAATACCTGGACGCCCACCCGATCGGTGCGGTCGAGCAACGCCGGATACCCCACCACCGGTTGGTCGATCCGTTCCGGCAGGTCGCCGAAGGCCCAGTCGGTGGCGCCGGGGTGGACCAGGTGGCTGGCCGCCCGGTTCAGCGTCTTCTGCAACTGACCGCCGAGTTCGGCCGCCAACCGGGTCAGGTCGCGGCCGGTGGCCGGTTCCGCGCCGGGCCGGGTGATCCGGAACCGGACCCGCAGGTGGTCGTCCAGTTGGTCCGGCGCCCAGGCCGCGGGCGGCACCACGACGCCGGTGAGGGCCTGGATCGCCCTTCCCAGCGCCAGCCAGAAGGCCTCGCTGCGATCGGCCTCCCGGCCCAGCCACTCCACCGCCCGCGCGGCGGTGTCCGGTGCCGGCACCAGCTGGGTGCGCAACTGCTTGGGCAGGCCGCGGATCAGCGCGGTGGCCAGTTCCACCCGCAACCCTGGCACCTGCCAGGTGAAGGGTTCCGGCCGCAGCCGGTTCAGTTCGGCCAGCGGGACCGTCACGGTGACGCCGTCTGGGCCCGAGCCGGGGTCGAAGGTGTAGCCGACCTCGAGTTCGAGGTCGTCGATCCGCCAGGTGGAGGGGTAGCCGCCGGCGTCGGCCTCGCCGACCACCAGATCGTCCAGCTTGAGGTCGAGCAGGTGTTCGTCCTGCCGCCGGGCATCCCGCCACCAGCGGTCGAAGTGGGCGACCGAGACGATCTCCGGCGGGATCCGGGCGTCGTAGAAGGCCGCCAGGGTGGCGTCGTCGGCCAGCAGGTCCCGCCGCCGGGTGCGTTCGGCCAGTTCGGCGGCCTCCTCGCGCACCGCCTGGTTGCGCGCCCAGAAGTGGTGCCGGGTACGCCACTGGCCCTCCACCAGGGCCGCCTGGATGAACACCTCGCGGGCCACCACCGGGTCGATCCGGCCGTAGGAGACGGTGCGTCCGGCGACGATCGGGACGCCGAGCAGGGTGACCCGTTCGTTGGCCACGCACTGACCGCCACGAGCCGACCAGTGGGGCTCGGAATAGGTGCGGCTCAGCAGGTGCTCCCCCACCTCCTCGACCCATTCGGCCTCGATCGGCGCGACGGTGCGTGCCCAGAGCCGGCTGGTCTCGACCAGTTCGACGGCCATCACCAGCGGCGGACGGGTGCGGGCGGCGCTGGAGCCGGGATTGATCGCGAACCGCGAACCCCGGGCACCCAGGTACTCCGGCGGGCCCTGCCGCCGCCTGGCACGCTGGCCGGTCTGCTGGCCCTGCTTCGGCGCAACGTCCAGCAGGCCGACGTGGGAGAGGAGACCGGAGAGGACGGCGATGTGCACCTTGTCGAGGCCGGCCGGCTCGGTGTTTCGGTTCAGCCTGAGCTCGTCGCAGGCCTGCCGCAACTGGGTGTGCAGATCCTGCCACTCCCGCACCCGGAGGAAGTTGAGGTACTCCTGCCGGCACATCCGGCGGAAGGCATTGCCGGAGAGCACCCGGCGCTGCTCCCGCAGGTACTGCCACAGCCGCAGCAGGGCGGCAATGTCGGAACCGTCCGGGGTGGGTTCCTGGCCCTCGGCTCCGCCTCTGGAGGTGTCCTGCCGTCCCCGGACCACGTGGCCGGTGTGCGGGGTGTACCGGGCGGGCGCGGCCAGCGCCAGCGGAGTTTCGGACGCGGACTGGGCAGGGCGCCGAGCCTGCCCGGACCGGGCCGACCCGATCCCTGAGCCTGACGAAGGGTCGGCCAAGCTGGTGGGCAGCGGGGAGAAGAAGCGGCGATGGGCCTCGTCCGCCGCTGCCTGGGCGTCGGTGGGACGCTCGCGGGGATCCTGGATGGTCAGGCCGGCGGCGATCGCCTGCACCTCCTTCAGGCAGCCCTGGCGTTCGGCCTCGACCAGCATCCGGCCCAGCCGGGGGTCGACCGGCAGCCGGGCCAGCCGGCGTCCGATGGCGGTGAGCTTGATCCGTCCGCCCCGTCCGGTGTCGGCCAGCGCGCCCAGTTCGCGGAGCAGCCGGATGCCGTCGCGCACCTGGCCGGCGTCCGGCGGCTCCAGGAAGGGGAAGTCGACGATGTCGCCCAGCCGGGCGTCCGCCATCTGCAGGATGACCGAGGCCAGGTTGGTCCGCAGGATCTCCGGTTCGGTGAACTCCGGGCGGGACTCGAAGTCCTCCTCGGAGTAGAGCCGGATGCAGACGCCCGGGCCGAGCCGGCCGCAGCGTCCGGCCCGCTGGTTGGCCGAGGCCTGCGAGATCGGCTCGATCGGCAGCCGCTGCACCTTGGTCCTGGCCGAGTAGCGGGAGATGCGGGCGAAGCCCGGGTCGATCACGAACCGGATCCCGGGCACCGTGATCGAAGTCTCGGCCACGTTCGTGGCCAGGACGATCCGACGACCGGTGTGCGGAGCGAACACCCGGTGCTGCTC
>JAEXCA010000039.1 GCA_023393755.1 Actinomycetes bacterium | reverse complement strand
CGCGCCCCCACCGGGGGGCCCCCCCGGGGCCCCGGGGGGGGGCCGCCGGGCCCCCCCACGGCTCGGTCAGCCGGGAGCAGCGCCAGCAGATCGAGGAGGACCTGAAGTCCGGCCGGCTGCCCGCGGTCGTCGCCACCTCGAGCCTTGAACTGGGCATCGACATGGGCGCGGTCGATCTGGTGATCCAGGTTGAGGCGCCACCCTCGGTGGCCTCCGGGTTGCAGCGGGTGGGACGCGCCGGCCACCAGGTGGGGGCGGTCAGCCACGGCGTGCTGTTCCCCAAGTTCCGCGGCGACCTGGTGCAGACCGCCGTCACCGTCGAGCGGATGCGGGCCGGCGCGATCGAGGCGCTGCGAATCCCGGCCAACCCACTGGACGTGCTCGCCCAGCAGATCGTCGCCATGGGCGCGCTGGACGCCTGGACGGTCGCCGACCTGGAGGCACTGGTTCGCCGGGCTGCGCCGTTCACCGGGCTGACCCGGGCTGTGCTGGAATCCGTCCTCGACATGCTGAGCGGCCGGTACCCGTCCGACGAGTTCGCCGAACTGCGTCCCCGGCTGGTCTGGGATCGCACCGCCGGCACCCTGACCGGACGCCGCAACGCCCAGCGGCTGGCGGTGACCAGCGGCGGCACCATCCCCGATCGCGGGCTGTACGGGGTCTTCCTGGCCGGCGAGGGCGAGGGCCGCCGGGTCGGCGAGCTGGACGAGGAGATGGTCTACGAGTCGCGGGTGGGCGACATCTTCGCGCTCGGCACCTCCAGTTGGCGGATCGAGCAGATCACCCACGACCGGGTGCTGGTCACCCCGGCCCCGGGGATGCCAGCCCGGCTGCCGTTCTGGAAGGGCGACGCGCTGGGGCGTCCGGCCGAACTGGGGAAGGCGCTGGGTGGGTTCGTCCGTGAGGTCTCCGGGTTGTCGCCGGCCAAGGCCCGCCAGCGGGTGGTGCAGGCCGGGCTGGACGAGTGGGCGACCGACAACCTGATCACCTACCTCACCGAGCAGGGCGAGGCCACCGGCAAGCTGCCCACCGACCGGCAGATCGTGGTGGAGCGGTTCCACGACGAGCTGGGCGACTGGCAGGTGGTCGTCCATTCCCCGTTCGGCTCGCAGGTGCATGCGCCGTGGGCGCTGGTGGTGGCGGCCCGGCTGCGGGAGCGCTACGGGGTGGACGTGCAGGCGATGCACGCCGACGACGGCATGGTGTTCCGGCTGCCCGACACCCAATGGTGGGAGGACGATCCCCCGGTGGCTGAGATCGGCCCAGCGGGCCGAGTCTCGAAGCCTCCGGCGACGACCCTTCGAGACTCGCGCTCCGCGCGACCTCAGGGATCGCCAGAGCCAGCCGACTCGCGCTTCGCGCGATCTCAGGGATCATCCGGGTCCACCGACTCAGCCGAACTCCTGGAACTGCTCTTCCCCGAGCCGGAGGACATCGCCGGCCAGGTGACCGCGCAGCTGGGCGGCTCGGCGCTGTTCGCCGCCCGGTTCCGGGAGTGCGCCGGACGGGCCCTGCTGCTGCCCAAGCGCCGGCCCGACCGCCGTCAGGCGCTGTGGCAGCAACGCCAGCGGGCCGCTCAACTGCTCGAGGTGGCCAGCCAGTACCCCAGCTTCCCGATCGTGCTGGAGGCGGTTCGGGAGTGCGTCAACGACGTCTTCGACGTGCCGGCCCTGGTCGACCTGCTGCGCGGCATCCGCTCCCGGGAGATCGCCACCATGGTGGTCGACACCCCACGGGCCTCGCCGTTCGCCTCCTCGCTGCTGTTCGGCTACGTCGCCCAGTTCCTCTACGAGGGCGACTCGCCCCTGGCCGAGCGGCGGGCCGCCGCCCTCGCCCTCGACCCGTCGCTGCTGGCCGACCTGCTCGGCACGGCAGAGGGCCTGTCGCTGGCCGACCTGCTCGACCCGGACGCCCTCACCCGCACCGAACGCGAGTTGCAGCATCTGGCCGACGGACGCCGAGCCCGCGATCCGGACGAGCTCACCGACATCCTGCGCTCGCTCGGCCCGCTGACCCCGGCCGGCGTCGCCGGCCGTTGCGAACCGCAGGACGGTCATCCCCCAGACGATCGGGATCCCCGCGGAGCCGGGGATCTCTCCATCGCCACCACATGGCTGCGCCGCCTCGAGGACGAGCGTCGCGTCCTCCGCGTCCAGCTCGCCGGCACCGAGCACTGGGCGGCCGTCGAGGACGCCGGCAAGCTCCGCGACGCGCTGGGCGTGGCGCCGCCCTTGGGCGTCCCCGATGCCTTCCTCGAGCTCACCGACGACCCGCTCGGCGACCTCGCCGGCCGCTACGCCCGCACCCACGCCCCCTTCACCGCCGCCGAGTTCGCCACCTCGCTCGGCCTGGCCCCGGCCGTCGCCCGCGACGTGCTGCGCCGGCTGGCCACCGCCGGCCGCCTGGTCGAGGGCGACCTCCGTCCGCCCGGCTGGCTACCGCCCGACACCCGACTGAACGCAGGTGTCGCCGGCGCCGGCCTGCCGGACGGCGGTGGGGCAGGGGACGGTTCCTCGCCCCACATCGTCGATCGGAGGCGGGAGAAGGAGCCGGCTGTCCCTGGTCCCCGCACCCAGTTCTGCCACCCGCGCGTCCTGCAGTTGTTGCGTCGCCGCTCGGTCGCGGCCCTGCGGGACGCCGTCGAACCCGTTGCCACCAGGGATTTCGCCCGGTTCCTGCCCAGTTGGCAGAGCGTCGGCGAGCTCCGGGGCACCGACGGCGTGCTGCGTGCGGTCGAGCAACTGGCCGGGGTACCGCTGCCGGCCAGCGCGGTCGAGTCGCTGGTGCTGCCCGCCCGGGTGCGCGACTACCGTCCGGCCATGCTGGACGAGCTGACCGCCGGCGGTGAGGTGCTCTGGCAGGGTCACGGCTCACTGGCCGGCGGGGACGGCTGGGTGAGCCTGCATCCCGCCGACGGCGCTGAGTTCACCCTTGCTCCGCCGGATCCGGAGACGCTCACCGAACCGTCCCGCCGGCTGCTCGACCTGCTGGTGGACGGCGGTGGCTACTTCTTCCGCGCCCTCGCCGAACAACTCCAGGTGGATTCGCCGGCGGCCGGGGACGACACCGCGCTCACCGAGGCACTGTGGGAGCTGGTCTGGACCGGCTTCGCCACCAACGACACCCTGGCGCCGCTGCGCGCCCGGCTGGGGCAGGCGAGCACCGCGCATCGCAGCCGGCCCTCCGCTCCACCCCGCGCCAGGTTCGGACGTGGGCTGGCCCGGGCTCCGCTGCGTCGCACCAGCCCGCCCACCGGTGCCGGACGCTGGTCCGCGCTGCCCACCCCTGACACCGATCCGACCGCCCGCGCGGTCGCCACCGCCGAGGCACTGCTCGATCGCTACGGCGTGGTCACCCGCGGCAGCGTCGCCGCCGAGGGCATCGAGGGCGGGTTCGCCGGGATCTACCGGGTGCTGGCTGCCGCGGAGGACGCCGGCCGGGTGCGCCGTGGCTACTTCGTCGAACACCTCGGCGCCGCCCAGTTCGCCGCGGTCGGCGCGGTGGACCGGCTGCGCTCGTTCGCCCGTCCGCTGGACGACGTGCTCGGCGGCGAGGCTCTGGTGCTGGCGGCCTGCGACCCGGCCAACCCCTACGGCGCCGCGCTCGGCTGGCCGGCCCGGCCCGACGGCTCCAGCGGCCACCAACCCGGCCGGAAGGCCGGAGCGCTGGTGGTGCTGGTGGACGGCGACCTCGTCCTCTACGTCGAGCGCGGTGGACGCACCCTGCTCTCCTGGAGCGACCGCCCAACCACCCTCGCGGCGGCCGCGCGAGCCCTGGCCACCGCCGTCCACGCCGGCACCCTCGGCACCCTGCGGGTGGGCAAGGTGGACGGCGAGGCGGTGCTGGGCCCGTCCCGTCCCCTCACCGAAGCGCTGGAACAGGCCGGCTTCCGCCTCACCCCGCGCGGGCTGGTGCTACGCCGATGACCACCGGCCGAGCCCGCCCGGATCGAGGGGCCCGCGATGCCTGAGGGCGACTCGGTCTGGCGCACCGCCCGCAAGCTGCAGGAGGCGCTTTCCGGCCGGCGGCTGCTGGACGCCGACCTGCGCTGGCCGAACATCGCCACCGCCAGACTGGCTGGGATGACGGTGATCGAAACGGTGCCGCGCGGCAAGCACATCCTGACCCGGCTGGACAGCGGCTGGACGCTCCACTCCCACCTGCGGATGGACGGCTCCTGGGTGATCCGCAGGACGAGCACCGAACTGGACGAAGGGCCGTCCCGGCAGTCGCGGAATCGCGGCGGGACGACCCTTCGACAGGCTCGGGGATCGTCCCCCGAGGCTCAGGAATCGTCCCCTCAGGCCTTCCAGGCTCGGGGAGCCTCCCGCCGGGCCCGGCAGCCGTCCGTCCCGCTGCGGATGTCGGGCCGGCGTCCCGAATCGCGCGGCGGCGGCTTCGTCCGCGCCGTGCTGGTGGGCACCGACTACACCGCCATCGGCGTGGACCTCGGGATGCTCGACCTGGTGCGCACCTCGGACGAGCGCACGCTGGTGGGCCACCTCGGCCCCGATCTGCTCGATCCGGATTTCGACGCCGCCCTGGCGATCGCCAACCTCGCCAGGGCCGAGGGGACGATCGGCGCCGCCCTGCTCGACCAGACCAACCTGGCAGGGATCGGCACCATCTGGGCCAGCGAGACCCTGTTCGCTGAGCGGCTCTGGCCGTGGACCCCGGTGGCCGCCCTGCCGCCGGACACCCTCGCCCGGCTGGTCGGCCGCGCCCAGCGGTTCCTGCTCGCCAGCATCCGGCAGTCGGTGCCCTCGTCCACCGGGTCGACCCGGCGCGGGCACACCAGCTACGTCCACGGGCGCGCCGGACGTCCCTGCCGCCGCTGCGGTGGCCCGATCCGGGTGGCGCAGATCGGGCCACCCACCCGCGAGCGTCCGATGTTCCACTGTCCGGTCTGCCAGCCGGAGAACTGAGAACACAGCCTGGGACGATCGCCGTACCCACCCGGCGGCGGGGTTAGGTTGGAGCATGACCGTTCCCAGCATCACCCTCGCCCACGGCGCCGAGATCCCGGCGATCGGCCTGGGCACCTGGCCGTTGCAGGGCGCCGAGGGCGCCGCCGCCGTCCGCACCGCGATCGAGGCCGGCTACCGGCTGATCGACACCGCCGAGAACTACCGCAACGAGGACGCGGTGGGCCAGGGCGTTCGCGATTCCGGCGTCCCGCGGGAGGAGCTCTTCCTCGCCACCAAGTTCAACCGGCAGTGGCACAGCACCGACGGCGCCCGCCAGGCGGCCGAAGCGTCGCTGCGGCGGCTCGGGGTGGAGTACCTCGACCTGCTGCTGATCCACTGGCCGAACCCCGATCAGGGCACCTACGTGCAGGCCTTCGAAGGCCTGTTGAAGCTGCTTGAGGCGGGCGTCGTCCGGGCGGTCGGAACCTCGAACTTCAAGCCCAGCCACCTGCAGCGGGTGATCGACGCCACCGGCACGGTCCCCGACGTCAATCAGATCAACCTCAACCCCTACGCCACCCGCGCCGCCACGACCGCCTTCCACGCCGAGCACGGCATCGTCACCGAGTCGTGGAGCCCGATCAAGCCGGCGGAGATGCTGGGCGACCCGGTCCTGACCCGGATAGCCGAGGTCCACCAACGGAGCGCCGCGCAGGTGGTGCTGCGGTGGAACGTCCAGCACGGCTACCTGCCGATCCCGAAGTCGGCCTCGCCCGCCCGCCAGCGGGAGAACCTGGCGATCTTCGACTTCGAACTGACCCCGGAGGAGATCGCCGCGATCGACGCCCTCGATCGGGGCGAGGCGCACCTCGCCGACTCCGACCGGACCGGCCACTGACCTCAGCGGTGGCGGCGCAGCTTCTTCACCGCCCACTCGTAGTGGCTGGACGTGGCTGAGACGCAGTAGGCGCCGAGGCTGGTGCTGCCCGTCCAGCCGAAGTGCTTCCGGGTGAAGAGTTCCTCGTCGCTGAACTGCCCGATCAGCCCGAGCACCCGCGCGTGGCTGGCCGCCAACACCGTGCGGACCTGCTCGAGCGGGAACCGCTGCGCCCGCTCCTGGAACCTGCACAGGCCCTCGATGAACCGGTGCCCGATTCCGTCGAATCCACCTCCGATCCATACCCTACGGGGTACAGTATTGGTACCACTCTTCGACTGGAGTTCAACGATGAAACGACTGGTCATCGTCGGCGGTGGGACCGCCGGCACCATGGTCGCCAACAAGCTGCGGGCGGCGCTGCCGCGCCATGAGTTGCACATCACCGTCGTGGACCGGGACGACGCCCACCACTACCAGCCCGGCTACCTGTTCATGCCGTTCGGCATCTACAACACCAACGACGTGGTGCGCTCCCGGCACCGGTTCATCGCCGACGGCATCGACCTGCTGCTCACCGAGATCGACCGGGTCGATCCCACCTACCGCGCGGTGCACCTGGCCGACGGACGGACGCTGGGCTACGACTACCTGGTGATCGCCACCGGCGTCGCGCCCCGTCCCGACGCCACCCCGGGGATGCAGGGCGCGCTCTGGGGTGACAAGGTGCACGAGTTCTACAGCCTGCCGGGAGCGCAGGCGCTGACCGAGGCGATGCGCCGGTTCCGCGGTGGACGGCTGGTGGTCCACATCACCGAGATGCCGATCAAGTGCCCGGTGGCGCCGCTGGAGTTCACCTTCCTGGCCGACGACTGGCTGCGCAAGCACCACATCCGCGAACGCACCGAGCTGATCTACGTCACGCCGCTGGACGGCGCCTTCACCAAGCCGGTGGCCTCCCGCGAACTGAACACCGCGCTGACCGAACGGCAGATAGCGCTGGAGACCGACTTCGCGGTCGAGCGGATCGACAACGACACCGCCGAGCTGGTCTCCTTCGACGGCCGGCGGATCGGCTTCGACCTGCTGGTCACCGTGCCGCTGAACATGGGCGCCGACTACGTCGCGCGCTCCGGGTTGGGCGACGAGCTCAACCTCGTCCCCTGTGACCAGCACACCATGGCCTCGCTCCATCACCCCGGGGTGTACGTGCTGGGCGACGCCGGCACCCTGCAGACCTCGAAGGCCGGCTCGGTCGCCCACTTCGCCGCCGACGTCTTCGTCCACAACTTCCTCGACGAGTTCCAGGGACGACCGGCCACCCACAGCTTCGATGGCCACGCGAACTGCTTCATCGAATCGGGCGGCCGCAAGGGCATGTTGCTGGACTTCAACTACACCACGGAGCCGTTCACCGGCAGCTTCCCATTGCCGGCCATCGGCCCGTTCAAGCTGTTGGCAGAGACCCACCTGAACCACCTCGGCAAGCTGGCCTTCCGGTGGATCTACTGGAACCTGCTGCTGCCCGGCCGTCCGATCCCGTTCATCCCGACCGCGATGAGCCTGGCCGGCAAGCGGGTGGAATCGGAGGTCGGCCCGAAGGCCACCGGACTGCCGGCGCCGGAGCAACCGTCCAGCCCGCCACCACCGCCCCGTCCGGCCGGACCCCGGCTGGAGACCAAGCCGCTGACCACCCGGCCGTCCCCGGCTCCGGCGGCCGCACCGGCGCCGGCGATGGCGGCCGCGGGCGGGTACGTCGACCGTCCCGGGGTCGACTCCGCCGCCGACCCGGCCACAGTCCTGCCCCACCCGATCGTCCCGAAGTTCTGAAGGAGCCAACCCATGCCCACCACCCTGATCGGCGGACGCCCGATCGATGTCAACGACGAGGGCTTCCTGGTTGCCTACGACCAGTGGGACGAGAAGCTGGGCGCGGAGCTGGCCCGGCTGATCGGGCTGCAACTCACCGACCGGCACTGGGCGGTGCTGCGCTTCCTGCGGATGGACTACCCGGCCCGCGGCGAGACCGCGACGCTGCGGCGGGCCAGTACCGTGGGCGGCTTCCCGATCAAGGAGCTGTTCGAGCTGTTCCCCGGCAAGCCGGCCAAGAAGATGGCCTACCTGGCGGGCCTTCCCAAACCCAAGGGCTGTGTCTAGCCGTGCGACAGGGGACGCCCGGCGACAGTGACCCTGAGCCTGTCGGGGCTCCCGGCACCCGGGGACGGCGACCCCTGAGCCTGTCGAAGGGCACCTCGTCCCACCCAGTCGAAGCACCCAAGGACGATCCACCCGAACCATCTGCAGGAGGAACCCATGACCGCCACCACCGACCCCATCGCCACTGACCCGATCGTCCCCGACTTCGGCGGCGAGGACTGCCCGCTGCCCGAGGAGGCCGCGACCTCGTCCACCCCAGCCGGCCGCAAGCTGGTGATCATCTGCTCCAAGGGCAACCTCGACATGGCCTACCCGGGGCTGATCCTGGCCAACGCCGCCCTCGGCGAGGGCATCGAGACCCATCTGTTCTTCACCTTCTGGGGCTTCGACATCATCACCCGCTGGCGGATGGACGACCTGAAGTTCACCATGCTCGGCAACACCGCGATGCACCTCACCCAGGCACCGCGGCTGCCGATCCCGGCCCTGGCCGGCGCCCTCCCCGGGATGACCCGGATGGCGACCTCGATGATGCGCAAGCAGATCGCCGACCTGGAGATCCCGACCGTCCCGGAACTGCTCGACCAGATCGTCGAGATGGGCGGTCACCTGTGGGGCTGCCGGATGTCCTTCGACATGATGCAGCTCACCGAGGCCGACCTGCACGACGGGGTGGAGGCAGTGATCAGCGCCTCCGACTTCATGGACATCTCCGAGGGCGGGCAGATCATCTTCGTCTAGCCGACCTCGCTCCGGGAGCCGGGACGCAGCCTGGTCGCGGACGCCAGGGACGGCGGCTGAGCGGTCCGCTCCTGCCGGCCGCGGTCTGCCGCGGGATGATGCGCCGTGGGCTCCGCGATGTCCGATTTCCGCTAGGAATCCACCCCTCCGGGGAGCAGGATGGACGCATGGCAGCCCAACCCAGCCTGCCCGGCGCGAGCCGGGGCCAACAGGAACCGTCCCCGGTGGCCCCGGAACCGTCCCCGGTGGCCCCGCGGGTGGCGTCGGCTGCCGTCGAGGGTCGTCCCACGTCACCCAGCGGCGGCCTGGTGCGCACGCCTTCGATGGTCGGGGGTGGTGGTCGATGAGGCCAAGCATCCCGGACGCGAGCACCTGCTACCGGGCGGTCTCCTCCCGCGACCGGCGGTTCGACGGGGTGTTCTACACCGCGGTCACCACGACCGGCATCTACTGTCGGCCGAGTTGCCCGGCGCGCACCCCGGCGCCGGGGAACGTCGCCTTCTACCCGACCGCGGCAGCCGCGCAGGCAGCGGGGTTCCGGGCCTGCAAGCGCTGCCTGCCGGACGCCACCCCGGGCAGTCCGTCCTGGGATGTCCAGGCCAGCACGGCCGGCCGCGCGATGCGGCTGATCGCCGACGGCGTGGTCGACCGCGAAGGCGTGCCGGGTCTGGCGGCGCACCTGGGCTACACCCCGCGCCATCTCACCCGCGTCCTCACCGCCGAACTGGGCGCCGGGCCGCTCGCCCTGGCCCGCGCCCGGCGGGCGCAGACCGCCCGCAGCCTGATCGACGCCACCGCGCTGAGCTTCGGCGAGATCGCCTTCGCGGCGGGTTTCGACTCCGTCCGCCAGTTCAACGACACCATCCGCGCGGTCTACGGCACGACGCCCAGCGAACTACGTGGCCGGCGCCGGGACGCGGGGACGGTCCCGTCCCGGACGGTCGCGACGCCGCTCTCAGCGGCGGGACGGGAGGAGACCCGGCGAGGGCCGCGGCAGCGGGACGAGGACCAACGGGCCGGGTCACGATCGGGCCAGCCGGCAGCCACGGCTCCCGGGACGATCCGGCTGCGGCTGGCCGTCCGGACCCCGTTCCACGGCAGTGGACTGCGACGCTTCCTCGCCCCTCGCGCCCTGCCCGGCGTCGAGGCGGTGGGCGACGGGTGGTACGCCCGCACCCTGAGGCTGCCGTACGCACCGGGAACGATTCGCCTCGAACTGCCCGACCTTCCCGAGCCCGGCACCGCGACCGTCGCGGTCGAACTCGCTCTGGGAGACCTGCGCGACATCGCCGCGGCGGTCGAGCGGGCGGGTCGCCTGCTGGACGCCGACTGCGATCCGCTGGCGGTGGCGGACGCGCTCGGCCCCGATCCGGTGCTCGGCCCGCTGCTGCGCCGGTGGCCCGGGCTGCGCCTGCCCGGCCATGTCGACGGTGCCGAGGTCGCCGTCCGGGCGGTCGTCGGGCAGCAGATCTCGGTGGCCGGCGCCCGGACCATCCTCGGAAGGCTCATCCAGTGGTACGGGGAACCGTTACCCGGTTACGTGACGTGCCGGCCGTCCAGCCCGACAGAAACCGGGCAGCACAGGGCGTTCGCGGACACTATCCACGCGACTGGCCGCCATCGCCCGGTTTCTGCACCGGACGAGACCGCCGCGACCCCCGAACTGACCCACCTCTTCCCCGCCGCGGCGACACTGGCAGCGCTGGACCCGGAGGATCTCCCGATGCCCCGGGCCCGTGGCCGAGCCCTGATCGGGCTGTGCCGGGCGCTGGCCAGCGGCGAGCTGGCGCTGGACCGCGGTCCCGACCGGCAGCAGACCCGCGAACGGCTGCTGGCCCTGCCGGGAATCGGTGACTGGACGGCCAGCTACCTCGCGATCCGCGCGCTCGGCGACCCGGACGCGTTCATGCCCACCGATCTCGGCACCCGCCAGGCGCTGGCCCGGCTCGGCCGGGACCCTCGGCAGGCCGCCGCGCTGGCCGAGAACTGGCGTCCCTGGCGCTCCTACGCGCAAACCCTGCTGTGGCAGTTCATCCTGCCCGACCCGGAAGGAACCCCCGATGTGGCACGTGATTGACTCCCCGATCGGTCCGCTACGGCTGGTCGCCGCCGGCGGGGCACTGACCGCCATCGAGTTCTCGCCCTTCTCCGACGATGCCGCTCGTCGGGTTCCGGACGAGGGCACCGAAACCTCCGGCCGGGACCAGCCCGAGGACGAGGCCGTCCTGCTCCGGACCGCCGCCCAACTGGTGCAGTACTTCGCCGGCGAGCGCACCGACTTCGACCTGCCGCTGGCGCCTAAGGGCACCGCCTTCCAGCTTCGGGTCTGGGCGGAACTGCAGAAGATCGGCTACGGCGAGACCGCCAGCTACGGCGACGTCGCCCGGCGGCTGGGCCTGACCAATGCCGCCTCGCGGGCGGTCGGCACCGCCAACGGCCGCAACCCGATCCCGATCGTGGTCCCCAGCCACCGGGTGATCGGGGCCGACGGGACGCTCACCGGCTACGCCGGCGGCATCGAGCGCAAGCGCGTCCTGCTCGACCTGGAGCGCCCGGCTCTGGTCTGATCCCACCCTTCGACAGGCTCAGGAAACGTGGGCCGGGCGGACGGCCCACGACCGCGGTCCCTGAGCCCGTCGAAGGGCCGCAGCCGCGGTTCCTGAGCCCGTCGTGGGCCGGGCTCAGACCAGGAAGGTCGCCTCGGGGAAGACCTGGCTGTACTTCCGGGAATGGCGCGGCTCGGCCATCATGTCGGCGACGGCGTCCCGCCACAGGGCGTAGTGGGCGGTCTCCTTGTGCGCCAGTACCGCCTCCGGGCTGCGGTAGACCTCGACCAGCACGAACTGGGTGGGGTCGTCGTTCGACTGCAGCACATCGAAGCGGGCGATCCCCGGCTCGCGGATCGAGTTGCGGGCGTTCTCCGCCGAGGCAGCGGCGAACTGGTCGACCTGGTCGGCCTTGACGTGAACGAAGACGTGGACGATTTCCATGCTCAAGGAAACACTGAACAGCAGCCCCTCGACAAGGTCCGCGGGGGTCGTGGAGCCGCCTGGCATCGGACGCGGTCAGGGACGGGAGCCGAGTTCGTCCAGGCCGTGATCGCGCGCCGGGACGAGAACGCCGTCCGGCCCATCGCCGACTTGCCCCGGCCCGGGGCGTCGTGGCAATCTGGAGGGCTGGCTTCGGCCGATCTTCCTCCGGAGAACCTCCATGAACCTTCCCGCGTCCACGCGTGCGCTCATCGCGAACCGTCCGTTCGTGACGCTGCTGGCTGCCCGGACGATCTCCATGCTCGGCATGGCGTTCGCACCGGTGGCTCTGGCGTTCGGCGTGCTGCGGCTCCCGGGCGCGGACGCTGGCACCCTCTCCCTCGTCCTGCTGGCGCAGACCACGCCGAACGTGCTGTTCATGCTGGTGGGCGGGGTGATCGCCGATCGCTACCCGCGGGCGGTCGTGCTGCGCTGGGGCGAGTTCCTCACCGGGATCGCGTTCGGCTCGATCGGTCTGATGATGCTCTCCGGCAACGCGCCGATCTGGGCGCTGTGCGTGGCGGCCGCCCTGGCCGGCACCGCCGGCGCGGCGGTGTATCCCGCGCTGACCGGGATCATCCCCGACCTGGTGCCCGCGCCCCAACTGCAGCAGGCCAACGCGTGGCTGAGCGGCGGCGCCTCCGGTGCCCGCCTGGCCGGGTTGGTCGCCGGTGGGGCCGTGGTGATCTGGCTGGGCGGTGGCTGGGCGATGGTCACGGCCGGCACGTTCTACCTGCTGGCCGGCATCCTGGCCCTGGGCCTGCCCGAGCTGTCGGCGTCCCTGGCCAGCACGTCCGAGCACCCGCTGCGCCAGCTCCTCGACGGGTGGGGCGAGTTCCGCTCCCGGCAGTGGCTGTGGGTGGTGGTGCTGCAGTTCTCGCTGATGGTGATGGTGCTGCAGGCCGCTCATGGCGTCTTCGGCCCGGTGGTCGCCGAAACGGAACTCGGCGGCCCGGCGACCTGGACGACCTTCCTGGCGGCCGAGGCGGTCGGCGCGGTGGTCGGCGTGGCGCTGGCCTTCGTGTGGAAGCCCCGCCGGCCGATCCTGGTGGCCACCCTGCTGACCCTCAGCGCGGGCATCCCCGCGATCCTGCTCGGGATCAGCGCGCCTCTGCTTCCCCTGGTGATCGCCGCCTTCGCGATGGGCGCGAGCTTCGAACTCTTCGGCGTCTGGTGGATGACCACCATGCAGAACGAGGTGCCGGCGGAGGCGCTCTCCCGGGTCGCCTCCTACGATGCGCTGGGCTCGATGATGCTCGGCCCCGTCGGGCTGATGCTCGCCGGTCCCGCGACGGTGGCCTTCGGCGTGCACACGGCGTTGATCGGAGCCGGCCTGATCAGCCTGGTCACCACCGGGCTGGCCTTGTTCTCCCCCGAGGTGCGGCAGTTGCGGGCCCGCACCCGCCCGTCCAGCGATCAGGAGGTCGCCGCAACCGCCTGAGCCACGCCGATCAGATGTCGGCCAGCGCCTCGGTGGGCGAGGCCGAGGCCGCCCGCCGTCCGGGCAGCACGGAGGCCAACGCGGCGGCGACCACCGCGATCACCACCATGCCGAAGGGCTGCGGCAGGTCGATGGCCAGCCGGGGGTCGGCGCCGGGCATCGCGGCGGTCAGCGAGGTGGCGCCCAGCCAGCCGAAGAACACCCCGGCACCGATCCCGACCAGCACCCCCACACCGGCCAGCAGCAGGGCCTCGACCAGCAGCATCAGCCGCAGCGAGCGGGTCTGCAGGCCGAGCGCACGGAGCAGCGCCGACTCCCGAGTGCGTTCGATCACCGACAGGCCCAGGGTGTTGCTCACCCCGACCAGGGCGATCAGCACCGCCACCGCGAGCAGGGCGGTGGTGATCAGCAGCAGCAGGTCGAGGATCTGCTCGATCTGGGCCGCCTCGATCACGCCGCCGGTGACGGCGTACTGGTCGCCGGTGAGTTCGAGGATCCGTCCGACCGCGGAGAGCGCCTCGCCACGGTCGGGGATCGAGAGCCACAGCAGGGCGTCCGGCACCACGCCGCCGAGGCTGGCCAGCGTGGTCGGCGAGACCATCAGCTGGCCGCGTTCCAGCAGGTTGGAGGTGGCGAGGGTCAGTTCCACCTCGCCGTCGCGGCCGGTGAGGGTGACCCGCTGACCGTCCTTCGCGGCTTCGGAGTCGTCGGAGACCAGGACCCGGTCGTCGCCCAGGGTGGGTGAGGCTCCCCGCACCACCCCGGCGATGGCCGGGTCGAAGCCGATCGCGGTCAGCTGCTCGAAGCGCTCCGTACCCCGGGTGAAGTCGACCCTCGCCACGTCGAGCGAGACCACCCCCGCCACCCCCGGGATCTGCTCGAACTGCTCGCGCAGTTCGGCCGGGAGGCTGCTCTGGTCCCAGTTGAAGACCGTGGCGTCCACCGGACGGCGCTGGTCGAGCTCGTCCAGTACGGTGGCGCGGACGCTCGCCGTGCCCACCTGCAGGGTGACGATCAGGCCCACCGCCAGCATCAGCGCGGTGGCGGTGGCGGACGCCCGCCGGGGATTGCGCACCGAGTTCTGCGCGGCCAGCCGGGCGGTGACGCCGAACCGCGCGACCAGCGCGCCGGTCCCACGGAGCACCCAGGGGACGAACAGCGGCGCCCCGAACAGCACGCCGAGGGCGAGCAGCGCGCTGCCGGCGATGGCCTGCAGCAGCCCGTCCTCCTGGTTCAGCGAGATCAGTGCGAGCCCCAGGCCGACGGCGGCCAGCAGCCCGCAGACCACCCCGCGCACCCAGCCGGCGCGCCGCTTCTCGTCGCTGGAGAGCTCCGGTTGGAGGGCCTCCAGCGGGCGGACCCGGGTACCCCGCAGCACCGGCAGGTAGGCGGCGGCGACGGTGATCGCCAGGCCGACGGCGAAGGCGATCGCCAGATCGGTCGCCGGGAGCGCCAGCCCCCAGTACAGCGAGCCGGTGACGGTCGCGCCGATCGCGGCCAGGCCGATGCCCAGCAGCACCCCCAGCGCCGCCCCGAGCAGGCCGAGCGCGACGGCCTCGAGCAGGAAGCGGTTGCGCACCTGCGAGCCCGCGGCTCCGACCGCCCGCAGCAGGCCGATCTGCCGGCGCCGCTGGGCCAGCAGGATGGTGAAGGTGTTGGCGATGGTGATCATGCCGACCACCGCAGCGATCGCCGCGAACGACCACAGCAGGTTGCGGAAGGCTTCGAACCCGTCGGTCAGCTCACGGAAGGCCTCCGCCCGCAGCACCGCCGCCGACTTCACCTCCGCACCGGCGGGTACGACCCTCCGGGCGGCGTCGACCAGCTGGTCGTCGGCGATCCCGGGCCGGGCGCGCAGCAACCAACTGCCGCTACCCAGCTCGGGGTCGACGTGATAGCGCTCGAAGGCGGCGCGGGCCAGGTAGCCGGTCTGGACGAACAGCGAACTCGGCTCGCCGGTCAGGCCGACCAGGGTGTAGGTCACGTCCTCGAAGGAGGAGCCGATGGTGTCGCCGACGGCCGCCTTGAGGGCGTCCGCGGCCCCGCGGGAGAGGGTGATCTCGCGGGGGTGCTCCGGCCACCGTCCGGCGACGATCCCCGACCAGCGGAACGGTTCGGACGGCAGCCCGATCAGGTTCACATAGACCGTGTTCCCAGCGTGGGAGAGACCGTCGCTGGTGGTCAGGCTGGCTTCGGCGGCGGCCACCTCCGGGAGCTCGGCCAGGATGGTCCGCAGATCGGGTGGTTCGCTCTCGTACTGCTCGATCAGGACGACCGCGTCCGCACCGGCGATGGGCAGCGACTGCTGGCGTTCCACGCCGTTCTGTTCGGTGGCGACGATCACCGACGAACCGGCCATGAAGGCCACGCTGATCGCGATCGCCACCAGCGTGGCGACGAACCGGGAGGGGTGGTACCTCAACTCCCGTAGAGCCTGCCGCAGCATCAGGATCCCAGCGCCTTCAGCGCCGCCAGGACGCGGTCCGCGTGCGGGTCGAGGAAGTCGTCCACCACTCGTCCGTCGCTGAGGATCACCGCGCGATCGGCGTAGGCCGCGGCGTTCGTGTCATGGGTGACCATCACGATGGTCTGGCCGAGGGCCAGGGTGGCGGTCCGCAGTTGGCTGAGCAGATCGGTGCCGGAACGGGAATCCAGCGCGCCGGTCGGCTCGTCGGCGAACAGCACCTTCGGCCGGGTGATCAACGCCCGGGCGATGGCCACCCGCTGCTGCTGGCCGCCGGAGAGCTGGGAGGGCAGGTGCCGCAGCCGGTCGCCCAGCCGCAGCGAGTCGACGATGGCGTCGAACACCGCCGGATCGGCCCGGCGTCCGGCCAGGTCGAGCGGCAGCAGGATGTTCTCCTTCGCGGTCAGGGTGGGCAGCAGGTTGAACGCCTGGAAGACGAAGCCCACCTGATCGCGGCGGACGGCGGTGAGCTCGCGATCCCGCAACCCGGTGATCTCGGCTCCACCCAGATAGACCTGACCCGAGGTCGGCCGGTCGAGACCGGCCAGGCAGTGCATCAGGGTGGACTTGCCCGAACCGGAGGGGCCCATGATGGCGCTGAAGGAGCCGGGGGTGAAACCGACGGTCACGCCGTCCAGGGCACGGACCTCGGCTTCCCCGGAGCCGTAGATCTTGGTCAGGTTGACCGCCTGGGCGATCGTCTCGGGCAGGGCTGGAGCTGTCGCAGTCACCCGTCCAACCTAGGTGCGGCCTGTGTGCCAGACATCATCCCCGACGGCGATCCCGCTCGTCCGATCGGACGATTCGAGGTCAGCCGACGTGGAAGGTGCCGATCCGCGTGACGCCGTCCGACTGGTAGACCGGGATGTCCCAGCCGCCGGGGTACTTCTCGTCCCGCTCCTGCTGCCAGCGGAGCGCCTCCTCAGGATTGGCGGGATGATCGGGGTGGTCGGGACTGAACGCCACAAGATCGGTGGCCAGGGCGTAGCCCTCCACCTCCCCACCGTCGGGGCTCGTTCCGATCACCAGGATGAGATCGGGGGTGGCGTCCTCCGCACCCGTGCCGTAGGTCTGGCCGTTCTCATTGACCCCGAAACGGGTCGGCAGGTACGTCAGGTACTGGACCGAGACGGCGGCCTCCCCGCCCTCGGGCGCGGTGACGTACAGCTTGTCGACGGTGGGATCCAGCGCGAAGTCGTACCAGGCGGTTTCGCTCCCGCCCTCGGACGCAGCGCAGCTCACCGAAGGGTTGTTGCCGCCGGCGTCGAGGCCCCACCAGAACGTGCCCGCGGTCAGGCAGGTGATGGTCACTCTGACGTGGGTCGCCTCGGCAGGTCGATCCGTCAGGGGCACCTCGGTCGCCGCCGTGATCTTCTGCCCGGTCGGCGAGCCGAGCGCCGAGATGATCGGCGCTCCGGGGATG
>JAEXCA010000130.1 GCA_023393755.1 Actinomycetes bacterium | reverse complement strand
CGGGCTGTCGAAGGCCTACCGGGTCTGCGGCTACCGGGCCGGCTGGGTGATGATCTCGGGCCCCACCCACCTGGCCACCGACTTCCTCGAAGGCCTCACCCTGCTGTCGAACATGCGGATGTGCTCGAACGTCCCGGCGCAGCACGCGATCCAGACCGCGCTGGGCGGCTACCAGTCGATCAACGAGCTGATCGTCCCGGGCGGGCGGTTCTACGAGCAGTCCAAGCTCGCCTCCCGGCTGCTGAACGAGATCCCCGGGGTGAGCTGCGTCGAACCGATGGGCGCGCTGTACTGCTTCCCGCGGCTCGACCCGGAGGTCTACCCGATCGCCGACGACGAGGCCTTCGTGATCGAGTTGCTGCGCGCCAAGAAGCTGTTGGTCACCCACGGCACAGGCTTCAACTGGTTCGAGCCGGACCACTTCCGGCTGGTCACCCTGCCGGACGTCGGCGTGCTCACCGAGGCGGTCGGCCGGATCTCGGAGTTCCTGGCCACGCTGCGGTGAGCGCCGAGCCGGGCCGCTACCCCGCGACGATGGCGGCCAGCCGGGCGGCCGCCCCGGCCACCGGCAGGTCGGTGCGCTCGCCGGAGGCCCGGTCCCGCAGCTCCAGCAGGCCGTCGGCCAGGCCCCGTCCGACGATCACCGTGGTCGGGATGCCGAGCAGCTCGGCGTCGGCGAACTTCACCCCCGGCGAGGCCTTGCGGTCGTCCAGCAGCACCGCGACGCCGGCGGCGTCCAGCTCGGCGGCCAGCTGCTCGGCGGCGGCGAACACCGCCTCGTCCTTGCCGGTGGCGACGATCTGGAGGTCGAACGGCGCCAGCGCGCGCGGCCAGGCCAGGCCCTTGTCGTCGCAGGTCGCCTCGGCCACCGCCGCGACGGCGCGCGAGACGCCCACCCCGTAGGAGCCCATGGTGACGGTGACCAGCTTGCCGTTGGCGTCCAGCACCTTCAGCCCGAGCGCGTCGGCGTACTTGCGGCCCAGCTGGAAGATATGGCCCATCTCGATGCCGCGGGCCAGGCCGAGCGGGCCGGAGCCGTCCGGCGAGGGGTCGCCGTCCCGGATCTCGGCCACGTCCAGCACTCCGTCGGAGCTGAAGTCCCGCCCGCAGACCAGGTCGTAGACGTGGTGGCCGGGCTGGTTGGCCCCGGTGATCCAGCGGGTGCCGTCCACCACCGTCGGGTCGGTCAGGTAGCGCACCCGGCCGGCCGGCGGCTGGTCGCCCTCGTACTCGCCCAGGCCCAGCGCGGCCGGGCCGATGTAGCCCTTCACCAGGGTGGGGTAGGCCTCGAAGTCGGCATCGGCGAAGGGCTCGACCTCGGCCGGCGCGACCGCTGCCTCCAGCCGCTTGAGATCCACCTCGCGGTCGCCGGGCAGGCCGATCGCCAGTGGGATCCGGCTGCCGTCGGGGTGCCGGAGCATGAAGACCACGTTCTTCAGCGTGTCGGAGGCCTGCCAGGGACGATCCGGCCGCGGGAAGCGGGCGTTGCTCAGCGCCACCAGCGAGTCGATGGTCGGGCTGTCGGGGGTGTCCTCGACGTGCGCCGCCGGCACCCCGGACGCGTCCACCGGCTCGGCCAGCGGGCGCACCACGGCCTCGACGTTGGCGGCGTACCCGCCGGGCGACCGGACGAAGGTGTCCTCGCCGTTCGGCGAGATGGCCAGGAACTCCTCCGAGGCCGAACCGCCCATCGCCCCCGAGGTGGCCCGGACGATGACGTACTCCAGCCCCAGCCGGTCGAAGATCCGGATGTAGGCCTCGCGGTGCCGGTCGTAGGAGGCGGCCAGGCCGGCGTCGTCGACGTCGAAGGAGTAGGAGTCCTTCATCACGAACTCGCGGCCGCGCAGCAGGCCGGCCCGGGGGCGGGCCTCGTCGCGGTACTTGGTCTGGATCTGGTACAGCGCCAGCGGCAGGTCCTTGTACGAGGAGTAGAGATCCTTCACCATCAGGGTGAACATCTCCTCGTGGGTGGGGCCGAGCAGGTAGTCGCCACCCTTGCGGTCCTGCAGCCGGAACAGGTTCGGGCCGTACTCGGTCCAGCGGCCGGTGGCCTCGTAGGGCTCGCGCGGCAGCAGCGCCGGGAAGCGGACCTCCTGGGCGCCGATCGCGTCCATCTCCTCGCGGACGATCCGCTCCACCCTGGCCAGCACCCGCAGCCCGAGCGGCAGCCAGGAGTAGATGCCCGGGGCGACCCGCCGGATGTAGCCGGCCCTGACCAGCAGCTTGTGGCCGGGCAGTTCGGCGTCGGCGGGATCCTCGCGCAGGGTGCGGACGAAAAGGCTCGAAAGTCGGGTGATCACCGGGCAAGCCTAGCGAGGGCCGCGCCCGCGGCCCACTCGGCCCTAATACAGGATGGTGGCGAACTCGCCGACGGTCCGGAAACCGACCCGCTGGTAGCACCGGATCGCCCGGATGTTGAAGTCGTTGACGTAGAGCGAGGCGGTGGCGTAGTCGGCCAG
The DNA here is from genome assembly GCA_023393755.1 of Actinomycetes bacterium. Lineage (GTDB taxonomy): Bacteria > Actinomycetota > Actinomycetes > Propionibacteriales > Propionibacteriaceae > Propionicimonas. The sequence continues at coordinate 1,827 of JAEXCA010000130.1, read as the reverse complement.
GACGTACTCCGCCACCGCCGCCATCGCCGGTGTCGAGAGGCCGCGACCCCGCAGCCGGGGATCGAGCCAGACCCCCTGGATCTGGGCCACCCCGCCGCTGGCGGCGCCGATGTCGCTCTTGAAGATCACCCGGCCGTTCTCCACAACGCCGAAGGCCCGGCCGGTCTCGACCAGCCAGCGACAGTAGCCGCGGTAGCCGGTACCACCCCCGGCGGCCAGTGGGTCGTTGCCCACCTCCTCGGTGTACATCGCGATCGACGCCTGCAGGTAGCTGTCGAAGTCGGCGATCGTGATCGGGCGGACCCGCCGGTCGGCCTGGATCGACGGCGGGGCGGACAGGCTCATCACCGGCTGCCGGCGACGCACCTCGCGGACGTCGCGGTAGGAGCTCCCCCACCGTTGGGAGAGCGCCTCCCACAGCGGCAGGGCAAGCCAGCTCGGCCCGACGATGGACTGGCAGGTCCGACGCCGGCCGGCCGCCTCGACGAAGGCCGGGATGGCGTCCAACTCGGAGGCCACCGGGACCAGGTTCGCGCCGATGTGCAGCAGAGCGGAGGGACGCTCCGCCGGCCAGCCCCACAACACCCCCGGGCCGGCCGGGTTGAGCACGCCGACGTCCACCCGGGAGCCGACGAAGACATTGCCCACCGGGTCGGCGGCCAGCAGTTCCCGGACCAGCGGCTCATCGGCCGCGGTGAGAATCCGGGCGGGCACGGTTCAGCCCACGCTGACCTGGACCGGACCGGAGTCCCCGACCGGCGCCTCGGCGGCCAGCCGGTTCGCCTCGGCGATCAGGGTGGCGACGATCTCCGACTCCGGGACTGTCTTGATCACCTCGCCCTTGACGAAGATCTGGCCCTTGCCGTTGCCGGAGGCCACCCCGAGGTCGGCCTCGCGGGCCTCGCCCGGGCCGTTCACCACGCAGCCCATCACCGCGACCCGGAGCGGCACCTCCATGCCCTCCAGCCCGGCGGTGACCTCGTCCGCCAGCTTGTAGACGTCCACCTGGGCACGGCCGCAGGAGGGGCAGGAGACGATCTCCAGGTGCCGGGGACGCAGGTTGAGCGACTCCAGGATCTTGATCCCGACCTTGACCTCCTCGGCCGGCGGGGCCGACAGCGAGACCCGGATGGTGTCGCCGATCCCCTTGGCCAGCAGCGCCCCGAAGGCGACCGAGCTCTTGATCGTGCCCTGGAAGGCCGGCCCGGCCTCGGTGACGCCGAGGTGCAGCGGGTAGTCGCAGGCTTCGGAGAGGAGTTCGTAGGCGCGCACCATCACCACCGGGTCGTGGTGCTTGACCGAGATCTTGAAGTCGCGGAAGTCGTGTTCCTCGAACAGGCTGGCCTCCCACAGCGCCGACTCGACCAGCGCCTCGGCGGTGGGGGCGCCGTACTTGGCCAGCAGCCGCTTGTCCAGCGAACCGGCGTTGACCCCGATCCGGATCGACACCCCGGCGTCGGCGGCCGCCTTGGCGATCTCCTTCACCTGGTCGTCGAACTGGCGGATGTTGCCGGGGTTGACCCGGACGGCCGCGCAGCCGGCGTCGATCGCCGCGTAGACGTACTTCGGCTGGAAGTGGATGTCGGCGATCACCGGGATCTGGCTCTTCTTGGCGATGATGTGCAGCACGTCGGCGTCGTCCTGGCTGGGGACCGCCACGCGGACGATGTCACAGCCCGTGGCGGTGAGTTCGGCGATCTGCTGCAGGGTGCCGTTGATGTCAGTCGTCTTGGTGGTCGTCATGGACTGCACCGAGATGGGGGCGTCTCCTCCGACGAGCACCTTGCCGACGCGGATCTGGCGGGTCGGCCTGCGTGGGGCGAGGAC
>JAEXCA010000034.1 GCA_023393755.1 Actinomycetes bacterium | reverse complement strand
CCGTCCCCCGGTCCGCAGCTCCCGGCTCGCGGAGCGGAGCGGGTGGGGACGCCACCTCCCGTTGCGCCGGTGTCGGCAAGCCGTGTAGGTTGGCGGCAAGCGCTTTCCAATGCAGCCGGGCCGGAGGAGGACCATGACGCACGAGTCCCCCCGTCGGCAGCGGGCCCGGCTGAACACCGAGCGTCGCGCGGCCGCGCTGGGCTCGGGGCCCACCGTTCCCGGCTACCGGGTCCCGCGGTTCCCCGGGGCCGGCAACAGGTTCGCCCTGTTCGGCGAGATCATGCTGGTCGGGCTGATCGCCACCGTGCTCTCCCTACCGCTGATCACCCTTCCACTGGCCCTGGCGGTCAGTGCCCGGCATCTCCGCCGGTACCTGAAGGGCGAGGCCTCCGGCGCGCGGCTGTTCGGCAGCGACCTCAAGGCTGCCCTGGGCGGCGGCCTGCTGGTCGGGCTGGCGATGCTGGCCGGGTTGGCGGCCGCCATCCTGTCGCTGCTGATCGCGCCCACCGACTTGACCGGTTTCGGCATCGTGATGACCGTGGTCGGCTGGCTGGCGATCGCCGCGGTCGCGGTCATCGTCCTGATGCTGGCCGGCGACTGGGAGCCCACCACCGGGTGGACGGGCGCGATCCGCCGCCTCGGGGACCGGTTCGAGGCCGGCCCGCTGAACGCCGCCTACCTGCTGTTGGCGGCCGCGCTGGTGGTGCTCTCCGCCTGGCAGCTCGGCCCGCTGGTCATCCCCGCGCTGGGCGTCGCCGTCTTCCTCGTGGTGGTGCTACGGGAGCGCATCGAACCACCGTCCGTACCAGCCTCGGAATAGGAGCCGTCCATGCCTGTCGCCCTCATCACCGGCGGGAACCGCGGGATCGGCCTGGGGATCAGCCGGCGGCTGATCACCGACGGCTTCGCGGTGTCCATCCTGGCCACCCGCGAGGAACCGGTCGACGTTCTCACCGAACTGCGGCACCTGGCCGGCAGTGCCGCCCGGGTGCGCTACGTCCGGGGTTCGGTGGCGGATCCGGCCGACCACGCCCGGTTCGTCGACGACGCGGTGGACGCCTGGGGACGGCTGGACGTCCTGGTCAACAACGCCGGCGTCGCGCCCAACGTCCGGGCCGATCTGCTGGAGGCGTCCACCGACTCCTTCGACCGGGTGCTCGGGATCAACCTGCGCGGGCCCTACTTCCTCACCCAGGCCTTCGCCAACCGGGTGATCGCGCTGCGCGGGCCGCTCTCGGCGCCGCCCGAACCGCCCGCCGGGCCGGTCGCCACCATCGTCAACGTCTCCTCGATCTCGGCCACCACGGTCTCGATCAACCGGGGCGACTACTGCATCTCCAAGGCCGGCGTGGCGATGGCGACCCAGCTGTGGGCCACCCGGCTGGCCCCGGAGGGGATCGTGGTCTACGAGGTGCGACCCGGCGTGATCGCGACCGACATGACCGAGGCGGTGACCGCCAGGTACGACGCCCTGTTCGACTCCGGCGCGGTGCCGATCGCCCGCTGGGGGCGGCCGGCCGACGTGGCCGCGGCGGTCTCCCTGCTGGCCTCCGGTGAGACCCCGTACTCCACCGGTGAGATCTTCCACGTCGACGGCGGGATGCACATCCCCGTCCTGTAGCCCCAACGAAGGAGCGCAGCCATGACCCATGACCCGCAGCCGATCCGGATCGGTGGTTTCGACGTACCGGTGGTGACCGCGAACACCGTCGTGGTGGGCACCGGCTCGGCCGGCTACTGCGCCGCCGACCGGATCTGGGAGGGCGGCCAGCACGATCTGGTGATGGTGGCCGACAAGGTCAACGCCGGCGCCTCCCGCAATGCCGGCTCCGACAAGCAGACCTACTACAAGCTGACGCTCTCCGGCGGTGACCCCGACTCGGTGCGGGAGATGGCCGAGACGCTGTTCTCCGGCGGAGCGATGGACGGTGACAACGCGCTGGCCGAGGCCGCGCTGAGCGCGCGGGCGTTCCTGCACCTGGTGGATCTCGGCGTCCCGTTCCCGCAGAACCGGTACGGCGAGTTCATCGGCTACAAGACCGACCACGACCCGCGCCGCCGGGCCACCTCGGTGGGGCCGTACACCTCGCGTTCGATGGTGCAGCAACTGGAGGCCAAGGTGCAGCGCAACGGCACCCGGGTGTTCGACGAGTGTCGGGTGCTGGACGTCATCACCGTCCCCGATCCTGACGGCGGGGCGGCCTCGTCAGGCTCAGCCACCGTCCCTCCTCCCGGACGGAAGGTCGCCGGCCTGCTGGTGCTGCGGCGCGACGTCCCCTACGACGGCGAGGTCAGCCCGTTCCTGCTGTTCCGGTGCACCAACCTCGTCTACGCCACTGGTGGCCCGGCCGGGATGTACGCCACCCGGGTGTTCCCCAACGGCCAGTGGGGAGCCTCCGGTGCCGCCTACCGGGCCGGGGTGGCCGGCAAGAACCTCTCCGAGTGGCAGTTCGGGCTGGCCTCCATCCACCCGCGCTGGAATGTCTCGGGCACCTACATGCAGGTGATCCCCCGGTTCGTCTCCACCGACGCCGACGGCAACGACGAGCGGGAGTTCCTCACCGAGGCGATCCCCGACTACGGCCGGCTGCTCTCGCTGGTCTTCCTGAAGGGCTACCAGTGGCCGTTCGACATTCGTAAGGCCCGCGACGGGTCGTCCCTGATCGATCTGCTGGTCTACCGGGAGACCGTGCTGCGCGGTCGCCGGGTGTGGCTGGACTTCCGGCGCAACCCGGTGCGCGACGCGTTCGACCCGAGCGCGCTGAGCCCAGAGGCGTACGACTACCTGGAGCGGGCCGGGGCGCTGTTCGGCACCCCGATCCAGCGGCTGCGGCACATGAACGAGCCCTCCTACCAGTTCTACCTGGGCAAGAACCCGTACGTGGATCTGGAGCAGGAGCTGCTCGAGGTGGACGTCTGCGCCCAGCACAACAATGGCGGCCTGCTGGTGGATGCCTGGTGGCAGTCGAACGTGGCTGGCTTCTTCCCGGTCGGCGAGGCCGGCGGGGCTCACGGCGTCTACCGGCCGGGTGGGGCGGCGCTGAACTCCGGCCAGGTTGGCGCCACCCGCGCCGCGCAGTACGTGGCGGTGCGCCGCACCGGCAATCCGGTGGACGAGCAGGAGTTCGCGTCCGCCGCCGCTCCGGTGCTGGACGAGGCGGTGTCGCTGGCCAAGCAAGCGACCGGACGGGTGGCCGCCGGCCAGCCTGACAACACCGGTGACCTGTTGCGCGAGGTGCAGGTGCTGATGAGCGCCAAGGCCGGTCCAGTGCGCTCGGCGGCGTCCATCGCTGAGGCACTGCAGCAGGTGCACGCCTGGCTGGCCGACTACGAGAATCTGGTGTGCGCGAACGGAGCTTCCCGCCGCTCGGTGGACCGCACCTTCCTGGTCCGCGACATCCTGACCAGCGCCTACGTCTACCTCTCGGCGATGGCCGACTACGTCAGCCACGGCGGCCGCTCCCGCGGCTCGGTGCTGTACACCGACCCGTCCGGGGCGCTGCCGCTGGTCGGTCAAGGCCCGGACGCCGAGCGGGAGCTCGACCTGCCGGAGATCTTCCGGTTCGCCCTGGACGGCGGCGCGCTGGACGACGAGATCCAGGAGGCCGCCTGGCTCGCCCCCGGCAAAGCTGCGGATCCGGCCTGGACGCCCGTCCTCCCGCGGGCGGAGGACGACCCGGCCGGCATCCCGGTGTTCCGCTGGCGTCCCCGCCGTCCGATCCCCGAGGACGACGACTTCTTCGAGAACGTCTGGCGCGAGTTCCGGGAGCGCGGAGCCGTGTACTGACCACCTGGGACGCCGTGGGACAGGGGACGGTCGCTGGTGCCGGGAACCGTCCCCGGGCGCCGGGAACCGTCCCCACGTCCCAGGACCTGTCCTCTGTCCCACCTAGCCACAAGCAACTTCGAGCACGAGAAGGCCCATCATGACCCCCGATCCCCGTCTCTCGATCAACCAGGCGACCCTGAAGTACGCCGACCTGGCGACTGCGCTGCGCGTCACCACCGAGGCCGGGGTGCGGTCGATCGGGCTGTGGCGGGAGCCGGTGAACGAGGTCGGACTGGCACAGGCGGCGCGCATGCTCAACGAGTCCGGGCTGCGGTTCTCCACCCACTGCCGGGGTGGCTTCTTCACCCTCCCCGAGGGGCCCGAGCGCCGGGCGGCGATCGACGACAACCGCCGGGCGATTGAGGAGGCAGCCACCCTGGCCGCCGCCGGTGCTCCCGGCTCGCAGGCAGTGCTCGTCCTGGTGGTCGGCGGGCTGCCGGAGGGTTCCCGCGACCTGGCCGGTGCCCGCGTCCGGGTCCGCGAGGCGCTGGACGAACTGGCCCCCGACGCCCGGGCGGCCGGGGTCACGCTGGCGATCGAGCCGCTGCACCCGATGTACTGCTCCGACCGCGCGGTGGTCTCCACGCTGGGCCAGGCCCTCGACCTGGCCGCGGGGTTCGATCCCACGGTGGTCGGGGTGACCGTGGACACCTTCCACCTCTGGTGGGATCCGGACGTCCTGAACCAGATCGCCCGGGCCGGCCGGGAGGGCCGGATCGCCACCTACCAGGTCTGCGACTGGCGGACGCCGCTGGCGGCCGACGTGCTGCTCAGCCGCCACTACCCCGGCGACGGGGTGATCGACTTCGGTCCGCTCACCGCCGCGGTGCTGGCCACCGGGTACGACCGCGACATCGAGGTGGAGTTGTTCAACGCCGACATCTGGGCCACCCCGCCGGCCGAGGTGGTCGCCCGGACTGTCCAGGGATTCGCGCGGGCGGTGAGCCCGCACCTGCCGAAGGTCTAGGCTCCGAGCGTGGATACCACCGTGGTCACCCTCAACGACGTCGCCCGGGAGGCGGGCGTCTCGCTGGCGACCGCGTCCCGGGTGCTGAACGGCTCGGCCCGCCGGGTGGCCGACAGCTACCGGGAGCGGGTCGAGGAGGCCGCCGCCCGGCTGGGCTACACCGCCAACCTCTCCGCCCAGGCCACCGCGCGGGGTACCGCGGCGATCGTCGCCCTGCTGGTCTCCGACATCGCCGACCCCTACTTCGGCCAGATCGCCTCCGGGGTGGCCAAGGCCGCCGACGAGGCCGGGCTGGTGGTGACCATCGCGGTGACCGACCGCAGTCCCGACCGGGAGGCGCGGCATCTGCATGCGCTGCGCGGCCAGCGTCCCCGCGGCCTGATCCTGGCCTCCACCCGCACCACGGCGGCCGCGGCCAGTCCCGAGCTGGAGTCCGAACTGGCCGCCCTGGCGGCGCTGGGCACCCGGGTGGTGGCGGTGGGACGGGGCGCGCCCAGCCTGCGCACCGTCCCGGTGGACAACCATGCCGGCACCCGGGCGCTGGGACTCGCGCTGGCCGGACGCGGCTACCGCCGGGCGGTGGTGCTGGCCGCCCAGCCCGGCCTGATCAGCTCCGACGACCGGGTGGACGGCTTCAGCAGCGGGTTCGGCGCCGGCGGCGGCGAGGTGCTGCGCATCCACCGGGGGGCCTACACCTGGGAGGCCGGTCACCAGGCGATGACCGAGGCGCTGGCCGCCGGCATCGAGCCGGACACCCTGGTGTTCGCGGCCAGCGACATCGCGGCGATCGGCGCGATGGCGGCGATCCGCGCGGCCGGACGGTCGGTCGGCGACGACATCGCGCTGGCCGGCTTCGACGACGTCCAGACCTCCCGCGACGTCACTCCGGCGCTGACCACCGTCCGGGTGCCGCTGGAGGAGATCGGCTACCTGGCGCTCCGGGCGGTGACCGACCGGGACTGGCAGCCCCCGGCCACCCCGCCGGGCTTCCAGGTGCTGCTACGGGAGAGCACCCCGGGGCTCGCGCCGTCCGGGAAACCCTGATCCGTCGGCCGCTGACGCCGGGCCCGTCCCGAGCTCGCACCACCCCGGCCCGACCATCGACCACGGGGATCGAAACCCGTTGTCACCGCCCAGTCGGAAAGGCCCTCACCGACGTGGGTGGGCATTACTACCGCCGCCCGGAACCTATCGTTCGCGCGGCCAGCGGTCCTAGGGTGCTGGCACACCCCGAAGCCAGAGGATACCGCCGATGGCACGCTCGACGATCGTCCGCACGGGGACGCCATGAGCGCCACCCGCTCCGCGCTCAACGCCCTCGCCCAGGTGCTCGGCGAAGCCGCGGGGACCGACGTCGAGATCGTCCCGCCCGGAGCCGGCACACCCGAACCACGGCCGGCGGTCTGGCTCGCCCCGCTGTCGCTCACCCGGGTCGGCCGCTCCCGCAGCGTCGGTGCCCAGCTCGACCTGGCCCTGACCGTCGCGGTCCACACCGCCGGGGACGACGTCCTCGACCTCACCGAGCGGCTGCTGGCGGCGGCCGAGCAGACCGCCCACCTGCGGATCGAGCCGCTGCCCGTCCCGGCGGAGGGCTTCGGCTTCCTGGTCACGGTCGCGGTGGGCGTACCGCTGGCCGAACCCAGTGGTCCGCCGGTCAAGGAGTCCGTGGTCCAGCTCCATCCGCTGGCGGCGATCAGCGGCACCGTGGTCGACTCCGCCGGGCTCGCGCTGCCGGGGGTCGAAGTGCGCTCCAGCCTCACCCGGCAGCAGACCACCACCGATGCCGCCGGCCGCTTCGCGCTCCAGGGCCTGCCCAGCCCCACCACCCTCACGCTGCACCGCGGATCGCACCGGACCAGCCTCGACGTGCCCGGCCCGGCCACCGAGCTGCGGATCGTCCTACCCACCCACGAAGGGAGTTGACGCATGCCGAACTATCGCGCCCCAGGGGTGTATGTCGAGGAGGTGGCCGGCGGCACCCGTCCCTTCGGACGGGCCGGGACCAGCAGCGCCGGCTTCGTCGGGGTGGCCCCCAGCAAGGACGCCCCGAAGGATCGGGTGGTGCCGATCGACAACTGGAGCCAGTTCGTCCGGGAGTTCGTCGGCGACGCGACCACCGGCACCCACCTCAGCACCGCCGTCCACGGCTTCTTCGCCAACGGCGGCAGCCGGGCCTACGTGGTCAACGTCGGCGCCAACGGGAAGGTGACCGGGACGGCCAAGGAGCCCACCGGCCTGCAGTTGCTGGAGGCGGTGGACGATGTCGCGATCGTCGCCGCTCCCGGCTTCACCGACGCCGCCTCCTACGACGCGCTGATCAACCACTGCGAGGACGGCCTGCGGCAGGACCGGATGGCCATCCTCGACACCATCGAGGAGGTCAGGGACATCAACCGGCTGACCGAGGTGATCACCGTAGCCCCGGCCAGCGCCCCGGCCGCCTCCGGCAGCGGTGAAGGAGGGTCCACCCCGCCGCCACCGCCTCCGCCGGCGGGCGGGCTGCGGCCCCCGATGTCACCCGGCGGCTACGCCGCTGCCTACTTCCCCTGGCTGATCGTGGTCGACCCGGTCTCCGGCCAGCAGGTGGTCGCGCCACCCTCCGGCCACCTGGCCGGGATCTGGGCCAGGACCGACGCCACCCGCGGCGTCCACAAGGCGCCGGCGAACACCACCATCGCCGGGGCACTCGGGCTCTCCCGTCCGATCTCCCGGGGCGAGCAGGAGGTGCTCAACCCGGCCGGGATCAACTGCATCAGGTTCTTCCCCGGCGAGGGAATCCTGGTCTGGGGGGCACGCACCCTGGCCCCGGAGTCGAGCGAGTTCCGCTACATCAACGTCCGCCGGCTGACCAACATGATCAAGGAGACGGTGCTGAAGAACACCCGCTGGGCGGTCTTCGAACCGAACCATCAGCCGCTGTGGGCGGCCCTGCGACGGGACGTCGGCGCGTTCCTCACCAATGTCTGGCGGGACGGCGCGCTGGTCGGGCAGACCCCGCAGGAGGCCTTCTTCGTCAAGTGCGATGCCGAGACCAATCCGCCCGAGGTGCGGGACGAGGGCCGGGTGGTGACGCTGATCGGGATCGCGCCGGTGAAGCCGGCCGAGTTCGTCGTCTTCCAGCTCAGCCAGTCCGCTGACCTGGCCGCGATCCAGCAGGCAGGAGGTACCCGATGACCACCCCCGTCGGGGTTCCGCAGGATCCCTACCGCGCCTACAACTTCAAGTTCGAGTACCGGGGCACCGTCCAGGCGGCGTTCGTCCGGATCGAGGGCCTCGGCCTCAAACTGGAGCGCATCCTCTACCGGGCCGGCGGCGAGCACGCCCAGGTCCGGGCGATTCCCGGACGGGTGGAGTACACCCCGGTGACGCTGCGCTACGGGCTGACCGATTCCACCGCGATGATCGACTGGCTGTTCGAGGCCGCCGAGGGGAAGGTGCGGCGGGAGAACGTCTCGATCGCCATGCTGGACGAGTCCGGGTCGACCGAGGTGCGGCGCTGGAACCTGATCGGCGCCTGGCCCTGCGAACTGCAGACCGCCACCCTGGACGCGCTCAGCAACGAGCTCGCCATCGAGAGCCTCACCCTGGCCTACGACCGGTTGGAGTTGGACGATGCCTCGGCAGCAGCGGCACCCACCACTGCCCCGGCCGCGCCGGTGGCGTGACCGGCTGGCCCGCTGGCTACGGGGGGTCGCCGAGACGCTCGACCCGGCTCCGTTCGGGCTGGATCTCACCAGCGCCCCGGAGGTCTGGGCCGACCACGTCCGGGCCGCCGCCCGCCGGGCCGGCCGGACCGCCCGGCCGCCGCTGCGCTGGCGCCGGTCCCCGATGGCTGCGCAACCCGGGACCACCGGGGACGGTTCCGGGGCCACCGGGGACGGTTCCTGGTGGTCCCAGTCCACCGGCCCTTCGCTCCTCCGCCGGGCTCAGGGTGAACCAGGCCCCCGGCCCGTCGATCGGCGTTCCCCCGCCCGGGGGTTCGCCGCGCCGACCGAGCCGCCGCCGGACGAGAAGGGGCCCCGCTTAGCACCGGGGCTGGCCTCAGGTCAGGCCGAGGGCCCGCGCCGGCCATCGTGGTCCCGGCGCGGCCCACTGGTCCGGCCGCGAACGCCACAGACGGACGCCCGGGACCCGGCACCCGAGCGATGGCCGCGGCCCAGGCCCGACCGCCCGCTGGTTCGCCCTCGCCGGGACCCGGCCTCGCCCACGGCAGCCCCGCTCCGACCGCCCTCCGCCAAGCCTTGGACGACCGACTCACCATCCGACGTGGCAACCCCCGCGGCGCCAGTCGTCCCGCCAGCCGCCGTCCCGAGGCTTCCAGCCGGCCGACGCGAGCGCGACCGTCCGCCGACCGAGCACCTCTCTCCGCTGGCCGACCGGTTCCCGGACGCGGTCCGGTCCGAGTCTGGCGGCGGGCCGAACGGCGGGTCGCCGGGGGCCACCAGGAACCGTCCCCGGTGGCCCCTGCCTTCGCCAACCACAGGTCGGTGGCGGATCACGCCGACGCCGCCGTACCTCCCCACCGCCGCGGTGCTGCCCGACGGACTCTGGCCGGACCTGCCCGCGCCGCGTCCGGCCGCAGCCGCGGCCGTCCCGGTGGCGCTGACGCTGCTCCGCCAGCAGCGGCTGGACGCCGAGCAGGGAGCGACCTGAGATGGAGCGGGTCGCCTTCCTGATCGAAGCCACCGGCGAGCAGATCTACTGCCTGCTCAACCCGGAGACGGTGGTGATGACCCGCAGCGCGGGGGTGGAGGCCCGGCAGTCCTCCGGCGGCCGACTGACCGGCTCGGGGCTGGCTGACGACCCGCTGCTGTTCACCGGCGGCGGACGGACGGAGCTGAAGCTCGACCTGCTGTTCGACATCGACCTGCTGCCCGGCCACCTGCAGGCCTCGGACGTCCGCCAGCTCACCCGCCGGATCTGGGCGCTGGCGGAGAACTCCGCCGAGGTGGAGCGGCAGCGCCGGCCACCGCTGGTCCGGCTGCTGTGGGGCCAGGCCTGGTCGATCCCCGGGATCGTCACCGAGGTGGCCGAGCGGTTCGACAGGTTCGCCACCGACGGCTCCCCGCTGCGCTCCTGGCTGCGGCTCAGCTTCGTCCGGGTCGGCGCCGCCGCCGACGCCGAGGGCGGCGAGGCCTGGGAACTGGCCCAGCGGCTGCCGCAGATCGACCTCAGCGCCCCCGCGGTCAAGGCGCTCGAGGTGGTGGACGAGGGCACCCCGCCCTGGCCGGACGACGACGGCGACGGGACGGACGCCCTGGCGACCATCGCCCCCACCCGGCTGGGCCTGTTCTCCCTGGAGGCCTTCGGCAACCCCTTCCAGTGGAAGGCGCTGCTGGCCTACAACGACATCGACGACCCGCTGAACTTCACCGGCCCGCTCGCCGTCCCACCCAGTGGGGAGGGCCCGCGATGAGGCAGGTGCAGGGGCTCCCCGAGCTGATCGTCACGCTGGCCGGACGGCGGCTGACCGCCGCCGACACCGCCCGGATCGTCAGCAACCGGGTGCACTCCGTCCTGGCCCGGCCGGCGCAGTGCCTGCTCAGCTGGGCGGCCGACGACGGCCTGGCCGTCGCCCCACAGACCGGGGACGGGCTGCGGATCGAACTCGGCGGCCACCGCGAGCCGCTGTTCACCGGCGACGTGACGGTGGTGGAGTACAGCTACCGGGCCGACACCGGCCGGCAACTGCGGATCCGGGCCTACGACGCCCTGCACCGGCTGCGCAAAAGGCAGTACACCCGGCTGCTGGAGGCCGGCGACCTGCGCTCGCTGACCGACCATCTCGCCGCCGGGACCGGCCTGGCGGTGGACGCGCCCGCCGACCCGCTCGGGCCGGTCTACCAGACCGGACGCTCCGACCTCGACCTGCTGGTGGAGGTGGCCGCCCGGCGCGGCCGCTACCCGGTGGTGCACGACGGCACCCTGCGGCTGGTGCCGCCGGCCGGCGACGGCCCGCCGCTCACCGCCGGCTACGGCACCACCCTGCACGCCGCCGAGATCGAGATCTCGGCCGAGCCCGCCTTCCGCAGCGCCGAGGCGAGCTGGTGGGATCCGGTCAGCGCCGCCGCCGACCTGGGCCGGACCGACGACCCCCGGGCAGCGCCGGCCGTCACGGCGGACGCGGCACCGCAGCGGCTCGGCGGCGGCGGCCCGGTGCTGCGGACGGACGAACTGCGCAACGGCAGCGAGGCCACCCCGGCGGCGCTCGCCCTGGCCGACCTGGACCTCCGCCGGCAGGCCGAGGTCACCGCCACGCTGGTGGTGGAGGGCGACCCGGCGCTGCAGGCCGGCCGGCGGATCGCCGTCCAGGGGGTGAACGCCGCGCTGGAGGGCACCTACCCGATCACCGAGGCCACCCACGAGATCAGCGTGACCGGCTACGAGACCACGGTCTCCTCCCGGCCGCCGGCGCCGCCGCCGGTCCGGGCCCGCGACCAGGTCACGCTGGGCGTGGTCGCCGACGTCGACGATCCGGCGGACACCGCCCGGGTGCGGGTCAGGTTGCCGGCCTACGCCGACCTCGACTCCGGCTGGGCGCCCGTCCTGCTGCCCGCCGCCGGCCCGGGTAAGGGCGTGGTGGCGCTGCCCGACGTGGGCGACCGGGTGCTGGTGCTGCTGCCCGGACGCGACCCCGCCCACGCGATCGTGCTCGGCGGGCTGTACGGCCCGGAGTCGCCACCGCCGCCGGAGACCGACCGGCCGGCCAACTCCGCGCAGACCGCCCGCCCGCTCGCCGGTGGGGCGCCGCGCCGTGGCGAGACCGCGGTGCTCCGCTCCCGGGACGGCCAGCAGTTGGTGCTGGACGGCACCAACCACCTGCTGTCGCTGGCCGACGGCCACGGCTCCTCGGTGGAACTCGGACCCGAGCTGCTGCGGGTCACCGCCGCCACCGACCTGCTGATCGAGGCGCCCGGCCGCGCGCTGCGGATCCGGGCCCGCACCGTCGACTTCGAGGAGGCGCCATGAAGATCCTGATCCTGCCCGGGGTGCTGCGCTGCGGGCACGACGGAAAGGTGGCCAACACCGCCAGCCAGCAGTGGGTCCGGATCGCCGCCCAGCCGGTGCTGGTGGCCACCGACCCCGAGGGCCGGGAGATCTCGCTGTGCCCCAACATCAGCACCAACACCAAGCAGTGCAACCACACCCTGGCGGTGGTGACCGGCTACTCGACCTTCCTGCGGATCGGCGGCGACCGGGTGTGCCTGGACAGCGTCGACGGCTTCACCGACGGCGTCCCGCCCTCGCACTACACCGTCCGCGACCCCGGACAGCAGTTCGTCGGAGCGGACCGATGACCGCCCCACGCTACCGGGCGGCAGCCTTCGCCATCCCCGGCTTCGACGACGCGGTGGCCGCCGGGCTGCGGCTGGACGGCCGCGGCCGGCTTGCCACGGTGGATGACGCGGCCTCCGTCCGGCAGGCGTTGTTGCTGCTGCTCAGCACCCGGCCCGGCGAGCGGGTCGGTCGTCCCGGCTACGGCTGCCACCTGTGGCGGCTGGCCTTCGAGGGCGCGGACGACACCACCGCCGGGCTGGCGATCCACTACGTCAGCCAGGCGGTGGAGACCTGGGAGAAGCGGGTGAAGGTGCTGGACGTCACCGCCGGGGTGCCGGACGACGACCCGTCCCTGCTGGAGGTGCGGATGACCTATCGGATCCAGTCCACCCTGGCCACCGACCACGTCGCGGTCGCGGTCCCGATCCAGGCCGGCCCGCGATGAGCGTCCCGGTCCCCAACCTGGACGATCGGGAGTTCACCGACCTGGTGAACGACGCGATCGCGCGGATCCGGCAGCTCGACCCGGAGTGGACCGACCTGTCGGTGCACGACCCCGGGGTGGTGCTGGTCGAGGCGATGGCCTGGCTGACCGACACCCTGCTCTACCGGCTGAACCGGGTGCCGGAGCGGCTGTACGCCACCTTCCTCAACCTGCTGGGCACCAGCCTGGGGCCGCCCGGTGCGGCCACCGCCACCCTGGAGTTCCGACGGGCCCAGCCGGGCCCCGCCGTGGAGATCCCCGAGGGCACCCAGGTCGGCTGCCCGCCGGGGATGCCCGGGCAGGCGGCACCGGTCTTCACCACCCTGGCCCGGGCCACGATCGCCGAGGGCCAGACCTCGGCGACCGTACTCGCCGCCGACGTGGTGCTGCACCGCGAGGAACTCGGCGCCGGCAACGGCGGGCCCGGTCAGGCCTTCACGCTGGCGCACCCGCCGGTGGTGGCCGGGGTGCCGGTCACCGTCCGGGTGCAGGTGCCGGAGGGCTCGGTGGCCAGCGGCGGCGCGGTGGTGGTGGACGGCGCCAGCTACCGGATCTGCCGGGAGGTGACGGTCTTCGGCGACGCCCGGCCCGGCGAACTGGTCTACCGGCTGGACCGCACCGCCGGCATGCTCAGCTTCGCCTGGTACGACCCGGCCGAGGCCGAGGCCGAGCCGCCCGCCGTGCCGGGGGCGGGGATGAAGGTCCAGGTCGACTACGCCTCCGGCGGCGGGGAGCAGGGCAATGTCGCGGCCGGGACGCTGACCGTGCTGCGCAAGCCCATCCCGGACGTCACGGTAACCAATCCCGAGCCGGCGACCGGCGGCCACAATGCCGAGGATCTGGCCAGCGCGCTGCGCCGCGCGCCGCGCGACTTCCAGGCCAGGGACCGGGCGGTGACGGCTCGCGACTACGAGGTGATCGCGATCCGGCACGGCGGCGTCGAGCGGGCCCACGCGGTCACCCGCCGGGAGGCCTGGGCGTTCGCCGCACCCGGCGAGGTCGAGGTCGCCCTGGTGCCGCACGTGCCGCAGAACCAGCGTCCGGGTGGCCGGGTCACCCTGGAGGCGCTGGCGGCCAATGCCCGCGAGGAGGTCCGCGCCGAGGTGGCGGCGATGCTGGCCGAGCGGGCCACGATCGGCGCCCGGCCGGTGGTCGGCTGGGGCAGCTACAAGCAGGTGGCGGTGGACGCCCGGGTGGTGGTCCGCCCGGAGGAGAACGCCGACGCGGTCCGGGAGCGGATCCTCGCCCGGCTGGCGGCGACCATCACCCCGGTGCCCGAGGGCGGCGACGCGGCGCCCGGCTTCGGCCGTCCGCTGCGGGTCTCCAACCTCTACCGCTGGCTGGAACAGGCCGAGCCGGGGGTGCAGTACGTCGAGCGGGTGCGGCTGGAACTGGCCGAGGTGCCGGACGCCGACGCCACCGACCTGGTCCGCGCCGAGGGACAGGCCGGAACCTGGTTCGTCGCCCAGGCCGCCACCCTGTTCCGTACCACCAACCATGGCGAGGGCTGGGAGGCGTGCGGCCACTTCGACACCGAGCCGGTGCGGGCGGTGGCGACCTGGCCGCAGGCCACCGCCGGCCGCGGCTCGACCCTCGACCTGCCCGGCCACGTCGTGGTGGCGACCGACCACGGCGCCGGCTGCCGGATCCGGGTGAGCACCGACCTGGGCACCACCTGGACGACGGTGGCCGACCTCGGCTTCGGGATCAACGACCTGGTCTGGATCGACCGGGCCGGCACGCCCACGATCCTGGCCGCAGGCACCCAGGGGGTCTACGAGATCCCGCTGACCCCGGGCGCGGTGCCGGTGCCGAACGTGGTCGATCCCCAGCAGCCGGACCGCGGCTTCCACGCGATCGCGGTCTTCACCGACGTCCGCGGCCGGATCGGGGTGGCGGTCGCCGCCGAGGCCGCCGGCGGGATCTGGCTGTCGTCCGCGGGCGGGGCGCCGGATTCCTTCCGGCTGGTCCGGGCACCCGGCGAGGAGATCCGCTCCCTGTCGGTGCAGTACGACGGGCCCCGGGTCTTCCTCTGGGCGCCGCGCGCCGCTCCGGAGGGGGACGGCACCGGCTGCCTCCGGCTGCCGATCGACGAGCTCGGCAGCGTCGACATCCCCACCCTGGCGGGTCAGTGGCAGGAACTCGCGAAGGGCTGGACGGGCGGCAGTTGCTGGATGGTGCGGGTGATCGGCGACACCGCCTTCGCCGCCAGCCAGAGCAGCGGCGTGCTCAGCCTGCGGCTCGGTACCGCCGAGCCGGTCTGGGAGGCGCCGGACGTCAACTGCGGCCTGCCGCTGCGGGACCGGCGTCGCTTCGTCCCGCTCTCCGGGGTCTCCGGGGTGGTCCTGGACGACGGCCGCAAGGTGGTGCTGGCGGCGGGCGCCGGCGGCGTCCACCGCTGGCTGGACGGCGGCCAGACCTGGCGGTCCTGCTCGGCCAGGGTGGTGGACGACGTGGTGACCGTCCCGCCGTCCTGGCTGTTCTGCTCGGGCGAGCACCGGGTGGAGGTGGTGCGGGGCCATGGCTAGGACGTCGCTGAAGTCGGCGCTGCCCCAGGTGTTCGCGCTGGGCGCGGACGCCGGGCCGCTGGCCGCCCTGGTCGCCGCCGCCGACGGGATGCACCAGCCGGTCAGCGAGGTGCTCGACCACCTCGACCTGCGGTTCGACCTGTTCCGGGCGCCCGGCCCGATGGTCTGCTACCTGGCCGCCTGGCTGGATCTGGACTGGCTCACCCTGCCCGAGACCGCCACCCGCTCCCGCTCCACCCTGCCCGGCGGCGGCGCGCCGCTGCGCGACCTGCTGGCCGCCTCGGCCGACCTGGCCGCCCGGCGCGGCACCGCGGCCGGGATGGTCAGGTTCCTGGAACTGGCCACCCGCCGCACCGGGTTCGTGGTGGAGGACGCCGGCGGCTTCCACCTGAAGGTCCACCTGCCCACCGGCGCCGGGGCGTTCGCGGCCACCGTGGAACGCATCGTCGCCATGATCAAGCCAGCGCACCTCACCGCGGAGGTCGTGGTGCCCGACTCCGGAGAGCCGCAATGAGCACCATCACGCTGACCCTGACCACGGCCGCGATCACCGCCGGCGCGGGCGACACCCCCGCCACCCTGATCGCCACCGTCACCAACACCGCGACCATGCCGGCCCGGGTGGTGCTGGGCGCCTTCGGGCCGGCCGCCGGGTCGACCACCCCCTCCGCGGTGGCCTGGGTGTCCATCGAGCGCCAGTCGCGGGACGTGGCCGCCGGGGCGACCGAGCAGTTCACCGTCACCGTCGCCCCGCCGGCCCAGACCGCGGGCGGCGACTACGCCTTCCGGCTGATCGCCTACGACTCCGACCGGGCGCCGGAGGAGTACAGCGACCAGGCCCAGCAGGTGGCGGTCACGGTGCCCTCCCGTCCGGCACCCCCGGCGGGCGGGGTGCCGTGGTGGATCTACCTGGTCGCCGGCGTCCTGGTGCTGACGGTGGGCGTGGTCGCCTTCTGGCTGCTGCGGCCGCGGGAGCCCGAACCGCTGCCCAGCCCGAGCCCGACGATGAGCTCGACCGAGCCGAATCCCTGCCCGGAGCCGTTCGTCCCGCGGCTCGCCCGTCCCGGCGACCTGACCTGCGTGATGCCGGCCAGCGCCGAGGAGGCGCAGTGGGACAACCGCGAGGACGTCCAGCGGGACCGGGTGATCCCGGACACCGATCCGCCGCAGTGCCAGATCCCGTACCTGCCGCGGCTGGCCTTCCCCGACGACTACGTCTGCGTCTGGGAGGACACCGCCAACCGCACCCACGTCGAGAACCAGGAGGGGTACACCGAGCACATGTTCAACGACAAGGAGTATCCGGAGACCTTCACCCCGAGGCGCTGACAGGAGGACACGATGAGCACGATCGGCCTCACCCTGACGACGACCACCGTCACCGCGACCGGAGTACCGCTGACCCTGGTCGCGTCGGTGACCAACTCGGCGAGCGTGCCGGCGCGGATCGTGCTGGGCGCCTTCGGTTCCGCCGAGGGTCAGCCCGGCGCCCGGGAGTGGACGGCGATCGAACGGCCCGTCCGCGAGGTCGCGGCCGGGGCCACCGAGCAGTACACCATCACCATCACGCCCCCGGCGGAGGCGCCGGCCGGGGAGCATCCGGTGCGCTTCATCGCCTACGACTCCGACCGGCCGCCCGAGGAGTACAGCGACCAGGCCCGGCAGGTGAAGGTGGTGGTACCGGCCCGGCCGGCCACCCCGGCGGCCACGACGCCGTGGTGGATCTGGGTGGCCGCGGCGGCGCTGCTGGTGGTGGTCGGGGTGGTCGCCTACCTGGTGCTGCGTCCCCAGGACGAACCGCCGCTGCCCTCGCCGTCCCCCTCCCCTTCGGTCGTGACCCCCACCCCGAGCCCGTCGCCGTCGCCGTCGAACACGCTGAAGATCCCGACCAAGATCCCCACCAAGATCGCAACCCCCCTGCCCACCAAGCTCGTTCCGACCCAGGTCCCCACCGCGATCGCGCCACCCGGGCAACCCTGAACGATGAGCGATCGCAAGCCCCTGATCGTCCTCGGCCTGCTCGGCCTGCTGGCGATCGCCGTCTTCGCGACCGGAGCGGTGGGGGCGGGAAGGGACGACCGGGGGGCCGACTGGCCCGGCTGGGCGGCTCCGGACGCCTCCCCCGGAGCGGCGCTGACCACCTCCGACCTGACCGGGAGCCCGTCCTGCGGCTTCGACCGGGCGACGATCAGCTTCGCCGGCACCTGCCGGGTGACGGTGAAGGAACTGACCGAAGGCTGGCCGTGGCAGTCGGTCACCCGGCGCGCGCTGCTGGTGGCCGGCACCGAGCCGGTGAAGCTGGCGGTCACCCTCGCCGGCCGCGACCTGAGGACCGACCTCGACCCCGGGGACAGCATCCGGCTCACCTATCCCCGGGAGGGCGGGACCTTCGTCCTCGGCTGCGGCAGCCCGACCGGCTGCATCGTGGTGCTGGCCGAGGACGCCTGATGGCCACCCTCGGCGAGGTCCGCCGGCCGGTGTTCTTCCTGGCCTGCTTCGCCCTGCTGCTGGTGGTCGTGGTGGAGACCGGATCGTCGCTGGCGCTGGGCGGCGGCAGCGCCGGCCCGGTGGCCGCCGCGGCCCTGGGCATCCCCGATGTCGAGCCCGCGATGCTGGCCGGCGTCGAGGCGGAGACCCCGCCCGGCAACGGGATCGGCTACCTCGCGCTGATCGACGGCTACCTGCTGTTCTCGGTGATCATGCTCGGGCTCAGCTTCCTGCTTAGCCAGCGGGCCTACGGCCGGGTGCAGGGGATCGTCACGCTGATCGTGTCGTTCTGCTGGATCCTGCTCAGCCTCGTCATGGCACTTGTTGCGCTGGTGCTGTTGCTGGTGATGTTCGGGCTGTTCGTCGCCACCCCCTTCGGCACCATCGCCTACCTGGCGGTGTGGGGGTTCTTCCCGGTCTCGGAATCGGCCACCGTGCTGGGCCTGCTGCTGTTCCTCAAACTGGTCTTCCTCGGGTTGCTGGTGGCCGCCCAGCAGAAGTTCCTGCAGGCGACCGCGCTGATGATCCACCTCGGGGTGTCGTTCGGGCTGCAGCTCGTCCTGGGGCTGGTGCACGGCTGGCTGCCCGGGATCGTGGTGAGCCTGGGCGACCAACTGCTGGCGGTGGTGTTCGCCGTGGTCTCGCTGCTGGGCGCGATCTGGGCATTCGTCTGGACCATCCCGGCGGTGGTGAACGCGCTGCGGGTCTCCTTCTCCAGAACCCAGTAGCCGGTCAGCCGCGGTTGCCGGAGGTGTAGCTGCCGAAGCTGCGCGGGACGCCCCCGTCCACATCGTCGAAGCGGACCGGGATCGTCGGCCCGGTCGAGCCGGAGCGGACGTGGAAGTGGAGGTGGCCGGTCAGTGAGTTCCCGACGCAGCCGACCCGGGCGAGGGCGTCGCCCTGGCTGACCGGGTCCCCGGTCGCCACCACGGCGCTGCCCTGGCGGATGTGCAGGTAGGAGGCCACCGAGCCGTCGGCATGCCGAACCTGGACGAGGTTGTTGTTGCCGCCGATCCCGTCGTTGCCGTCCACCACGTCGGTGACCGTCCCGGCCATCGCCGCCAGCACCGGGGTGCCGCACTCCCGGCGGAAGTCCCAGGCGAAATCCTGGTCGTTGTGGTCGGCATTGTGGTTCAGGCCGGCATTGTTGCCCTGCAGCACCCAGCCGTCCTGACCGCCCGGCCAGGGCAGCAGGAAGCCGGTCGGCGCGGCGGTGTAGTCGGCGGGGTCGACGTCGTCCCGGAGCCAGGCCAGGTAGGGCACCGCCCAGACCAGCGCCCAGACCACGGCGAGTCCGCCGGCGTGCAGCACCACCCGCCACCAGGGACGCCCCGGCGCGTCCGGATGCGGGCCGCCGGCGAAGGCGCGGGCGATCGCCGGCAGGCTGTAGTGGGCGCCGAGGCTGAGCGCGGCCAGCGCCAGCCCGGACCAGTGGAACAGCCCCGGGATCCAGAGTGGGCCGCAGCCGATCAGGGCGAGGAAGCCGAACAGCAGCCCGGCGGCCGGCGCCCACCAGGCCATGGTCAGCAGCCACGGCCGGGTCGTCCGCAGCAGCCCGGAGGGCCGGCCGAGCGCGAGCCCCGGCCAGGCCCGTCCGAGGTTCACCAGCCCCCAGCCGGCCAGCCCCAGCCAGCCCAGGGCCACCACCAGCGAGGACAGCAGCATGGGGAGGTCGCCCCGCAGGCCACCGAGGGCGGCGGCACCGAGCAGGGTGGCGGCGAGCGTGAGCGCCAGGTCGAGGATCACCAGGTAGGTCCGCAACCCGGGCAGGACGGCGTCGTCGGTCATCCTCCCCCCGTCCTATGCCACCTGGGCATTGCCGGAGGTGTAGAAGCAGAACCCGCGGGGGACGCCGCCGTGCCGGGGGACGTCGGCGAACCGCACCGGAACGGTGTCGGCCCCCTGCCGGACGTGGAAGTGGATGTGCCCGGTCAGGCTGTGGCCGACGCTGCCCACGTCGGCGATCTGGTCGCCCTGGTTCACGGCGGCTCCCACGGCCACCCGGGCCGACCCCTTGCTGATGTGCAGGTAGGAGGCGACCGACCCGTCCGGGTGCTCGATCTCGACCAGGTTGTTGGGGCCGCCGATCCCGTCGTTGCTGTCGATCACCCGGCTCACCCGGCCCGCGGCGGCAGCCAGGACGGGGGTGCCGCAGCCCCGGCGGAAGTCCCAGGCGAAGCCCTGGGTGAGGTTGCCGTGATTGTGGTTGAAGGCGCTGTCGTTGCCCTGGATCACCCAGCACCGCCGGCCGCCGGGGAAGGGCAGCAGGAAGTCGGACCGGGCCGCGGCGTAGCCGGTCAACTCGACGCTGCCGCGCAGCAGCAGGTACGGGATCAGCCAGGCCAGCCCCCACAGCACCGGGAGTGCGACCGCGAGCACGATCGCCCAGGTCGGGGCCGACACCTTCTCCTGGGGTACGGCGACCGCCGCGATCGCCACCAGCAGCGCTGCCAGGCCCAGGGCGTGGAGACTGCGCGGTACCACCGGCGGACCGCACTTGACGAAGGCGAGGAAGGCCAGGCCCAGACCGGAGACCGCGGCGAGCAGGAGCACGTAGGAGGCGAGGCCGAGGCTCGGCGCGGAGTCGTCCTCGCCGGAGAGCAGCCGCAGCGCATTGAGCACCGCCCAGACGATCGCCACCACCCAGCCGGCCAGGGCGAGGAAGCCGGCCAGCCGCATCGGCCAGGAGCCCCGTAGTCCGATCACCGCGACCACCACCTGGGCGACGGCCAGGGCGAGGAACGCCAGATTCACCACCAGCATGGTGCCACCTCATCGGCACCGGCTTGGGTGCCCGGAGGGGACCGGCGCCAGTTCCAGTGCACTCGCCGCCCGGCCCACGGTCAAGGCGCAGAATTGCGCGACCCGCCTACGCTGGAGGGCAGAGAGCACCGTTCGAGGAGGCCCCATGGCCGGTCGGCACCGGGCATTGCCCGTCGGTCTGCTGCTGGCCGTCGTCTGGGCGGTGACAGGATGCAGCCCGGCAGGAGTTCCGATGACACCCTCGTCCACCGAACCCGCACCCGCCACGGCGACCCCGTCGGGGTGGCCGAGTTCCCGTCCGCCGTTGCAGACCACCGCACCGCTGCCCTCCGGCGCCCCGGCCGAGGTCTCCCCCGAACGCTGGCAGGCTCTCGTCGACCACCTCGCCGGCCGGCAGATCACCGGCACCCCGGTGCTGGAGTCGGCCGAGGCGGTGACCTGGCAGGACTCGTCCCTGGGCTGCCCCTCCCCCGGGGTCAGCTACACCCAGGCGCAGGTGGACGGGATGCGGGTGATCGTCACCGTGGACGGCGAGCGGTACGACTTCCGGTTCGGCAACGGAACCGACCTCAAGCTCTGCTCCGCCCGCCGCTGAGCTCCGCCCACCGAGCCCAACGCCCAGCCCTTGGCTGGTTCGGGACGCCGCGTCCGCAGAGCTGGTCGTTCTCAGCAGGTTCCGCGGGTGCGCTGCAACGGCGTCCGCAGAACTGGTCGTTCTCAGGCCGGTTTGGGCTCTGGGAACGACAACCTGTGCGGACCGGCTGCGTTCCGGCGGGCTCGGCGGGCTGGCATCGACCATCTCTGCGGACGAACCCATCCCACTAGTTCTTGCTTCGACCCTTCGTCAGGCTCGGGATCGTCGGTGGGTCGTTGATCAGGCTTCCTGGAGCCCCTGGGCCGGCGGGCGGTAGACCATGCCGATGCTGGGATCGGTGGGGACGAACCCGAGCCTGCGGTACAGCGGCTGGCCGGGCGGATCCGCGATCAGCGTGATGTAGGGATCAACCGGGGCCCGGCCGGTGATCTCGGCCACGAGCCAGTCCACCACCCGTCCGCCGAGGCCCCGGCGCTGATGGGCGGGCAGGGTGGCGATGTCGGCGATGTGGAAGTACCAGCCACCGTCCCCGATCACCCGCCCCATCGCCACCGCCCGTCCGGCCTGGTCCTGGAGGTGGCAGAAGGCCCAGCTGTTGGTCACCGCCGCCATCGCCTGCTCGGGCGTCCGCGGCGACAGCCCGGCCCCGGACCGCAGGAGGAGGTAGTCCTGCCAGGACGGCGGGGTGGGAATCAGCTGGTAGTCGGTCACGGGCCCATTCTTCCAACAGCCGATCGGGACGCGGCGGAACGCTCGCCGGCCGTGGACGCCCACCTCCGCCGCCGCGCGCCACGGCGGGCTTCACGAAGCACCCCAGAACGGGGACGGTTCTCCCGGCTCACTTCGGGCCGAGGACGGTTCCCCGGCCTGTTGACGGAGCGCGGCCCCCGGGCGAGGTCGGGCAACCCCGGACCAGGCTGGGCGACCCCGGACGCGCCAGGCGTCCCTTCGCTACTTGCCCGCGATCAGCACTGCCTCGTCGCCACCCGACTTGTTGTCGAGCACCACGGCCATCAGCCCGAGCGGCTGCTGGACGGCCCACTGCGCGGGGTCGATCGCGGCGGTGACCTCGGTCGCCTTGGTCTTCCTGCCGGCCACCGGCACCTCCGCGTACTGACCGTCCTCGACCGCCCTCGCCCACGGGTTGTAGGTCGCCGCCGACGAGAAGGTGTCCTCGCCCTCGCCCTCCAGCGAGTAGCCGCTCACCGTGTAGGAGAAGGCACCCGACGCCGCGGAGAGGCCCAGATCGCTGGCCCACACCGGCAGCAGGATGGTGCTGCTGTCGGTCGGCGCCACCGCCTCGAACCCGGCCGCGTACAGACCGCCGGTGGCGACCTCCTGCAGGAAGACCTCGGTCAACCCGTTGAAGGAGCCGGAGCGGACCGCGCCGGAGTCGTAGCTGAACACGATCCAGTCGGTCGCGCCGTCACCGTCGATGTCGATCTCCACGTCGAACTCGTTGGTGGCCGCGTTCGACCAGCGGTCGTGGTTGTTCACCGCGAACACCAGCAGCGCGTCCTCGGCGTCGGCGAAGGACTGGACGCCGGCCGCCCGCAGGTCGAAGCCGCCGCCGGGCGTGCCCTTCGGCACGTCCTTGCCGTCCTTCAGACCCCAGGTGTAGAAGTCCGCACCGGCAGCCAGAGCCCCACCCTTGTTGATCAGCTTGACCGTGGCCGAGGTGGCAGGCTGGGTCTTGGTCTTCGACTTCGACCCGTCCGTGCTCTTGCTCTTGCTGGCCTTGACGGTCAGCGGGAAGCTGCCCTTGTTCTGGTCGGTCACCTTGGCCCGCGCCCGCGGGATGAGCAGGTAGGGCACCCGCAGCACCTCGGTGTCCGAGGTCAGCACGACATTGCCGGAGACCTGGTTGAGGGCGAACTGGTCGTCACCGGTGGACGATCCCAGCTTGCGGGCGTCCGCGGCCAGCGCCACCAGGATCTTGGCGGTCTTGCCCGGCTTGATCTTGACGGTGCGCTCGCTGAGCACGACCTTCGCCGGCCGGGACTCGGGATTCGCCGTGCTCGACACCTTGTAGGTGACGGTCTTCGAACCCTTGTTGTGCACGGTCAGCGTCTTCACGCCGGCGTAGGCCAGGCTCGGTTCGGCGAAGCCGAAGCTGAGCGAGGGCTCGCGGAACCAGCCGCTGGTGGTGCCGTACTTGTCGCCGCCCACCACGACCTGGGTGCTGACCGCCTGAGCGGCGTCCACCAGGCCCAGGCCGCCGCGCACCACGTTCTGCCCGGCGACCTTCTCCGGATCGGCGGTGGTGACCAGCGCGGCAGCGATCTCGGCCGCGTTCCAGGTCGGATGCGACTGCACGGCGAGCGCGGCGACGCCCGCGACGTGCGGAGCCGCCATCGAGGTGCCGGAGATGGTCGCGCCGTCCGAGCCCGTCCCGACTCCGGTGGAGACGATCGAGACGCCCGGTGCCGCGACGTTCGGGCTGATCGCCGAATCGCCGTTGCGGGGACCGCTGGAGCTGAACGACCCGTAGCCGCGGAAGCCCGGGTTGCTCAACGGCGCGGAGGCCAGCGAGACGGTGCCACCCTCGGCCGCCAGCACGGCATCGCGATCGGTGGAACGCACCCCGAGGTAGGGAATGGTCACCACGTACGGCGTGCCGTCGTCGGGGTTGCTGGTGATGTCGCCCTCGAACGGCGGGTAGCCGGGATCGGTGTTGAGCTGCAGCACGGCCGCGGCGCCGGCCTGCTGGCCGTAGATCGCCTTGGCCACCCGGGCGCAGTCGCCGCGGACCACCACGGCCAACTGATTGCCACCCTCGGTGATGCCGGAGTCGGTGAACTGCTGGGCCGAGCAGCCCAGGCCCACGTTGCCGGCCGCGTCCCGCACCACGACCACATCCAGCGGGCCGGAGGGCAGCGCCTCGTTGTTGGCCAGGATCGCGGGCAGGCTGGTCCCGGTGCTGAGGTTGAGGACGGCACCGGGGAAGCTCTCGGCGGAGTCGACCGCGGCGACCGCGACCACACCGTCGCCCGCGCCCGGGGCGCCGGTGATGTAGGGGGACGGACCGGCGTTGCCGGCCGAGGCGACCACGACGACGCCCGCGCCCACCGCGTTGGACGCGGCGACCGCGTCCGGCTCGCTGGAGCGGCCGAAGCTGGAGCCGAGCGACATGTTGATCACGTCCATGTCGTTGGCCACCGCCCAGTCGATCGCCTCGGTGGTGATGTCGGTGCTACCGCCGCAGCCGAACACCCGCAGGGCGTACAGGTCGACCTCGGGTGCCACGCCCGGGCCCACCTTGAACTGCTGGGCCGAGGTGGCAGCGTCGTACGGGCCGGTGTAGGTGCTGCCGTCCGGCAGCACGCCGTTGCCGCCGGCGGTGCCGGCGACGTGCGAGCCGTGGCCGTTGCAGTCCAGCGGGTTGGGATCGGGATGCGGCACCGGCTGGTAGGTGGCGCTGTCGGGATCGGCGTCGTAGTCGTCGCCGACGAAGTCCCAGCCGCCCTTCACCCGCGGAGCCGCCGGGCCGAACAGCGTCGGGTCGGCCTCGCTGGCCTCAGCGGCGTGGGCGGCCTCGTAGGCCGCCACCGTCCCCGGTCCGCCGAAGTTGGCGTGGGTGTAGTCGATGCCGGTGTCGATGATCGCCACCTTGACGTTCCTGCCGGTGTAGCCGGTGGACTCCCAGACCTGGGGGACGCCGAGGAACGGCACCGAGACGGTGTTGTCGAGGGTGTGCAGCGGGACCGCGTGGATCGCCACGACCTCGGGCAGGGCGGCGACCGCGTCCAGCTGCGAGGACTTCAGCTCGACCCGCAGGCCGTTGTAGGCCGACTGCATGGTGGAGCGGACCTCGCCGCCGCGGCCGGTGACCGTCCTGGCCACCTTGTCCTGCTTCTTGCGCAGGTCGTCGCGGACGGCCTTGCGCTCACTGGCGGACAGCTTGCGGCCCTCGTTCGACTCCACCACGGCCACCGGATCGCCCTCGACCTCGACGATCACCTGGACCTTGGAGTCCCGGCTGAGGCTGCGTGGCCGGACGGTGGAGTCGATCTTGCCGGAGGATTCGGCCTTCTCGAAGCGATCGAGGGAATCGCCGGGCGCGGCGTTGGCCGTGGCGGGGAATGCCAGGGCGAGCACGCCGGTCGCAATCAGGAGTTTGCGGTACAAGGGGGATCGACCTTTCTCAAGGCGGCAGGTCCTGCTCATCCGACGCGGGACCGGGGTGGCTGCCACGCTAAGCCCGTCCGCGTGGCCCGGTCAACGATCTCGCGGGAATGTCGAAACCCCTCCCTGAGGTATCGGCGACCGCCCGCCGTTCCGGGCCGGCCACCGGCTACGGCGTTGGCCGTGGTGCCGGCCCGGAACCGGGATTCCGCGGCCAGCGCCCCGCCTGCCACCGAAACTGGCATCGGGTGCGCCACAGTAGGGGTATGGGAACCACACTGACCTTCCTCGGCGGCGCCGGCACGGTGACCGGCTCGAAGTACCTGCTCACCGTGGGGGATCGCCGCATCCTGGTCGATGCCGGCCTGTTCCAGGGTGAGAAGGAGCTCCGGGAGCTGAACTGGGCCGCGTTCGGCGTCGAGCCCTCGTCCATCACCGACGTGCTGCTCACCCACGCCCACATGGACCACGTCGGCTATCTGCCGCGGCTGGTCCGCGGCGGCTTCGCCGGCCCGGTCTGGGCGACCGCTCCCTCGATCCGGCTCTCCGAGATCGTGCTGCGGGATTCGGCCTTCCTCAACGAGCGGGACGCCGAGCACGCCGCGCAGCGCGGCTACTCCAAGCACACCCCGCCGCTGCCGCTGTACACCACCGCCGACGTGGAGGCCACGCTGCCGCTGTTCCGCGCCGTCGGCTACCACTCGCCGCTCGACCTCGGGGACGGAATCGTGGCACGCTACTACCCGGCGGGGCACATCCTGGGTTCAGCCAGCATCCACGTGACCACCCCGGGCACCGAGGTGGTGTTCTCCGGCGATGTCGGACGCCACGAGCACCCGGTGCTGCGACCCCGCGAGGTGCCGCCGGGAGCGGCCACCGTCCTGATCGAATCGACCTACGGCGACCGGGAGCACCCCGAACCCTCGGTGGCGCACGAGCCGTTCGCCGACCTGATCCGCCGGACGGTGCGCCGCGGTGGCTCGGTGCTGGTGCCGGCCTTCGCGGTGGACCGCACCGAGGTGCTGCTGAAGACCCTGTCGGAGATGCAGGACGACGGCCGCATCCCGGAGGTGCCGATCTTCGTGAACTCCCCGATGGCGCTGGCCGCCCTGGCGGTCTACCGGGATCCGTCGTTCCGCGACGAGTTGCGTCCCGATCTCGACCCCGACCACTTCATCCACCTGTCGCAGCTTCGCGAGGTGCGCTCGACCGAGGAGTCGATCCGGCTGAACGATCCGAAGCACCCGTGCATCATCATCGCCTCCTCCGGGATGGCGACCGGCGGCCGGGTGCTGCACCACCTGGAGCACATGCTGCCCGACCACAAGCACTCCGTGGTGCTGGTGGGCTACCAGGGCGAGGGCACCCGCGGCCGTTCCCTGGTCGACGGCGCCACCCAGCTGAAGATGCACGGCCGCTACGTCCCGGTGCGTGCCGAGGTGCTGCAGGACGACGAGTTCTCCGTCCACGGCGACCGCTCCGACCTGCTGGACTGGCTGGCCGACCTGACCCCACGTCCGACCACGGTGTTCACCGTCCACGGCACCCCCGAGGTAGGAAAGGCGTTCGGCGAGCACATCCGCGCGCGCACCAGCGCCATGGCCATCGTCCCCACCCTCGGCGAACCCGTCCGCCTCGACTGCCACGGACCGGGGGACGGTTCTCCGGTCCACCGCGGACCAGGGAACCGTCCCGCGGTCCGCGGCGTCTCCCCCGCGTCATTGCTGATCCAGCGGCGCTCCACGCTCGCCGAGCCGTCTGACCACCCCTCTGCCTAGCGAGGTGAGCCGAGACAGCTGCCGAATCGACGCCCCTTGACGCAGCGCCCGCGAGATGACGCGGTTGCGGGCCCGGATCGGGAGCCACTCGAAGCTGGTCGCGTAGTGCTGCTGGCACAACTGGTCGAGCATTCTCTCCACCGCAGCGTCGGTCAGCGTCACCCGATCCGGTGGTAACGGATCAGGGTCGACCACCCCCGCGTCGGCCGTGGAGCTCAGTTGCGCCAGGGTGGTTGGTTCAACGAAAGACTGCAATACCTCCCGATCAACCAGGGCGCCTTGACTCAGGCTGCTCCAGCGATACTGGCCGGGCCGCTCAACGATGCCGGCCTTCACCGGGTTGTTCCAGACGTAGCGAAGTAGCGTGACCAGGTACTCATCGTCGTCCACTGGCCGACTCCTGAAGCGGTCCTGGAAGACGTGCCCAACCCTGGAGTACTTGGTGTTGTACCAGCGTGCATAACGCACACCAAGTCGCTTGACCACCTGGCCGATGGTCTCGGTTCCGGTCCGCAGCACGAGATGGACGTGGTTGCCCATCAAGCAGTACGCAAGGACAGCGCATCCTGAGACTGCACGAAGGTCATTCAGGTAGCGCAGGAAGCGCAGGTGATCTTCTGCGTCGAGGAAGATCGCCTGCCGATTGATGCCGCGAAGCACCACGTGGTAAATCCCGGATTCGCTGAGTTGTCGAGCTTGTCGAGGCATGGGTCGTCCGTTCTCTAGGGACCCATGACTCTGGCCACCAACGCACCGAACGTGCCAAGCAGTTCAGCGAGCTGTGGATAACCCCGACGGGCGAAGGCGAGTTATCCACCGCCAGCTCCTCAACAGGCCAGGGAACCGTCCCCCGGTCCGAAGCGAGCCAGAGAACCGGCCCCCGGTCCGAACCGAACCAGAGAACCGTCCCCCGGTCCGAAACGAACCAGAGAACCGTCCCCCGGTCCATGTCCGTGTCCGGACAGCGGAGCGGGGGTGGCTCCGGCGCCTGAGGAGCACCGGAACCACCCCCTGGTGTCCGCCCCTAGACGACTATTCGACCTGCTCGGCGAGCAGCTCGAGGATGTGGCGATAGGGCTGGCCGGTGGCCCGGGTCAAGCCCAGCTCGCAGGTGCGGTTGAGGCTGGCATGCGCGGACGCTCCCAGCCTGGCCACCTCGGCGGCCTCCGGGGTGGTGGCGGCTGCGGTCAGCTCCGGGTGGAGCATGCCGCGGTCGCCGGCGAAGGCACAGCAGCCCCAGTCGACCGGCACGTTGACCTTCTCGGCGGTGGCCTTGGCCACCTTCAGCAGGTCGGGGTTGATCCCCAGCTGCGTGGACGAGCAGGTCGGGTGCAGGGTGACCGAATCGATCTTGCGGTACTCGCCCAACACCGGCAGGACGTGCCGGGCGACGAAGGTCACCGCGTCGATCACCTCGACCTTGAGCGACGGATCCGACTGGATCATGTGCAGGAAGCCCTCGGTGCAGGACGAGGCGTCGCACACCACCGGCAGCCGGCCGTCCTCGGTCGCCGACCGGATCACCGGCAGCACCCTGGACTTCATCTCCTCGTACCCGTTGGGGATGCCCTTGCTGGACCACGGCGTACCGCAGCACAGCGACTCGATCCCCTCCGGCACCAGCAGGCTGATCCCGGCCTTCGCGCACAGCGCCTCGAAGCTGAGTTGGACGCCCTGACCCTCCAGCGGCCCGAACATCACGTTCACGCACGCCGGCAGGTAGACCGCGGTCACCGGCTCCAACGGACGGGGACGCGCCCGCGACGGACCGCCGCCCGGCAGCTCCCTCGACCACAACGGGATGTTGTCCTTGCCGAGCACCGCCCGAGCGCCCTTGTCGACCCCGATCAGGGCGGTCTCCAGTGGGCCAGGCAGCGCATTGGTGACGCTCATTACCGTCGAGAAGGTGCCGGTCGTCCCCTTCCAGTGCTTGGCGAGGGTCGTCCACACCGCCTTGGTGGCCGTCGGCGTGGTCTTCTCCCGCCGCAGCTTCTTCACCAGCAGCCCGGTGTTGATCTTCACCGGGCAGGCGGTGCCGCACATGCCGTCGACCGCGCAGGTGTGCACCACCTGGTAGTCGAACTCCTTCTCCAACCGGGCCACCGCGTCCAGGTCGCCCGCCGCCTCCAGCGTCTCGATCTCCCGCCGGACGGCGATCCGCTGCCGTGGTGTGAGCGTGAGGCTGCGGGACGGACACACCGGCTCGCAGTACCCACAGGACGTGCAGCGATCGACCTCCTCATCGATGCTCGGGTTGAGCTTGATGTGCTTCAGGTGCAACTCCGGGTCGTCGGTGATGATGGTCCCGGCGTTCAGCAGCCCGCGCGGATCGAACAACCGCTTGATCTCGCACATCACCTGGTACAGCTCGTCGCCGTACTGCCGCTGGACGTACGGCGCCATCACCCGGCCGGTGCCATGCTCGGCCTTCAACGAACCGTCGTTGGCCAGGATGAGATCGACCATCTCCTCGGTGAAGTCGACGTACCGCTTCATCTGCTCGTCGTTCTCGAACCGGTCGGTGATCATGAAGTGGACGTTGCCGTCCTTGGCATGACCGAAGATGACCGAGTCCTCGTAGGCGAACTTGTCGAACAGGACAGCCAGTTCGACACAGGTGTCTGCCAGACGTTCCACCGGGACGACGACGTCCTCCAGCAGCGCCGTGGAACCCGACGGACGGGCGCCGGCCACCGAGGTGTACAGCCCCTTCCGCAGCGTCCACAGCCCGGCCCGCAGCGCGGCGTCGTCGGTGAGCTGGACGGGGCCGCCGACCGGCAGCTTGTCCAGCGTCGGACGGGCCTCGCGGACCAGGTGCTCCAGCTCCGCAGCCGAGGTCGCCTGGTACTCCAGCAGCAGCGCCGCCTGGGTCGAGACGTCCAGCACCTTGATCATGTCCGGGGTGTCCGGGAACCGCTGGCCGACCCGCAGCGAGGTCGCGTCCATCAGTTCCAGGGTGGCGGCACCGGTGGCCACCAGCCCGGGCAGGGAGTTGTTCGCCGCGTAGAGATCGTCGAACACCACCAGCGCCGTGGCGACCGCACTCCGGATGGGGATCGTCCGGAAGGTGGCCGAGGCCACGAAGGCCAGCGTCCCCTCGCTGCCGATCAGCAGGTGGGTGAGGATCTCGGCCGGGGTGGCGTAGTCCACCAGGGCGTTGATCCCGTAGCCCATGGTGTTCTTCATCGAGAACTGCTGGGCGATCTTGGCCACCGACGCAGGGTTCGACACCACGCGGTCGCGCAGCTTCAGCAGCCCCTCGTACAGCTCGGGTTCGAGCGCCCGCAGCTTGGCGTCGGCGTCGGACGCACCGGTGTCGATCACCGTCCCGGACGGCAGCACGGCGACCACCGACTCCAACGTCCGATAGCTGTTCTCCACCGTTCCGCAGGCCATGCCCGAGGAGTTGTTCGCCACCACGCCGCCGATCGTGCAGGCGGCCTCGCTGGCCGGATCCGGCCCGAGCTTGCGACCGTACGGCGCCAGGTGAGCGTTGAGTTGCTTCACCGTGACACCGGGCTGGACGCGCACCCGCTCGCCGCCGTCCAGGATCTCCACACCCTGGAAGTGCCGCCGGACGTCGGCCAGCACCTGGTCGGTGCAGCCCTGGCCGGACAGGCTCGTCCCGCCGGAGCGGAAGGTGAGGCCGATCCCCGCCGAGGCGGTGGCCCGCAGCAGGCGGGCCACCTCCTCAGCATCGCGTGGGGCCACGATGGCCGACGGCAGCAGCAGGAAGTGCGACGCGTCGTGGGCCATCGCCCGCCGGTCCAGTTCGGAGGTACGCAGCTGTCCCGGATCAGCCACGCACTCCGCCAGCAGGCCGGGCAGAGTTGCCGGGGAGATCACCGCTGTCACGGCGTCACCGGCGGCACCATCCAGGCCAGCGGGCCGGCCTGTAGCAGGACGAGGACGGTGAAGTAGGCCAGCAGGACCAGGCTCCAGCCGACCACCTTGCGGAAGATCTCACCTTCCTTGTTCATCATGCCGACGGCCGCGGCGGCGACCGCCAGGTTCTGCGGCGAGACCATCTTGCCCATCACACCACCGGAGGAGTTGCTGGCGGCCATCAGGACGGGGCTCAGCCCGGCCTGGGTGGCAGCGGTGGCCTGCAGCAGGCCGAACAGCGAGTTGGCCGAGGTGTCCGAACCGGTGATCGCGACACCGATCCAGCCCAGCAGCGGCGACATCAGCGCGAAGATCGAACCCACCGAAGCCAGCGCGAAGCCGAGCGACGCGGTCTGACCGGAGAGGTTCATCACGTAGGCCAGGCCCAGCACCGACAGCACGGTGATGATGGTGAACCGCAGCTGCTTCAGCGTGCTGCCGTAGGCGCGGACGGCGTCGCCCGGCTTGATCTTGTACACGATCGCCGTGATGATGCCCGAGAGCAGCAGCAGGGTGCCGGTGGCGCGGATGTGATCCAGGGTGAAGACCGTGGTCATCACCGGGTTGCCGGAGGCGTTCATGATCAACGAGGCGGCCTTGCCGTCGGCGCCGATCTCGGCCAGGCCCGGCCACGGGAACTTGACCTGACCGATGCCGAGCAGGAAGGCCTTGACCGCCGGGATCTGGCTGACCGAGAAGACCGCGACGATGATCGCGTACGGCGCGATCGCGCCCCACAGGTGCTTGCCACCGGTGGCGGTGATCTCGGGGTAGTTGTCGAGCTTGCCGGTGCCGGCCTTGGCGGCGTCGGTCTCCTCGATCGCGGAGTGATCCAGCGGCAATGGGTTGGAAGGCTTCCAGAACCGCAACATGACCAGGACGACCGCGATGGTCACCAGGGCCGCGATGACGTCGGTGATCTCGACGGTGATGAAGTTCGCGGTGACGAACTGGGCGCTGCCGAACACGCCGCCGGCGACCAGGGCGACCGGCCAGGTCTGCTTGACGCCGCGCAGGCCGTCGACCAGGAAGACCAGCACCAACGGGACGATGAACGCGACGAACGGGGTCTGCCGACCGGCCATCTGAGAAAGGGTGTGGAGCTCGATCCCGGTCACGCTGGAGAGCGCGATGATCGGGGCGCCCATGGCGCCGAAGGCGACCGGGGCGGTGTTGGCCAGCAACGACACCACAGCTGCCTTGAGCGGCTTCATGCCGGCAGCCATCAACATGGCGGCCGAGATGGCGACCGGAGCGCCGAAGCCCGCCAGGGCCTCCATCAGCGCGCCGAAGCAGAACGCGATCAGGATGGCCAGAATCCGCTGGTCATCGGAGATCGAGCGGATCAGCTTACCGAGCTGCTCGAACCACCCGGTGATCACCGAGAGCTGGTAGACCCAGATCGCGTTCAACAGGATCCACATGATCGGGAAGGCGCCGTAGAAGATGCCCTCCGCGGTGGCCGAGAGCGTCATCATGGCGGGCATGCCCCAACCGACGATGGCGATCAGAATGGAAACCACCAGACCAATGACCGAGGCCAACCAGGCCTTGACCTTGAAGACGCCCAGCAGCACGAACAGCAGGGCGAGGGGGATGGCCGCAACGAGCGCCGACAGGGCCAGACTTGACCCGATTGGCTCGAGCGGCTGCGTGAATACAGGCATGAGATCTCCTCATTGAGTTCAACCGACTGCGCCGATTGTCGAACAAGTAGACATGCTCCGCAAGTAGTTTTGCTTATATGGAACTAGAATGGGCCGAAAACACCCAGCCTCGGCTGTGGGAGTAAAGTCTCAGGTCGGGAGCAGGAGGAGCGGTGGCACGCAGTCTCAACATCACTTCCGTCGTCGACGCCGTGGTGGACGACCTGAAGTCGTTGGTGTTGCGCCGTGAACTGGCTCCGGGCACCCCTCTCACCGAGGCCGACGTGGCCTCCCGCTACGACGTGGCCCGGGCGACCGCCAAGGCGGCGATCGAGCGGCTGGTCAGCGAGAAGGTGGTCGTCCGCAAGAACCACAAGACCGCGCGGGTGGTGGAACTCGGGCCGGACGACGTCCGCGACATCTACAACACCCGGACCTACCTGGAGGTCGAGGTGCTGCGTCGGCTCGCCGAACAGCGCACCGCGTCCCCGTTGGCCAGGGAGGCCAACGCCGAGATCGCCGCGCTCTGGCACCGGGGCGAGTACAACATCGTCAATCCGGACATGCTGTTCCACACCACCCTGGTGGATTCGCTCGGCAGCGCCAGAACCTCGGAGATCTACGGTTCGCTCGCCTTCGAGGTGAAGCTCTGCATGGCCCAGCTTCAGGGCAGCCAGCGGCTCAGCCCGGAGATCATCGTCGCCGAGCACGAGCGGATCCTGCAGCAGATCGAGGCCGGCGACGCCGACGGCGTGGCGGCG
>JAEXCA010000030.1 GCA_023393755.1 Actinomycetes bacterium | reverse complement strand
GGAGGGGGGGGGGCTACTCGGGGGGGGTGGGGTGGGGGGTTGGGGTGTCGGTCGGGCTGGACGGTGGCGCCGACGTGCCCGGGCTGATCGGGGACTCGGTCGGGGCGACCTCCGGGGAGCGGGTCGGCTGGGCGTGCTGGACGTCGGTGCCGCGGGAGTTCAGGTAGTGCACCAGGCTCCACCCGAAGAACCCGACCGCGATCACCGCCGCCACGCCCAGCAGCACCAGCGTCAGCGGGCCACCCCCACCCGGTCGCCGGGGCGCCGGACCGGGTGGCTGCGCCGGGTGGAGGGGCGGCGGACCCCCGGGGTGGCGCTGCGCGCCGTACGACGCGGATGGCAGGCTCGGGTGGCCCGCCGGTGGCTGTCCCCACGTCGCCGGACGCCACGGCGCCGGAGGCGGCACCGGCTGCTGCGCCGGGTGCCGGCCGGGCGGCTGTCCCCAGGGTTGCTGCGTCACGCCGCAAGGCTAGTCAGGCCGGTGCCGTCACCGACAGCGGAAGATCACCGGACCCTGGGGGTAATTGCTGGGGGTGCCGCGGTGGGATTGTGGCCCGAACACACGTGCGCCCTGAGCCAGGCACCGTTACGCTGGTGGCCGCCAGCCCGCTGGGGACGGGTACGAACGTGAGGACGATAGCCGTGACGAAGACTGCCTCCCGCCTGGCGCGGGCGATGCTGATCGTGCTGGTGGGCCTGGTGGCCTGGGTGGCCGGCAGTGGCGCGGCGCACGCCGCCGAGACCGTCGAAAGCTACCTGGTGGAGGGCACCGTCGAACCGGACGGCACCCTGCGGGTGAAGGCCACGATCACCTTCGATGCCGCACCGGCCACCTTCACCCAGGTGATGGACACCGCCACCCGGACGCCGAACAGCCAGGAGTACCGCTTCGCGATCAGCGATGTCGTCGCCAAGGCCGGCGCCACGGACCTGACTGTGACGGTGACCCCCGGAGAGGGTTCGACCACCGTCAGCATCGCCACCGAGGGTGTCACGGAACCTGTCGTCCTGGAGTACACGGTGCGGGGCGCGGCGATGCGTGCCGCGGACGACAGCACCGTGCTGCGGTGGCCGCTGGTGCAGGGGCTCAGCCTGCCCGTCACCCTGTTCGAGGGCGTCGTCGCCGCGCCGGCGCTGTTCAGCTCGATCGACTGCGCCGCCGGTGATCCGGCCGCGCCCGGCGCCTGCACCTTCTTCAGCGGCGGTACGCACGACAATCCCTCGCCCGTCTTCCACCACGAGGGGCTGGCCGCGGGCCAGTTCGTCGAGGCCACGATGAGGTTCCCGGCGGGCGTCATCGGCGTCAACGAGGATCTCCGGACGCTGTGGACCGCCGAGCGGGCCTTCTCCGCCGGCCCGGTGGAACTGCTCAGCGCCCTGGCCCTGCTGGTGCTCGGCGGGCTCGGCCTGTGGTTCGCCCACCGCAAGGTCGGACGCGACGCCGCCGGGCTGGCCACGCCGACCCGGATCGCCGAGTTCCACCCGATCGCCGACGGGCAGAGCGAGTTCCGGGTGCTGGACGCGGTGCGTCCCGGGCAGGTCGGCACCGTGCTGGACGAACACGTCGACCCGGTGGACATCACCGCCACCGTGCTGGACCTGGCCGTCCGTGGCCACCTCCGGATCCACGAGTTGGAGCGCGCCTCCGCGCACGCCGCGTCCGACTGGTCGTTCGAGCGGCTCGCCAGCGACGACAAGCTGGCCGGCTACGAGAAGACCCTGCTGGACGCGATCGCCCCGGCCGGTGGCTCGGTGACCGTCTCCACCCTGCCCGGCGCGGTGGTGCCGGTGATCCCGCAGGTGCAGTCCGAGCTCTACGACGAGGTGGTCAGCCGGGGCTGGTTCGCCCGCCGTCCGGACACCACCCGGAACACCTGGACCCGGCTGGGCTGGGTCGCGCTGGGGGCGGCCCTGGTGATCACGATCCTGCTGGCGGCGTTCACCACCTTCGGCCTGGCCGGCGTGGCGCTGGTGCTGATCGCCCTGGGCGTGATCTTCGTCGCGGCCGAGATGCCGTCGCGGACCACCGCCGGTGCCGGGGTGCTGAGCGGCCTGCAGGTGCTCAGCGGCACGCTGCTCACCCAGCCGACCGATCAGCTGCCGAAGGGTCGCGTCCCCGAGCAGCTGGCGGTGATCCTGCCCTACGCCGTGGTGCTGGGCGGCGCGGACCGGTGGTTGCAGGCCATCGCCGATGCCGACGAGGACGAGACCGCCGATGGCCAGGATCTGCCCTGGTACCACGCCGGCGACGACTGGCACCTGCGCGACCTGCCGGACGCCATCCGCAACTTCGTCACCACCATGCAGGGGACGCTCTTCTCCCGCTGACCAAGATCGATCCCTGAGGTCCGCCGAAGGCGGAGTCTCGAAGGGTTGACCCGGGACCACCGGGGACGGTTCCGGGGCCACCCGGGACGGTTCCTGGTGGCCCCTTCCAATTTTCGGGCTCCTACAACTCCAGGCCCGGGTAGAGCGGGTGGGCGTTCAGCAGCTCGGCCGAGGCCGCCTTCGTCCGGTCGGCGACCCCGTCGGCCAGCAGGTACTTGGCCTTGCCCGGGCGTCCGTCGGCGGTCGGGGCCGGGGTGGTGCCCTGCAGCACGCCGGTGATCAGCTCGGCCACCCGGTCGAACTCGGCCGCGCCGAAGCCGCGGGAGGTCAGCGCGGGCGTCCCGACCCGGACGCCGGAGGTGTACCAGGCGCCGTTGGGATCGGCCGGCACCGAGTTGCGGTTGGTCACGATGCCGGATTCCAGCAGAGCCGACTCGGCCTGCCGGCCGGTCAGCCCGAAGCTGCTCACGTCCAGCAGCACGATGTGGTTGTCGGTGCCACCGGTGACCAGCTTCACGCCCCGCTTCAGCAGGCCCTCGGCCAGGCTCTTGGCGTTGTCGGCCACCGCCTGGGCGTAGGTCTGGAAGCCGGCCTGGCGGGCCTCGGCGAAGGCGATCGCCTTGGCGGCCATGACGTGGCTGAGCGGACCGCCCAGCACCATCGGGCAACCCCGGTCGACCGTCGGCGCGTACTCCGGGGTGGCCAGGACGAAGCCACCGCGCGGGCCGCGCAGCGACTTGTGGGTGGTGGAGGCGACGATGTGGGCGTAGGGGATCGGGTTCTCCTCGCCGGCGAACACCTTGCCCGCCACCAGGCCGGCGAAGTGGGCCATGTCGACGAACAGGGTGGCGCCTACCTCGTCCGCGATCTCTCGCATCGTCGCGAAGTTGACCCGCCGCGGGTAGGCGGAGTAGCCGGCCACGATGATCAGCGGCTTGAACTCCCGGGCGTCGGCGCGCAGCTTGTCGTAGTCGATCAGGCCGGTCTCGGGGTTGGTGCCGTAGGCGTGTTGTTGGAACATCTTGCCGGAGATGTTGTGCCGGAACCCGTGGGTGAGGTGACCACCGGCGTCCAGGCTCATGCCCATCACGCGTTGGGCGTTGAAGGTGGCCCGGAGTTCCTCCCAGTCGGCTTCGGAGCGGTCGTTCACCGTCTTGGCGCCCAGCCGCTGCAGGGCAGGGGCCTCGACCCGGTGGGAGAGGATCGCCCAGTAGGCGACCAGGTTGGCGTCGATCCCGGAGTGCGGCTGGACGTAGGCGTACTCGGCGCCGAACAACTCGCGGGCGTGCTCGGCGGCCACCGACTCGACGGTGTCGACGTTCTGGCAGCCGGCGTAGAACCGGTGCCCGACGGTGCCCTCGGCGTACTTGTCGGAGAGCCACGTGCCCATCGTCATCAGCACCGGCAGCGAGGCGTAGTTCTCGCTGGCGATCAGCTTCAGCGAACCTCGCTGGTCGGCCAGTTCCGCGCGGGTGGCATCGGCGATCCGGGGTTCGATCGTCTCGATCACCCCGAGCGCCTGGGTGTAGATCGACGAAGCCCGAGCGGCGACGCGAGCTTGCTCAGCGTCGCCCGAGGGCGAGGAAGATGCCTCGCCCTGCGAGGCAGCGACGCTGGTGGCGGCGGGGTCAGTCACGCGGGGCTCCTTCTGCTGACGGAATAAGGCCAATCTATCGGCTCCCGGCCACGCCGGCGTGGCCCGTTCGCCGGCCGGCGCCCACCGGGATGGCCGCGCGCAGTCACCGCTCAGCGACGCCTCGCGGGCGCCTGCCGGTATTAACCGCTGGCCGGTCCTGCTGTCCCGGCCGTGCCGTCCGGTGAACAAATCGACCTCCAGATGGCCTCACGGACACCCGAACGGGCCCCGGAGGACGATCT
>JAEXCA010000256.1 GCA_023393755.1 Actinomycetes bacterium | reverse complement strand
CTCCTCGACCGTCCGCAGCGCCAGCCTCGCCTCCATCTCGGCGGCGGCGGCGGCGCGGGTGGCGTCGCTGGCCCGGTCGCGGTCGGTGGGGTCGGCCTCGCTGGTGGTGGATTCCTCGCTGGCCAGGGCGAGCCGCTCCTCCAGCCCGGTCAGGGCGGCGGTGGCCTGGTCGCGGATCTCCTGGGCGCGGGTGATCGCCGCCTCCAGCCGCCCGGTTTCGGCGGTGGCGGCCCGGATCGCCTGGTTCAGGTCGTTGGCCTCCTCGGCCAGGCCGGCGTGGGCGGCGTCCGACTCGTGCAGCCGGGCGAGCGCGGCCTCGGCCCGCTCGGTGGCGCCGTCCAGTTCGGCCTGCTTGGCGGCCAGGGCGAACCGGAGCCGCTCGGACTCGGCCTGGGCGGCGGCCAACTGGGTGGTCGCCTCGTCCACGGCGGCCTGCACCTCGATCAGCGAGGGCTGCGACTGCGAGCCGCCGGCGGCGAACCACGAGCTCAGCAGGTCGCCCTCCCGGGTCACCGCGGTGAGATCGGGCAGGTCGGCGACCAGTGCCGCGGCGGCCGCCATGTCGGGCACCACGGCCACCTTGAACAGCAGCCGGTCGATCGCCGGACGCAGTTCCGCGCTGCAGTCCAGCAGGTCGCGGGCGTACCGGAGCCCGCCGGGCAGCGCGGGCCAGTCGGACGGGTCGACCGCCACCCCGGGGCCGCCGAGCAGCAGCCCGGCCCGTCCCAGATCGGCCGTCTTGAGGTGTTCGAAGGCGCCCAGCGCCGCGTCCACCCCGGTGACCGCCACGGCATCCGCGGCCGCGCCCAGCGCGGTGGCCACGGCGACCTCGGCACCGGGATGCACCGAGATCAGCGCGGCCACGCTGCCCAGCAGTCCGTTCAGCCGCTCCCCCGCCGTCAGCAGCGCGGCGGAGCCGTCCCGGCGCTCCAGGCCCAGGGCGAGCGCCTCGACCCGGGCGGCCAGGGCTCCCCGACCGGCAGTGGCGGCGGTCTCGGCGGCATGCAGTTCCTCGACCTCGACACGCAGCCGCTCCAGCTCGGCCTCAGCGGCCTCGTAGGCCGCGTCCAGCCCCGCCTCCCCCGCGCTCAGCGAGGCCAGCCTGGTCTCCAGCGCGGCGAAGTCGTGCCGGGCGGCCGCCGCCCGCTGCTCGGCCTCGTCCCGGGCCTCGCTCAGCCGCCCGATCTCGGCCACCGCCGACTCGGCCCGGCCGCGCAGCGTGTTGACCTCTCCGGCCAGCCGGGCCAGGCCCTCGCGCCGGTCGGCGATCGCCCGCTGATGGGCCTGGTACTGCCGCTCGGCGGCGGTGTAGGCGGTCTCGGCGGCTTCCCGGGCGGCGGTGGCGGCGGTCAGCGCCTCGGCCTTGACCTCGATCTCGGCCCGCAGCGCGGCCTCCGCCTCCCGGACCGACGCGGCCTCCCGCTCGATCGCCTCGGGGTCACGGCCGGGCCGCTCGGCGTCGCCCATCGACTCGGCCGAACGGAGCCGCTCAGCGGCGATCGCCGCGGTCGAACCCGCCTTCTCCGCCAGGGCGGCCAGGGCGTACCAGGTCTCCTGCGCCCGGGTGAGTTCGGGGATCGCCTCCCGGGAGGCCTGCTCGGCCGCCTGCTCGGCTTCGCGGGCCTGCGCCAACTGGCCCTCCACCTGCCGGCGGCGGGCCTTGAGCGTCTGCTCGGCCTCCTGATCGCTGACCAGCGAGGTGAGCGCGGCCTGGTAGTCGTCGGCGATCAGCCGCGCCTTCGCGTCCCGCAGTTCGGCCTGGATGATGGCCGCCTTGCGGGCCACCTCGGCCTGCCGCCCGAGCGGCTTGAGCTGCCGGCGGATCTCGTTCAACAGATCGGTCAGGCGGTTCAGGTTGGCGCCGGTGGCCTCCAGCTTCCGCTCCGCCTTCTCCTTGCGCTTGCGGTGCTTCAGGACGCCCGCGGCCTCCTCGATGAAGCCGCGCCGGGTCTCCGGGGTGGCGTTCAGGATGCTGTCGAGCTGGCCCTGACCGACCACGACGTGCATCTCGCGGCCGATGCCCGAATCCGCCAGCAGTTCCTGCACGTCGAGCAGCCGGGCGGTGGTGCCGTTGATGGCGTACTCCGAGCCGCCGGAGCGGAACATGGTCCGCGAGATCGTGACCTCGGTGTAGTCGATCGGCAGCGCGCCGTCGGAGTTGTCGATGGTGAGCAGCACCTCGGCGCGGCCCAGCGGGGCGCGACCGGAGGTGCCGGCGAAGATGACGTCCTCCATCTTGCCGCCGCGCAGCGTCTTGGCGCCCTGCTCGCCCATCACCCAGCTGAGCGCGTCC
This sequence comes from Actinomycetes bacterium, assembly GCA_023393755.1. GTDB lineage: Bacteria > Actinomycetota > Actinomycetes > Propionibacteriales > Propionibacteriaceae > Propionicimonas. The sequence continues at coordinate 3,045 of JAEXCA010000256.1, read as the reverse complement.
ACCACGTTCGACTTGCCCGAGCCGTTGGGGCCGACCACGCACGTGATGCCCGGTTCGAACCGCAGCGTTGTGGTGGAGGCGAAGGACTTGAAGCCGCGCAGGGTGAGGCTCTTCAGGTACATCAGCTCACCTCCCCGGTCCGGTGCCGGCGCACGGCGCGGAACGTCCACAGCTTGTTCAGCACGAAGTTGATCGGCGTGACGCAGGCGATGGTAATCAGGTTCGCCCAGTAGAGCTTGGTGCGGAACCCGGTGGAGTTGTCGAAGATCTCGCTGGAGAGACCGATCGGCGAGTGCGGGTGCATCAGCGCGGTGATCAGCAGCAGGCCCACCATCTGCCCGGCCAGACCGACCGCGAGGAAGGGCCAGTACTCCTTCCAGACCCCGGCGTGGCCGGCGCTGCGGAAGGTCCAGTGCCGGTTGAGCAGGAAGTTGCAGAGGTTCGCCACCAGGAAGGCGATCATCACGTAGACGTGGTAGTTGCGGACGTTGAAGTCGGTGAACGGCACCGGGGCGACCACGTCGTTGTTGTGCATCCCGAACCAGTCCCGGGCGATCACGTTGGTGATCACCAGCACCACCTGGTTGACCAGCACGCCGACGCCACCGACCAACCCGAACCGCACGAACTGCAACAGGCTGTGCCGGTGGCGTTGGTACAGGTCGCTCGGGCTCACAGTGCGCTCACTCTACCGGGCGGGTTGAACTCCCTCGCGCCGCTTCATGGGATCAGGCCAGGAGCCTGGCGGGCACCTCGCGCAGGATCGCCTGGGACAGGCTGTTCGGCAGCGTTCCAGCCCGGCCCAGCGGCAGGCTGCCCACGTCGATCACATCGATCAGCCGGCTGTGGCCGTCCCGTACCGCCGGCGGCGCCTTGTCGAAGTCGGTGACGGCGTTCACCCGGACGACGAGGATCTCGGCATCGCCGTGCACCTCGTGCCCGATCATGCCCAGCCGCCTTCCGGCCAGGACGAAGCCACCGTCGCCGTCGTAGCTCGCCGGCGAGTCGGGGGCGAAGGAGTCGATCGCGGCCAACACTCCGTCGGCCGCCAGCTCACGGAGGGAGGTCCCGTCCACCGCGTCGCTGGCGAACACCAGCGTCATGGTCACCGACCCGTGGGTCGCCCACCAGGAGCCTGGGACCGCCTTGGAGCCCTTTCGCCGGCCGATCGTCTCGTCCCAGACGATCACGGCACCCGGTAGCTCCAGCCGACCCTCGTCCAGGACCTGCTTCGTCTTGGCCAGAACGTCCGGTGCGGCGGTGAAGTAGAGCGCGTGATCGACCAACCCCACCGACGGCGCGACGAACCCCTGGGCGTCGGCAGTTCCCGCGTCCTTGCCATGGATGCCTTCGCGGCGGCTACCAGCCATCAGTTTCCAACTTTCTTCTCGGTCAGGGGTGACACTCGAGCCGCATCAGGTGTCGTACTCTCCGGAATCCCAGGGAGCGTAGAAACCCATGAAGTCACCGGGCTCCAGATTGACCGACCAGTACCACTCCTCGTGGGGATCCTCGGGGTCGGGCCCGTTCAGCACCATCCCGAACGCCCGTCCGTGTGCCTTGACGGCGAACGGCGCGATCGTGATCTCTCCGTAGCTCACCGGCCCGACCTCGTCCAGCAGCCGCTGCATCGTCTCTTCCTGGGCAGTGAAGGCGGCGGTGTTCCCGGGCAAGACTCCATTGCCAGGTCGGGGCCCGAGCGGCACGACTTCTGCGTCGGTCAGTTGCCCGGCGTCATCGAACAGGTAGCGCGCCACGAACTCCGCACCTGGCGCGAAGGGAGTCGTGATGAAGAACTGTCGCCCGTCCGCCGTCCTTCCGACGTGACTCGCGTGATAGTCGTCATGAGCGATCAGGAAGACCGTGGGAGCCAGTTCACCATCGTGGTCCCGCAGGGCAGGTGCGAAGGATCCCGTCATGGGGTTCACCCTACCCAGTTCGCGGCAAACCGGGCACGGGCGAAGCAGGCGTCCAAACCTGACCTGTCACAAGTGCCGCGTTGGATCTCGGCCTGCCGTGCGTCCCAGCGCTCTTGGGTGAATCCCAGATCGAGGAGAGGTCGCGCTGGGCGGCAGGGGTGAGTCGGTAGGTCCTTTCTCGGTAGCTTCCCGCCACTCTGCGCTGTGTTGTCCCAGCCGACCGGCCTGGTGCACCCAGCGCGGACGGACGCCGGCGATGCGGCCAGGAGCTGGCGTGCGTAGCGCCGGACCCCACTCGGTGGGGGTCTCCTCCAGCTCGATGGCTGGTTGACCGGTGGCGGTGAGCGGGTCGTCGGGCGGAGCCAGGTCATACAGCAGGTTCGCGGTGGCGATGAGCGATCCCCTGATGCGGGTGGTGACCGCGGCAGTGAGCTGGCGCGCCAGCGCCCGGGCCACGGCCGCGACGAGCAGCCAGCCGGTCGCGTGATCGAGCGCCTGGACGGGCAGCGGCGTCGGCTCGTCCCGGCCATAGGCGGCCGCACCTGCAGCAGCGATCCCGCAGCTCATCTGCACCAGGCTGTCGAAACCACGCCGGTTGCGCCACGGGCCCGTCCACCCGTAGGCATCCAGGCGAGCGGTGATCAGGCTGGGATTCAGTTGGCAGAGCCGCTGATCGTCGTAGCCGTAGGTCGCCAAGGCGTCCGGACGGTAGCCGATGACCATCACATCGGCACCGGCTACCAGTGCTTCGAACACCCGCCTGCCCACCGGGGTGGCCAGATCCACCGCTGCCCGGCGCTTGCCGACGGTGGTCTCGGGCAGCAGCGAGGCGACCTCCTCGAAGCCGGGCGGGTCGATCCGGAGCACGTCCGCTCCGTAGCCAGCGAGGAACTTTGTGGCCACCGGCCCGGCGATCACCCGGGTGAGATCGAGCACCCGGATCCCACTGAACGGCAGCGATGGTTCCGTTCTCGCCCAGGCCACCGGCACGTCGCTGTGGTGCTCGTCGATCGCGAGCAGCGGGGCGTCCCGGGTCGCCTGTCCGGCCGGCGAGGCCAGCCACTCCTCGCGGGTGTGCATCACCGCGGCCGCTCCCCCGGCGGCCACCACCGCGCTCTCGATCTCC
>JAEXCA010000180.1 GCA_023393755.1 Actinomycetes bacterium | reverse complement strand
GTCCTCGGCCTGCTGGGAGAGGGTGTCGGCGTCGGCGTCCGAGGAGAGGGCGAGCATCATCACCGGGATGTCGTCGAAGCTGCCGGTGATCACCCGTGGATCGACGCTGGACGGCAGCGTCGCGCTGATCGAATCCACGGCCGAGCGGACGTCGGAGGCGATCTTGTCGGGGTCGTTGCCGTACTCCCACTGGAAGCTGATCTGGGCGATCGAGCTGGAACTGGTGGAGGTGACCTCGGTGATGCCGGCGACGCCCTTCACCACCGACTCCAGCGGTTTGGCGACCTCGGCCTCGACCACCTCGGGGCTGGCGCCCGCGTAGACCGCGACCACGGCGCCGCGGGGCAGGTCCATCGCGGGGATCAGCTCCTGCTTCAGCGCGGTGGCGGAGTAGACGCCGACCCCGATGGTGAGCAGCGCGAGCAGCAGCACCACGGTCCGGTGGACGAGGCTGAGGTTGGTCAGGCGAGTCACTGTGGTTTCCCTCTTTCGCCGGCGCGAGCGCGCACAACTGGTTAGCATCGTACTAACCAACGCCGAATGTTAGCATCGGGCTAAAGAGATACCGGTTGTCGTCGGTCGACGTCGTCCAGCGAGGGCTGACCAACCGCGTCGACCGGGCTCAGCCAGCGTTCCCCGAGCCCCGGTTCACCCCGAGCCCGCGGAAGCGCGCACGAGGAGAGGATTGCGGTGTTCAGTACGCCCCCGACGACGGGTGATCCCGAGCGGGACCGGCTGCTGGGCGAGATCTTCGCCCTGCACGACCGGATGCGGACGCTGTCGGTCGAACTGGTCGGGCCGCTGGAGCTGCCGCCCGACCTCACCATGCAGCAGTTGCGGGTGCTGGGCCTGGTCGCGCAGGAGCCCGGCCTCACCGGGCACGAACTCGGCGCGCGGCTGGGCGTCAGCGCGCCGACCGCCAGCGGGCTGGTCGACCGGCTGGTCGAGAAGGGCGTCCTGGAGCGGACGGACGACACCGCCGACCGCCGGGTGCGCCGCCTGCACCTCACCGACGAGGGGTTGCGGATCCTGAGCGGCCTCGACGCCACCATGGGCAGGCTGTTCCAGGCGGTGATCCCGCCCACCCCTACCGAGGACCTGGTCGCGATCAAGGCCGGCTCCGAGGCGATGTTGCGCGCCGTCCAGGCCGCTCTCGGCCGAACCGACTGACCCGCTGCCGTCGGGGCCACCGGGGACGGTTCCGGGGCCACCGGGGACGGTTCCTGTTGGCCCCTCTTTCGTCTCAAAGTATGAGACGCATCTTTGGGCACTTCCAGCACGTTGGTCACGACTGTCACACGACACGCCGACGACACGCCGGGAACGGTCCCTCGTCCGACAATCGGCGGAAATCGGGCTCTTGTGGGGGTTGCCAGCCACCGACTAGAAATAAGCCATCGGGTTGCTTCGGTAGCCCGGTAGCCGAAAGAAGGAAGCCATGCTTCCCGGATGGGCCTCGGCCCGCCGGATCGGGCCGGTGATGCGGTCAGTGGGTGTGGGGGAGAGCTTTTGGAAGGCGCGGATCATCGCTCCGTCGCCGGGCAGGGCCCCCGGAGTCTCATACATTCCGGGGGCCTCGCTCATGCCCCGGGAAGTGGCCTCGTTCAGGGTCGGGATCGGGCCCTCTCCTACCTCCAGCCGTGAACTCGCAGGTCTCCGCGCCGTTCGATCACAGGTCGCGCGGCGCTACCGGGAGGCGGGCGCGGGTCAGCCGACGATCCACTGGGTGGTGGTGGAGTACGTCCCACCCGGCAGCAGCACCACGGACGGGAAGTTCGGGTGGTTCGGCGCGTCCGGGTAGCCCTGGGGTTCGATCGCCAGGCCGCTGCGGCCCAGGTGCTCGCCGCTGTACAACTGCACCGCCGGAGCGTCGCTGCGCACCACCAGCGTGCCCGCGGGGCCGGTCAGGCGGACGTGCTCGCGCAGGCCCTCGCCGTCGATCACCAGGTTCTGGTCGATGCCTCCCTTGCGGGCCAGGCCCTCGGCCCGGGCCGCTTCGATCGCCTCGCCCAGCACCCGCCCGGCACGCAGGTCGAAGGCGGTGCCGGCGGTCGGGCGGACCTCCCCGGTGGGGATCAGCTCGGCATCGGTCGGGGTGAAGGAACCGGTCGGCGCGGCCACCACGTGATCCTCGATCGTGCCGTCGCCGAGGATGAAGTAGGGGTGCGCGGTGAGGTTCACCACGGTCGGGGCGTCGGTGGTCGCGGTGTAGGTCAGCTGCGCACCGTCCGGCAGCAGGGAGAAGGTGGCGGTCGCCCGCAGGGTTCCGGGGTAGCCCTGGTCGCCGTCCGGGCTGGTCAGCTGCAGGACGATCCGCTCGGCGGTGGCCTCGGCCACCTCCCAGGTCAGCACCGCGAAGCCTCCCGGACCGCCGTGCAGCTGGTTGCCGCCCTCGTTCGGCGCCAGCCGGTGCTCCACGCCGTCCAGCACGAAGCGGGAACCGCCGACCCGGTTGGCCAGCCGGCCGACGGTGGCGCCGAAGAAGGAGGAGTCGGTGGTGGTGGGGTCCGGCCGGCTCAACACGATGTTCCGGCGGCCGCCGTCCGGTTGCCTGACCAGGAAGGAGTGCAGGGCCGCACCCAGCGGCAGGATCTCGATCTCGATCCGGTCATTGCTCAAGCGGAGGGTCATGGGCGTCACGTTAGCGCCCAACCCCGCTCCGTCCCGACCATGGGGACCGGTTCCGGCTCAGAACTCGTCGGTCGGTTCGTAGGCGGGGGCGTCCGGGGTGGTGACCGGCTCCTGGCCGGAGGTGCGCAGGTGCCAGCTCCACAGCGCCCAGGCGCCCAGGACGAAGCCGAGCGAGCCGGCCGCCAGCGTCCACAACGCGCCGGCCAGCAGCGGAGCGAGCAACCCGGCGATCAACGCGTTGGCGAGGGTCTGGACGAACGACTGCACGGAGGCGGCCGCGCCCCGCAGCGTCGGGTACTGGTCGAGCATGGCCAGGGTGAGGATCGGGAACGAGACCGCGATCCCGAACGACAGCACCGGCAGCGCCAGCACCGACCAGGGCAGTCCCTGCGTGACCGGGAAGGCGGCCAATCCCAGGTTGACCAGGCCGGCGATCGCGCTGATCAGGTAGCCGATGCTGGCCAGCCGGCGGCCGGAGAGCCGCCCGGCCAGCCGTCCGCTCACCCAGGAGCCGGCCACCATGCCGCCGATCAGCGGGACGAACAGCAGCCAGAAGTCCTGCTCGCCGCCGCCCAGCAACCTCACCACGAACAGCGGCGCGGCCGAGATGTAGAGGAAGTTGCCGCCGAAGTGCAGCATGCCGGTGAAGGCGAGTCGCCGGCCGGCCGGCAGCCGCCAGACGGTGGCCAGGTTCCGCACCACCCCGCGCGCGCTGAAGCCGCCGCGCCGTTCGGCCGGATGGGTCTCCGGCATCCGGAGCGCCACCAGCGCCAGCAGCGCCAGGCCGAGCCCGACCAGGAACCAGAAGATGCCGCGCCAGTCGCCGGCGACCAGCACCCATCCGCCGACGATCGGCGCCAGCGCCGGCGCGAGGCCGAAGATCATCGAGATGTGCGCCATCATCCGCTGCGCCTGGGCGTCGGCGAAGACGTCGCGCACCATCGCCCGTCCGATGATCTGACCTGCTCCGGCGGAGAATCCCTGCAGGGCGCGGAAGGCGAGCAGCACGGTCAGGTTCGGCGCCAGCGCGCAACCCACCGCCGCCAGCGTGTAGACGATCAGCCCGCCGATCACCACCGGGCGTCGTCCCAGCGCGTCCGAGACCGGGCCGTGGAACAGGCTGGTCGCGGCGAACGCCAGCAGGTAGACGCTGACGATCTGCTGCAGCGCGATCTCGGAGACGTTCCACTGCGCGCCCAGCTGGGCGAAGGCGGGGAAGACGGTGTCGATCGAGAACGGGCCGATCATGCCCAGCCCGGCCAGGGTCACCAGGAAGAGCCAGCCCGGGGTGTGGGCCAGCGCGGCGGGTGCGGCCGGTTCCGGGCGAGTCACGGCGGCCACTCTCTCACGTTCCGGCGTGGCCGTTCGGACCGGCTCAGACCGCCGAGCGGCCCGGACCCCGGTTCGCCGGGCGCCCGCGGCCCGGCGGTCTCACCGCGGCGGGCTGGGTACAACCTGCCACAGCCCCCGCCGCCGGCAGCGGCTAGGCTGCGGCCGTGTCGCTCCAGCTAGCCTTCGTATCCCTGCACACCTCGCCGGCGACGCAGCCCGGCTCCGGGGACGCGGGAGGGTTGAACGTGGTCGAGCGGGCCACCGCCGATGCCCTGGCCGACCTGGGCCACCGGGTCGACCTGATCACCCGGCGGGCCCACCCCGACGAGCCGGACGCCGTCGAACTGCGACCCGGGGTCACGCTGCGGCACCTCACCGCCGGCCCGGAGCGTCCGCTGCCGAAGAGCGAGATCGACGCCTTCATCCCCGAGTTCTCCGACCGGCTCGGCCGGCTCGGCCCCTACGACCTGGTGCACTCCCACCACTGGATGTCCGGGGTGGCCGCCCTGCCGCACGCCCGCGCCTGGGGGGTGCCGCACGTGCAGAGCTACCACTCGGTGGCCGCCCTGCCCGGTTCGCCGCTGGCCGAGGGGGAGCCGCCGGAATCTCCCGGCCGGGTGCCGGGCGAGGCGCTGGTCGCCTGCGAGTCCCAGGCGGTGGTGGCGATCAGCGCCGCCGAGGCGCGCACCGTCATCGAACGCTGCGGGGCGGATCCCGACCGGGTCTGCATCGTCTCGCCCGGGGTGGATCACGACCTGTTCCGTCCGCTCCGCCCCGACGAACGGCCGTGGACGGTGACCGGAGCCCCCTGCCCCCGCGGCTTCGCCCTGTTCGCCGCCCGGCTGCAGCCGCTCAAGGGCCCCGACCTGGCGATCCGGGCGCTGGCCGGGGTCGATCCGGCGATCCGCCCGCACCTGGTGATCGCCGGCGATGTCTCGGCCGACTTCGCCGCCTACGAGGCCAGGCTGCTCGCCCTGGTCGACGACCTCGGGCTGGCCGACCAGGTCAGCTTCATCGGCCCGCAGCCCCGTCCGGAGCTGGCCCGGCTGATGCGCGCCGCGCGGCTCGTCCTGGTGCCCTCGCATTCGGAGACCTTCGGGCTGGTCGCGCTGGAGGCGGCGGCCAGCGGCACCCCGGTGATCGCGGCCGCGGCCGGTGGGCTGCGCGAGGCGGTGGCCCACGGTGAGACAGGTCAGCTGATGGACAGCCGGCGTCCCGAGGACTGGGCGAACGCGATCACCTACCTGCTCACCGAGCCGCGGCTGCTGGAGCGCCAGGGGGTGGTGGCCAGGGTGCACTCCCGGCGGTTCGTCTGGCGGTGGTCGGCCGCCCGCCTGGTCTCGGTCTACACCGACCTGCTGGAACGGGGTACGCCATGATCCTGGACGCGGCGGGCCGGGTGCTGTTCCTGCACGCCCACCCGGACGACGAGACGCTGGCCACCGGCGCGCTGATCGCCGAACTGGTGGCCCGTGGTGCCGAGGTCGCGGTGGTGACGGCCACCCGGGGCGAGCAGGGCGAGCTCACCGACCCGGAGCTGACCGACGACCTGGTGTCGCTGCGGGAAGCCGAACTGGCGGCGGCGCTGGAGATCCTCGGGGTGCACCGCCACGCCTTCCTCGGCACCCCGCCGGCGCGGGCGGACGGGCTGCCACCCCGGCGCTACACCGATTCGGGCATGGCCTGGGTGACCCCCGAACTGGCCGGACCGGGACCCGGAGCCGGACCCGACGCCCTCACTGCCGCCGAGGTGGCGGAGGCGGCCGCCGACCTGGCGGGCTACGTCCGATGGTTCGCCCCGGACGTCCTGGTCGGCTACGACCGGCTGGGCGGCTACGGCCACCCCGACCACGTCGCCTGCCATCACATCGCGCTGGCCGCCGCCGAGCGGACGGGCGTCCGCTTCGTCGAGGTGATCTCCGGAGCCGGGGAACCGACTCTCGACCAGCATCGCGACCGGGTGGCCGAGGCCCTGCGCCGCTACCGCAGCCAGCTGCGGATCGACGGTGACGAGGTGGTGCACGTCGGCGGCCAACGCCACCGGATCCCGACCGTGGCGGCCGTCGCCGAGGTCCCGCCGCCTCCCCCGGCCGCGGGTCACCAGGGCACCGCGGGGAGGCGGTGATGGCCAGGCGGATCGCCGTGGTCGGGGCCGGGCCGTCCGGCCTGTTCGCCGCCCAGGCACTGCTCAAGACCGCGCCCTTCGACGTCCGGATCGACATCTTCGACCGGCTGCCCACCCCGTTCGGGCTGCTGCGCTACGGCGTCGCGCCCGACCACGAGAGCATCAAGGCGATCGCCGGCGTGCTGGCCCGGGTGTTCGAGGACGAGCGGGTGCGCTTCCGCGGCCTGGTGGAACTGGGCCGGGACGTGACCGTCGACGAACTCAGGGCCGCCTACGACGCGGTGATCTACGCCGCCGGGGCCAGCGAGGACCGCCGGATGGACATCCCGGGCGAATCACTGCTGGGCAGTCGTTCGGCCCGCGAGTTCGTCGCCTGGTACTCCGGCCACCCGGACGCCACCCCGCAGTCGCTGCACGGCGTCCGGACCGCGGTGATCGCCGGCGTGGGCAATGTCGCGGTGGACGTCGCCCGCATCCTGCTCAAGCCGGCCGCCGAACTCGCCGCCACCGACATGCCGCAGCCGGTGCTGGCCGAACTCGCCGCCGCCGAGGTCGACGACGTCTGGGTGATCGGCCGGCGCGGTCCCGAGCACGCCAGCTTCACCACCACCGAGCTGCGGGAACTGGTCAACACCCCCGAGGTGGTGGTGAGCGTCGAGGGAGTCGACCTGGCGGCGATCGACGAGGACGTCCTCGACCGGCGCACCAGGGCGAACGTCGGCGCTCTTGCCGACGCGGTTCAGCGGGTCGTCGAGCAGCCCCGGGCCCGGTTGCACTTCCTGTTCTGGCACCGCCCGGCCCGGCTGGTCGGCACCGGCCGGGTCGAGCGGATCGCCGTCGAGCGCACCGCCCCCGCCGGTCCCGGCGCGGTCGAGGGCACCGGCGAGTTCACCAGCCTCGAGGCGGAGCTGGTGCTGCGGGCGATCGGCTACCGGGGCATCCCGCTGCCCGGCGTCCCGTTCGACGCCGCCACCGGCCGGATCCCCAACGCCGAGGGCCGGGTCACCGAGGCCGGCGAGGTACGTCCCGGCGAGTACGCGGTGGGCTGGATCAAGCGCGGCCCGATCGGGGTGATCGGCACCAACAAGGCGGACGCCGCCGAGACCGTCGCCCACCTGGTGACCGACCTCGCCGACGCGCCCGTTCGAGAGCTGACCGACCTCGACCAGGTGCTGGACGCCCGCGGCTTCGCCCCGTCCACCCTGGCGGACTGGCAGCGGATCGACGCCGCCGAGCAGGCCCGCGGCGAAGCCGGCGGACGCCAGCGCGCCAAGATCGAGGCCTGGCACGAGCTGCTCGACCTGGTCCGCCTGGGCCGCCCCGGCGGACCGCCGTCCGCCGCCGATCGCCACTGAGTCCGTCCTAATCGGCGATGGTGCCACGGCGCGCAGTACCCGTCCGTCCCGGTTCCCACGGCGCCCTCCGTCATCGAGGGCCTCCGTTGCCGCCGAGGGCCTCCACCCAGGCACGAGCCCTCGGCGATAGGGCGAGACCTCGGTGAATGGCGGGGCGTGGACCAGGGGACGGTTCTCTGGCTCATTTCGGACCGGAGAACCGTCCCCCGGTCAACTTTGGACCGGAGACCCGTCCCCCGGTCCACTTTGGACCGGAGAACCGTCCCCCGGTCCACACCGGGACACAGGCGCTGGACGCCAGGAGCGGCCCTCGGTGATGGTGGGGACGGACCTGCGGCCAGTCGTGGGATGCGGGGAGGGTTGCGGGCGCCGAGGAACCAGCCCGCGTCCGGGGACTTCCGTGCGAGAATCGCGGGGTGATCAAGCACATCGTGATGTGGAACTTCGCCGACGAGGCCGAGGGCGCCGACAAGGCCGCCAACCTGGCCAGGGTGCAGGCCGACCTGCATGCCCTGCGGGACCTGCCCGGCCTGCTCACCCTCGAGGTGGCGATCGGCGCCGACCCGCTGGAGCACTCCTACGACCTGGTGCTCTACAGCGAGTTCGAGTCGGTCGAGGCGCTGCAGGCCTACGCCACCCACCCCCGGCACGTGGCGGTCGCGCAGTTCATCGGCAAGGTGCGGACCGCCCGGGTCTGCATGGACTACGAGGCCTGAGCCGCCGCCTCCGGGCCCTCACGAGGTTCGCTCTCCCACCGCGTCCCGGTTGGGTGGCGTGCCCTAGCATGGTGCCCGGCAGCCTGCTCGGGCTGGAGATCTGGAGGATGGGACAGCGATGGAGTCGGTGAGCCGCCGGACGCTCATGGTCGGCGCGATCGGGGCGGGAGCGGCGGCAGTCGCCACCCCCCTGTTGGCCGGGTGCACTTCCCCGGCAGTCGCCGAGACCCCCACCGGGGCGCCCTCGGGCCCGCCGGCCAGTTCCGGCACGCCGGAACCGTCCCCGACCCCGGAGCCGACGCCCACCGTCGACCCGCGTCCCCGCTGGCCGCTGACCGGCACCCTGCTGGACGACCCGGCCGACGCCGAGCGCGCGGTGGTCGCGGTCAAGGTGCCGGACAACAAGGGCGAGCACCCGCAGTCGGGGATCAACGACGCCGACATCGTCTTCGTCGAACTGGACGGCTACCCGGCCGGGCTGTACCAGAGCGGCACCCGGCTGGTGCCGGTCTTCCACTCGAAGTACGCCGAGGCGGTCGGGCCGGTGCGTTCGATCCGTCCGGTCGACATCCCGCTGCTCTCCCCGATGGACGCGATCATCGGCAACACCGGCGCCGCCGGCTGGACGCTGAAGTACTTCAAGAAGAACGCCAAGGGCCTGGACTACAAGCTGACCTACATGGCCACCAAGGGCACCGGCTCGTACTCGATCGACGGCAGCCGGGTGCGCACCCTCAACGGCCAGAAGTACTACGACCGCGCGGTGCTCTGCCACCCGGAGAAGCTGGCCGAGCAGAGCAAGACCACGACCACCCCGCAGGTGCTCTACTTCCCCTTCGCCACCGGCGACGAGGTGCCCTCGACCGAGGTCTCGGGCCAGCCGGCCAAGACCGTCTCGGTGCCCTGGCAGAAGGGCGACTCCTACAACATGGGCTACAGCTACGACGCCAAGAAGGGCGTCTACCGGCGCTCCATGCCCTGGGGCAAGCACGTGCTGAAGGACGGCTCGCGGGTGACCACCGACAACGTCCTGGTCATCCTGGCCAAGCAGCATTTCGCCCACCACGAGCCGTTCCACGACGTCACCGGCAAGTCCGGCACCTTCTACTACGCCCACGGCGGGGCGTACGTGCAGGGCACCTGGAGCAAGACCGAGGACGTCGATTCGCTGTTCGAGTTCGTCCTCGACGACGGCACCCCGCTGCGGATGGCCCCCGGCCGCACCTTCGTCGAGCTTCCGCACACCAAGTCGAAGATCACCATCAAGGCCTGATTCCACCTCGTCCCGACGGAGCCTGACCATGACTGAGCCGGCGCCGGCCCCAGCCAAGCGGCTGCTGTTCCTGTTCTCCGACACCGGCGGCGGGCACCGCTCGGCCACCGAGGCGATCATCGAGACGATCGACCTGGAGTTCCCCGGACGCTTCGACTGCGCGATGGTGGACTTCTTCCGGGAGTACTACCCGACGCCGCTGAACCGGGCCCCGGAGATCTATCCCGAGATCTCCCGCGTGCCGCAGGCCTGGGGGCTGTCCTTCAAGGCCACCAACACCCGCAGCGGCAGCAATGTGCTCAACGACCTCAGCTACCCCTACCTGCGCAAGGCCGCCAAGCGGCTGGTGGCCGAGAACCCGGCCGACCTGATCATCTCGGTGCATCCCCTGGTGAACACCCACCTCGCCCGGGCGATGCGCAAGTCACCGCGGCCGTTCATCACGGTGGTGACCGACATGGTCTCCACCCATGCCTTCTGGTTCGACCGTCGCGCCGACCTGGTGGTGGTGCCCACCGAACAGGCCAAGGCGGTGGCCGTCCGCTACGGGATCCCGGCGGGGAACCTGCGGGTGGTCGGTCTGCCGGTGGCCAACCGGTTCCTCACCCCGTTGCCGGATCGGGACGCCTGGCGCCGCGACATGGGCTGGCGCACCGACCTTCCGGTGATCCTGGTGGTCGGTGGCGGGGACGGCCTGGGCGGCGTCAAACGGATCGCCAAGGCCCTCAACAGGTCGGACTTCCAGGCCACCCTGGTGGTGATCTGCGGCCGCAACGAGGACCTGCGGCGCGATCTGGAGGCGGTCGACTGGCAGCTGCCCGCGCATATCTACGGGTTCACCCGGGAGATGCCGGCGTTCATGCGGGCCTCCGACATCATGGTCACCAAGGCGGGCCCGGGCAGCATCAGCGAGGCCTTCATCTGTGGGCTGCCGATCCTGCTGTACTCCCGCCTACCCGGGCAGGAGGACGGCAACGTCGACTACGTGGTGGAAGGTGGCGCCGGGGTCTGGGCGCCCCGCGCCCGCGACGCCCTGGCCGTCCTGCGGCAGTGGGTCACCGACCCCGCCGAGCGGGCCCGGGTCGCCCGGGCCAGCGCCGGCCTCGCCCGGCCGCAGGCCTCCCACCAGATCGCCCGGCTGATCGCCGAGCAGGTGGGCGTCCTGCCCTGAGCCTGCACCCAGGATTCGCCGGACGGCGCGGCGACCGGTCCACCACCGTCCCCGGTGGGCCCGGCTTGGCGGCAGCAACTAGGCTGGTCCGTCGGAGTGATGATGGACGACCAGGCAGTGACCAGCAGTGAGTGAAGAACCCGACAAGAAGGCCGACGGCGACGCCGAGGAACCCGCCAAACTGAGCTTTTCCCTGCCGCAGCTGCTGGGCAGCGCCGCGGCGGCGGCCACCGTCGCGTACGTCGGATCGTCCCTGGGCACGGCCGGCACCATCTTCGGCGCCGCGCTGGCCAGCGTGGTGGGCGCCATCGCCGGCACCGTCTACACCGCCGGCCTGGACCGCACCGGACGCCGGCTCGGCTCGGTGATGCAGCGGGGCTGGGACCGGATCCGGGACGCGGACCCCGAGCTGGACGAGGACGAGCAGCCCCCGTCCGCCGAGCCCGGCGGAGCGCCGGAACCCGATCTCCCGCCGGACAAGGGACGCACCTGGCGCCGGGTGGGGCTGCGGGCGCTGGCCGGTGCCGTCGCGATCTTCGTGATCGCGTTCGCGGCGATCACCGGCTACGAACTGCTCACCGGTCGTTCGATGGACGGCGGCGAGGGCACCACGGTCGGCAAGGTCGTCCGTCCGGAGAGCCCGCCCAGCGCCGAACCCGAGCCCGAACCCACCCCGACCGAGACCGTGCCAACGCAGAGCCCGACGCCGGAGGCCACCCCGACCCCGACGCCCACCGACACCCCGACGGAGGCTCCGACCCAGGTGCCGTCCGAATCCCCGGCGCCCACCCCGACGGCCGAGACCCCGGAACCCACGCCCACGGCGACACCCACCCCGGCGTCCTCGGAGCAGGCGGAACCGACCCCGGCCGGGCAGGCGTAGTCAGGAGGTGGCCGGGGCTCCCGGCTCGCGGCGCACCCGCTTCGCGATCCGCGACATGGTCGTCTCGGTGACGTTCAGGTAGGCCGCCAGCTCGCGCTGGGTCAGCCGGGAGACCAGGTCGGGACGTTCGCTCAGCAGGCTCCGGTAGCGGTCCTCCGGGGTGTCCCGGTTCCAGATCAGGTCGGCCTGCTGGGTCATCGCGTAGATCGTGGTGATCGCGCCGGTCAGGATCGCCCAGGCGTGGTGGCGCTGGGCGAGCTGGTCCACCGCGCGGTAGTCGCCCCGCATCAGCACCGACGGCTCGACGGCGCTGACGGTGTGCAGCGACCGTCCTTCGACTGCCGGTTTCAGGTCGTCCAGGCGGGGATGCAGCCCGCGTTCGTACAGTCGCCGCGCCGACCGTGGCCCCAACGAGGTCATCGCCGCCAGGATGTCGCCTTCCTCGGAGAAGAAGACGGTCGAGGTGTGACCGGCCGACGTCGTCGCCTGCGCCCGGGTCAGTCCGGCATGGACCAGGTAGATGAAGGGGTGCGATTCGCCGGCCTGGAACAGGGTGTCGCCGGCCGGCAGGCGGACCAGCTTCAGGGTGGACGCGAAGACCGGCCACTCCGGCAGGCGAGCGCCCACGTACGCCTCCAGGAGCAACTGCAGGCTCCGGCTGGCGTGGCCGAAGGTGCCTTCCATGGCCATTGACGTTCCTCCGGGGTCGAGGAGATGTGACGTTTTCCTGACAACCTAGCGTGCCCGCGAGACTCGGGGCCGGAGGTTGGGGATTGTTCGTGCTACAGGTTTCGCCAGATGGTGAAGCCGAGCGCGGCCGCGCCGAGCAGGCTCCACCACAGAGCGGGCGACCGCAACGCCGGTGGCGGACGGAGCGCCGGCCCGCCCGCCGCCTCGATCGTCCAGGCGACCACCGCCAGCCCGCCCAACCCCAGCAGGACCAGCACGAACGGGTTCTGCGCCCAGGCTCCGGCCAGATCGCCGGCCAGCAGGCGGGTACCCATCCTGGTGCCGCCGCAGAGCGGGCACAGCGTCCCGGTCCATGCTCGCCAGGGACAGGCCAGGCCCCAGCCGGTGAGGGTGTGGGTGACGCTCAGCGCCAGCCCGGCAGCGCCGAACCACGCCGCCGAGCGGAGCGCGCGGGCGGCGGAGAATGGTACCGGATCGGCTGGAGTGGCCACACCTGATTATCCCCCCTGCCCAACGGACCGTTCTGTGCCTAGGATTCAGGTACCGAAAACCCGGAAGGGAGACAATCCAGATGTCCGACCAAACCTGGCCGCCGAACCCCTCGGAAGGGAACGACGCCGGGGTGCCGCAGAGCCCTGCCGAGCCCACCCCACCCGCGTACCCGTCTGAGCCGACCGCCCAGCCGGACGCCCCGAGCTACACCCCGCCCGTCCCGCCGGCCGCGCCGTCGCCAGTGGATCCGTACGGCCAGTCGCCGGCCGCCGGCTTCGACACCCCGTATCCACAGCAGCCGGCCGACCCGTACGGTCAGCCCGCCGGCGGATACGGTCAGCCGCCGGCCGACCCCTATGGTCAGCCCGCTCCGGGGTACAGCCAGCCGGCGTCGGATCCGTACACCCCGCCGCCCGCCTACGGCCAGCCTCCGGCGTACGGCCAGCCCGCTGCCGACCCGTACGGTCAGCCCGCGGGGTCCTACGGCCAGCCGGCGGATCCGTACGCACAGCCCGGCGGCGCCTACCAGACCCCGCCGGTGCCCGGCTACCCGCCGGTTCCGGCGGCCGGAGGCGGTGCTTTGGTCGACTGGCCCAAGCGCGCTCTGGGCGGCCTGATCGACTACGTGGCGCCGTCCATCATCATCGGCGTGCTCTCCAACGTGCTGTCCAACGTCAACTACACCCTGGGCAGCCTGGTGTCGTTCGTGCTGGGGATCGGCTGGTGGGCCTACCTGGGCTACAAGAGCGGCACCACCGGGGTCACGTTCGGCCGCAGCATCGCCAAGACCAAGCTGGTGTCGGAGACGACCGGTCAGCCGATCGGCGTCGCCAACGGCATCATTCGCCAGCTGGCCCACCTGATCGACGCGATCATCTGCTACATCGGCTTCCTCTTCCCGTTGTGGGACAGCAAGCGGCAGACCATCGCCGACAAGATCGCCAAGACGGTCGTGATCGACAACTCCGCCGATCCGAACGCCAGCAACTACGACTGGAACATCCAGCGCTGAGTTGACCTGCAAACGGCTCCGGGGGTCGCCCCCGGAGCCGTTTCCGTCCCCGGCCGGCGGTGCGCGATGATGGGGGCAGGAGGATCGCCATGAGAGCACTGGTGAAGCCGGCACCGGCGCCGGGGCTGGAACTGGTCGAGCGCCCCGAGCCGGTCTGCGGTCCGGGTGAGGTGAAGCTGCGGGTGCTGCGGGCCGGGCTCTGCGGCACCGACCTGCACCTGGAGTCCTGGGACGACTGGGCCGCGGAGACCGTCCGTCCGCCACTGGTGCTGGGGCACGAGTTCTACGGCGAAGTGGTCGAGGTGGGCGCCGACGTCCGGGGCATCGAGGTGGGCGCACGGGCGTCCGGCGAGGGCCATCTGGTGTGCGGTCGCTGCCGCAACTGTCGTGCCGGTCGCCGCCAGATGTGCGTCCGGACGATCGGGCTCGGGGTGAACACCGACGGCGCCTTCGCCGACTACGTGGTCATCCCGGCCAGCAATGTCTGGCTGCAGCCGGAGACCATCGATCCCGATCTGGGCGCGGTCTTCGACCCGCTCGGCAACGCCACCCACACCGCCCTGCAGTGGCCGCTGGTCGGCGAGGACGTGGTGATCACCGGGGCGGGGCCGATCGGCCTGATGGCCGCCGCCATCGCCCGGCACGCCGGAGCGCGCCACGTGGTGGTGACCGACCTCAGCGACGAACGGCTCGCCCTGGCCGCGCGGCTCGGCGCGGACCGGGTGGTCAACGTCGCCCGGGAGCGGCTGGCCGACGCCCAGCGGGAGCTGGGCATGCAGGAGGGGTTCGACATCGGCCTGGAGATGTCGGGGGCCCCCTCCGCCGTCGCGGACCTGCTGGCGAACCTCAACCATGGCGCCCGGGTGGCGCTGCTCGGCATCCCCAAGGAGCCCTACCCGATCGACTGGGGCAGGGTGATCACCCACATGGTGACGCTGAAGGGCATCTATGGCCGGGAGATGTTCGAGACCTGGTACCTGATGAGCTCGATGCTCTCCACCTCACCCGTTCTGGCCGACAGCATCCGCTCGGTGATCACCCACCGCTTCCCCGCCGAACGGTGGCAGGAGGCCTTCGACGTCGCGCGCTCCGGTCATTGCGGCAAGGTGATCCTCGACTGGAGCTGACCCCCGGTCGCTGCAGCCTGCCGCGCCCCGTCCCTCCCTCCTCTCATTCCCCGCTGAGCGCCCGGGCGTAGGGACAGGCCTTCGGCGCGACGGGAGGTCCTCCTTGTCGCCGGAGGCCCCGCTACCGCCCAGGGCCTACCCCCAGACGCAGGCCCTCGACGACAACGGAGGCCCTCGGCGAGGAGGAGGCAAAACCTCCGTCCGTCCCGCCACGCTCGACACAGGCAACCTCCGCCGGCAACCGGTCGTCCAGCGAGGGCCCTCGGCGTCAAGGGCAGGGAAGTGGGCGGGGAGCGGGAGGGACGGGGGACGCGGGGCGGCGCAGCGGGGCGGTCGACGGGCATAGGCTGCTGGCATGTACGACGACGGCGTCCGTGGCGAGTTGTCCGCCACCCTCGATGAGATCCGGGAGGCCGGGCTGCTCAAGACCGAGCGCGAGCTCACCACCCCGCAGTCGGCGCGGATCGCCACCCCGGCCGGGCCGGCGCTGAGCTTCTGCACCAACAACTACCTCGGGCTGGCCGCCCACCCCGCAGTGGTGAAGGCGGCCCAGGAAGGCCTGGAGCGCTGGGGCTTCGGGATGGCGTCGGTCCGGTTCATCTGCGGCACCCAGAGCCAGCACCTGGAACTCGAGCGGCGGCTGTCTGAGTTCCTCGGCACCGAGGCGACCATCCTGTACTCCTCGGCCTTCGATGCCAACGGCGGGCTGTTCGAGGTGCTGCTGGACGAGCGGGACGCGGTGATCTCGGACGAGTTGAACCACGCCTCGCTGATCGACGGCATCAGGCTCTGCAAGGCCGTCCGCCACCGGTACCGCAACGCCGACCTGGCCGACCTCGCCGTCCAGCTGGAAGCCGCCCGGGGTGCGCGGCGGAAGCTGATCGTCACCGACGGGGTCTTCTCGATGGACGGCTCGCTGGCGCCGCTGCCCGGCATCTGCGACCTCGCCGAGCGGTACGGCGCGCTGGTGGTGGTGGACGACTCCCACGCCGTCGGGTTCGTCGGCGAGCACGGCCGCGGCACCCCCGAGGCGCTGGGCGTGGCCGACCGGGTGGACCTCTACACCGGCACCCTCGGCAAGGCGCTCGGCGGGGCCTCCGGTGGCTACGTCAGTGGGCCGCGCGAGGTGGTCGAGCTGCTGCGGCAGCGGTCGCGTCCCTACCTGTTCTCGAACTCGCTCGCCCCCGCCGTGGTGGCCGGCTCGCTGACCGCGCTCGACCTGATCGCCGGCCAGGACGAGGCCCGGCAGCGGCTGCGGGCCAACACCGTGCTGTTCCGCGAACTCATGACCGCGGCCGGGTTCGACCTGTTGCCCGGCGAGCACCCGATCACCCCGGTGATGTTCCCGGGGGAGGACGGTGCCAGGACCGCCGCCGCGATCGCCGACCACATGCTCACCCACTCCGGGGTCTACGTGATCGCCTTCTCCTACCCGGTGGTGCCGAAGGGCCGGGCGCGGATCCGCGTCCAGCTCTCAGCGGCGCACAGCGAGGACGACGTGCGGGCCTGCGTCGCCGCCTTCGGCACCGCCCGGGACGCGGTGCTAGGTCGTTGAAGGAGGGGTCGACCCTGCGGCAAGACGAAATGGTCGGCCATCGTTCAGAGTGTGGCGCCGGCTTTGACGCGGTCGCGGTGAGTGGCCAGTGGTTGCCGGTCGTCAGTCTGTCGGCGGTGCCCACCGCGGACGGGTTCCCGGCCAGCCGGCGTACGCGTCCGCCGAAGTTGTCGATGTCAGCCCTCCTGGCCGGGTCAGGCGCGGTGTCTCCGCCGATGTTGTTGTTCTCAGGGGCACATCGGGTTCTGGCAACGACAATTTCGGCGGACGCGGTGGCGCGGCACTGTCGCGGCCTGCTGAGAACCACCATCTCTGCGGACCGCTGGGTCAGCCGAACCCACGGGCCGGTCCTCCGGCTGGGCCAGGATCTCGACCAGTACACCGGTCACGGTGGTCTCGACCTCCATGTCCACCTCGTCGGTGGTGACCACCACCACGGCGTCGCCGTCGCGCACCTGCGCTTCGAACGCCCAACGAACCTGCCCGCCAGTCCCGTCAGTGGTCCTGGTCCGTTTCGGTGCTGCAACTCGCGTAGGCAGGACCTGAGCCGAACTTGGCGTTCGCCAAGCGGGCTCAGGTGTGGGCCAGCTGACGCGGAGTTCCGAGGTCGCCTGCGGTGGCAGACTGCGCCACCCGGCTCCGCTTCAAGCTGAAGGACGCAACGAAGGCCGACAAGGCTGCGGTGGCGACAAGCTCAGGGGGTCCCCCTTAGCGAAACGCTGATCAATGCGCGTGGCAGCGGCATCGGTGGCTGAGGTCGGCCCGCAGGGCCGAGTCTCGAAGCCTCCGCGACCCTTCGAGACTCGCGCTACGCGCGACCTCAGGGATCGTCCTGTGCATTTCCTTCGGCAAGCTCAGGTGGCCGCCCCGCCATCCCCGTCGGTTCTCCGGTTCACCCCAGCTGCAGCGCCCGGACGGCGATCAGCCCCACGGTGACCACGGCCACGGCGGCGATGCCCGTCCACTGGAGGCGGGTCCGGTTCGGCTTGGGGGCGTAGGCGATGATCGCCGCGATCAGCGCGCCACCGACCAGCCCGCCGAGGTGACCCTGCCAGGAGATCGACCCCGGCCCCATGAAGGTGTAGACCAGGTTCAGCCCGAGCCACATCAGGATGGACTGGACGTTCCCCCGCACCTTCACCACCAGCACCAGCAGGGCGCCGAGCAGCCCGAAGACCGCCCCCGAGGCGCCCAGCGTCAGGCTGTGCGGATCGCTCAGCCAGAGCACGGCCGCCGAGCCGGTCAGCGCCGAGACGAAGTAGAGCGCCAGGAAGCGCGCGCGTCCGATCACCCGCTCGAGTTGCGGGCCGAGGAACCACAGCGCCAGCATGTTGAAGCCCAGGTGGATGGGGTCGATGTGGCTGAACGCGCTGGTCAGCAGCTGCCAGTACGCGCCGTCGGCCACCCCTGGAACCCAGGTCGCCTGGGCGCCCAGCGAGGCGCAGTCGAGTGCGTTGGCGTTGGGGTAGTACTGGTTGGGATCGGCCGACACCACGCAGTTGCCGGTCGGGCTGAGCACCAGCCGCCAGTACCACCAGCTGGCCTGGCCGCCGGTGAGCAGGTAGACCAGCCAGAGCGCGGCGTTGGTGACGATCAGGACGATCGTGGTCAGCGCCGGGTTCTTCGACCGCTCGCCGCCGTACGGACCCTGGTTCTGCCTGGTCTGCCGGGCTCCCGCGGCCACGCACTCGGGGCACTGGAAGCCGACCGCCGCCGGGATCATGCAGGCCGGGCAGATCGGACGTCCGCACCGCTGGCAGCTGATGTAGGTGACCTGTCCCGGGTGCCGGTAGCACTGCGGAGCCGGCGGCTGCGGGGGTTGGAAGGGCGGCTGGGCCATGCGGGCAACTGTACGCGAGCCACCGCGGGCGTCCTTCCCCACGGGAGGGGCGCGAGTGAGGGGCGGTGCCACCCGAGCCGCCCGGGCGAGCTTCCTATCATGGAGGCATGAGCAAGCGGGTGGCGCTGGTCCTCGGGTCCGGGGGAGCGCGAGGGTACGCGCACATCGGTGCGATCGACGTGCTGAAGGAGCGCGGCTACGAGATCGCCGGGATCGCCGGCACCTCGATGGGCGCGGTGATCGGCGGGCTGGAGGCCGCCGGCAAGCTGGCCGAGTACACCGAGTGGGTCACCGCGCTGGGCCCGCGCGACGTGCTCCGGCTGATGGACGCCTCGCCCTTCGGCGCCGGCGCGATCAAGCTGGAGCGGGTACTCGGCCGGATGAACGAGATCCTGGCCGGAGCCCGGATCGAGGATCTGCCGATCCCCTACACCGCGATCGCCACCGACCTTGGCGCCCGGCGCGAGGTCTGGTTCACCTCCGGCCCGGTGGACGTCGCGATCCGGGCCTCGGTGGCGATCCCCGGGGCGATCAGCCCGATCATGGTGAACGGACGCCTGTTGGTGGACGGCGCGGTGCTCAACCCCGTCCCGGTGGACGCGGTGGCGGGGATCGACGCCGACTTCACCCTGGCGGTCTCCCTCTCCGGCTGGACGCCGCGGAACTTCAACGCCACCCCGGCGAAGACCAGCTCCGAGGCCAGCCCACCCGCGGAGTGGCTGGAGAACTTCCGCCGCACCGCGGCGGGCATCTTCGAGAACGAATGGGTGGCGTCCGTCCTCTCCAGGTTCGGCGGCAACCGGACCGAGGAGAAGGTGGAACCGCCGCCGCCCTTCGAGGAGGCGCCGGCCGGGCTGGGCATCCCCGAGGTGGCCAACCTCGCCCTGGACACCATGGGCGGGCTGATCACCCGCTACCGCCTGGCCGCCCAGCCGCCGGACGTGCTGGTGACCGTCCCCGGGGACGCGGCGAAGGCCATGGAGTTCCACCGGGCGACCGAGTTGATCGAACTCGGCCGGGAACTCACCGCGACGGCGCTCGACGCCGCCTTCGGTGCGGCCGACGCTCCCGCTGAGCTCACCGACGGCCGCTCCGGATAGCGCACGCCGCGGAGAGCTCCACCGGGTCGGACGCGGCGGGACCGCCGACACTGAAGCCG
This sequence comes from Actinomycetes bacterium, assembly GCA_023393755.1. GTDB lineage: Bacteria > Actinomycetota > Actinomycetes > Propionibacteriales > Propionibacteriaceae > Propionicimonas. The sequence goes on along the minus strand of JAEXCA010000180.1, from coordinate 6,859 downwards.
GGAACCGCCCCCGGTCCACGACGGCGTGGGTCAGACCTGGTCCGGCCGGTCCGGAGCGGGACGGGGCGGGACGCGCAGCGTGACCGAGCCGGAGTCGAGATCGAGGGGCTGTGGACCGGTGCCGCCCTGGTCGGCCTCGACGATCAGGATCTTCTCCAGATCCTTCTGCTCGCGCTGATGACGCATTCCGGGATCGAAGATCTCGAGGAAACCGGTCATCGGCTCAGGCTACGCGCGCTGCAGCAGCGAACCAAGCTCCGCGATCCGGTGCAGCGAGACTCCCTCGCGCTGCTCGGTGGCCAGGGGGTGCTCCTCCGAGACCATCAGCAGTGGCGCGTGCCCGGGATCGCGGGTGTGCACGGTGATGTTCAGACCGCGGGTCGCCTTCTCGTAGGGCAGTTCGTTGGCGAGCCGGCCCTGGATCGGGGGGATCGCGGCCCGGTTCGGGTTGGACCACCACCTGGCCACCTGCTCCATCGAAGCCTCGTCCAGTTCCACCCACACCGACCAGACGAAGGCCGGCGTCGGCCCGTCCAGCACCGGCAGCTGCAGATGGCCGCGGAGGAAGTGGCGGATGCGTCCGTCGTCGGTGAGGATGCAGACGTCGGGGGTGAGCTCGGATTCCATCCGCTCCCCCTTGGAGACCGCCAGCCAGGCGTCCGGTGCGGACGGGCCCAGCACCGGCGCTACCCGGCGGTGGACTCGGTGGCACTCGGGGCAGAGCACCTGGCTGTGCTTCCCGGTGGGGCTCATGGCCTCCATTCTCGCCCAGCCTCCCGCCCCGCGTGCCGGAATCGATGAAATGCCGGTGGGCTCAATCCGGCTGACGCAGTTGCAGGCCGAGCTGGTCGGCGTCCAGCCGGTTCAGCATGTCGTCCAGCAGGACGGACGGGTAGCTGCCCAGGTCGCGCAACTCCAGCAGGGCCTGGCGCTGAGCGTCCAGGACGGCCAGCCGGAGCGCGATGACGTCGGCGTGGTGGACGGCGGCGCCGTCGCTCGGTGCCTTCTGGTCGGCCAGCTTCGTGAGGATGGTGCGCACCGCGGCCAGCGTCGCGTCGGAGTAGGGGGTGCCGTCGGCGCGGGCCGGGCCGGAGTCCTCCAGCTGGACCAGCGCCGCCCGGTTCAGATCCGCCTGCAGGGCGAGGCGCTGCTGCGGATCGGTACCCGCCTGCCCGGTCAGCTCCAGCCGGATGGCGAGGCGGGAGAGGGTCGCGCCCTGGATCACCAGGGTGCCGGCCGCCACCACGAAGGCGATCAGCACCAGCAGGGAGCGATGCTCGGTGGCTCTGGGCAGGGTCTGGGCGGCGGCCAGGGTGACCGCCCCGCGCATCCCGGCCCAGACCAGGATCACGCCTTCGCGCTTGCCGAAGCGTTCCGCCGCCAGGTAGTCGATGTCGGCCAGCCGGCGGTTCAGCATGGTGCGCATCCGGTTCACCCGCTGCGCCGGCGCGGCATCGCCGAACTGGTCCAGCCGTTCCTGCAGCAGCTCCAGGCGTTCCCGCCCGGCCGCTGCCCGTCGTTCCCGGCGGGCCAGCAGCGCCAGCGCGCCCGCGACGAAGCCGGTGCGGACGGCGAGCGCCGCGGTGGCCGCCACCGCGCCGAGGCCGAGCGCGACCCAGAGGCTGTCGTGGGCGTGCCGGACGTCCTCCACCAGGGCGAACAGTTCCAGCCCCATCAGCAGGAAGATCGCGCTCTCCAGGATCAGTTCGACGGTCTTCCAGGCCGCCACCCAGGCCAGCCGCGATTCCGGCCCCAGAATGCGGGGCGACCGGCCACCGATCACCAGCCCGGCGGTCACCGCGGCCACCAGGCCGGAGCCTCCCAGGTGCTCGGTCGGCAGGTGCGCCGCGAACGGGATGATCAGCGACAGCGCCACCACCGAGGTGGTCTGCCGCAGCCTGGCCATCACCGCGCTGGCCAGGCGTCCGACCAGCCAGCCGATGCCCAGCGCGACGGCCACCGCGTAGAGGAAGTCCAGCCCGACCTGCCAGAGCGAGACCACGGTGCCGACCGCGGCGATCGCCGAGCGCAGCAGCACCAGCGCGGTGGCGTCGTTCAGTAGGCTCTCGCCCTCCAGCACCGTGGTCAGCCGGGTCGAGACCCCGGACTTCTTGACGATCGACGTGGCCACGGCGTCCGTCGGGCTGACGATGGCGCCCACCGCGATGCCGAGGGCGAGCGGCAGCCCGGGGATCAACCAGCTGAGCAGGACGCCCACGATCACGGCGGAGACCACCACCAGCACGACCGAGAAGGCCGAGATCAGTCCCAGATCGCGGCGGAACTCCATGGACGGGATGTTGACCGCGGCCGAGAACAGCAGGGGTGGGAGGAGCCCGCCGAGAATCCACTCCGGTTCGATCTCGATCGGGGGCACGGCCGGGATGAAGCTGATCCCGATCCCGAGCAGGACCAGCAGCAGGGGCGCCGCGACCCCGACCCGCGGCGCGAAGGCGGTGACGGCGACCACCAGCGCGATCCCGGCGATGGCGATCAGCAGGGCGGTCTCCATGGCGCCTCCTAGCGGACCGGTCCCAGCCAGGCGGCCGGCTCGGGACGGCAGGCCAGCGCGATCGCGTCCCGGTGGCGCTGGGCCAGCTCCGGTAGCGAGGTCAACGGGAAGAAGGCGGCCTCGGTGGCCTCGTCGTCGCCCGGCTCGGGCGTGCCGGCCACCCACCGGCAGCGGAAGACGTGGTCGATGTACTGGGTCTGGTCGCCGTTGGGGTAGGTGATCACCTCGGTCACGGTGAGCCAGGCGAGGCGCTCGACCTCGATGGTCACGCCGGTCTCCTCGGCGGCCTCCCGGACGACGGTGAGGTGGGGATCCTCGCCCGGGTCGACGATGCCGCTGACCGGCGTCCACTCGCCGTTGTCGGAGCGCCTGACCAGCAGCACCTCGTTACCGGCCGGGCCGTCCCGCAGCACGACGGCGGTGGCGCCGGAGAGCCAGAGTCGTTCGGTTCCCATCCGCTCGCGGAGGCGCAGGATGAACTCGGGCGTGGGCACCGGAACACCCTACGCCCTCCGCCCGCGGCCCTTCGTCAGACCCAGGGACTGTCGAGGCCCGGGACGGTGGTGTCGCCGACCGGGGGTCAGTGTCCACCGTGGAGGTCGGCCGAGTCGGCCGGCCTGGCCAGGAAGGCGGCCGCCGCGACGCCGAACAGCCACAACCCGCCGACCACCAGGTAGGCGCCCCGGGCGCCGGCGGCCAACGACTCCTCCGCCGTGCCGGGCGCCGCGGCCGAGACCGTCGCCATGATGGTGACGAACAGCGCGGTACCGGCCGCCCCGGCGACCTGCTGGACGGTGCCCACCGTCGCCGAGCCGTAGCCGCGCAGGTGGTGGGGAAGGGAGCCCAGCGCGGTGGTGAACAGCGGGGTGAACATGAACGCCAGGCCCAGGCTCATCAGCAGGTGCGCGGCCAGCAGCTGCCACCAGGGAGTCGCGGGGGTGACGGTCGCGAAGACGGCGAAGGCGCCGGCCGCCGCGATGCCACCGGGGATCACCAGCCACCGCGGCCCGACCCGGTCGTAGAGCCGGCCGACCACGGGGGCGAGGACGCCCATCAGCAGCCCGCCGGGCAGCAGCATCAGGCCGACGGTGAGCGGATCCAGGTGCAGCGCCTGCTGCATCAGCAGGGGCAGGGCGATCACCGAGCCGAACAGCACGGCCGTCACGATCGCCATCACCACCACGGCGGTGGCGAAGGCCGGCACCGTGAAGGTGCGCAGGTCGAGCAGGGCATCGTCGGTCCGCTGCAGGAACAGCTGCCGCGCGCCGAAGGCGAGCAGCGCCACCGTCCCGGTCGCCAGCACACCGGCCAGCTCCCAGCCGGGGACCTCCGGGTTGCCGACCAGGCTGAGCCCGTAGACCAGGCCGCCGAAACCCACCGCGGCCAGCGGGATGCTCCAGCCGTCCAGCCGTAGCCGGCCGGGCGCTTCGAGGTTGTGGACGAACCGCAGGCCGAGACCGAGGATGGTCAGGGCGATCGGCAGCACCACGACGAAGACGAAGCGCCAGGGCAGGAAGTGCAGGATGGCGCCGGACAGCGTCGGGCCGATCGCCGGCGCCACCGAGATCACCATGCCGGTCAGGCCCATCACCCGGCCGCGCATCCGGGGCGGGACCACCTCGATGGTGGTGGTCATCAGCAGCGGCATCATCACCGCCGTCCCGATCGCCTGGACGATCCGGCCGCCCAGCAGCAGCGGGAAGGCGAACGCCACCGCGCAGATCGCGGTGCCCAGCGCGAACAGGCTCATCGCCAGGGTGAAGGCGGCGCGGGTGGAGAACCGGCGCAGCAGCCAGCCGGTGGTGGGGATGACCACCGCCATGGTGAGCAGGAACCCGGTGGTCAGCCACTGCGCGGTGCGTTCGTTAACCCGCAGGTCGGCCATGATCGTGGCCAGCGCGACGTTCATCGCGGTCTCGTTCAGGATGACCACGAAGGCACCCACCATCAGCACGCCCAGCAGGCCGACGGTGGCCGGTGGCAGCCGGTCGCCGTCGAGCGCGCGCGGCGATGGTGCGGCGTCCGGGAGGGTCTCCAGGCCGGGCTCGGGGTGAGTCATGGTTTCCTCGTCGTTCGGGTGCTTCCTGCCGCCACGACGACGCCGGCGCGGACGCAGGTACAACCCCGGCCGGGGCGTTCCTCTTCCCGGCGGCTTATAACATGAATACGTCAGGCGTGTGCAGTTTCGGCGAAGGTTCCATGGTACTCCTGACGCCCGCGTGAACATCCTTGTCATGATCGGGTTTCCGGCGTCCCTCCGGAGGCAGCCGGCGGCACAGCGGAAGCGTCCATATCGCCAGGCGGGTAATACCTGACGATGGGCCATGAAGAAAATACGTAATTTATCTCCCTTCGTGGACAGCTAAGGCATGGATTGCCTAAGTTTGCGTACCGCGAGGCGCTTGACAGCTGCACCCTGGTACGCACGACAGGGGGCGGACGCCCTGGCAGTTGTGGCAACCGGCAATCGTGCGCAAGCAAAGGAGTAAGTAGTGGCTACTGCGACTGCTCAGAACTCGAAGGTACGGCTGGTCGGGCTGATCGCCATGATCCTCGGCGCGGTCTTCATCGTGGCGGGCATCACCACCTGGGGCATGGTGAGCAGCAAGCTCGCCGCCGAGCGGATCACCGTCTCCGGGGATGCACCGGCGTTCGCCGGCGCGACCGTCGCCGACCCGTTCACCGCCTTCGTCCAGGCTGACATCATCAACCAGCACGCTCTGAAGGCGACCGACGGCAAGACCTACGCCGAGCTCGACAAGGAGGATCCGCTGCGGGCGACCGCCATGAACGGCTCCTTCCTGCGCGCCTCGCTGTTCACCTCGGTGATCGCCTTCGGCGTGGCGCTCTTCGCCATCGGCGTGGGTGCTCTGTCCATCCTGCTCGGCTGGGGCATCCGGTTGGCGGCTTCGCCGGCCGTCGCCGTCGAGCGCAACGCGGAGCGCGCCGCCGCCTGACCCGGTTGCCGCCCTGCCCGCGGGTGGTGGCGCCGCCCCGCAGCAGCGCCATCACCCGGGAGGGGCGGTACCGCACACAGCCAAAGCCCACCGTGGAACGGGAGTTCCCGGTGGGCTTTGGCTGTGCGTCAGGAGCGAGGCTTTGGCTGTTGCGTTAGCGAAACGCTGATTCATGCGCGTGGCAGCGACACCGGTGGCTGAGGTCGGCCCGCAGGGCCGAGTCTCGAAGCCCTCGAAGCCCCCGCGACCCTTCGAGACTCGCGCTACGCGCGACCTCAGGGATCGTCCTGTGCCTTGATCAGCGTTTCCTTGGGAGCGGGGCTCTGGCTGCTGCGTCAGGAGCGCTACTTCTTCTTCGGCTTGGCGAACTCGGCGCTGGTGTAGTGGCCGTAGTAGCCGCTGCCAGAGTGGTAGCCGACACCGAGCTGGGTGTACGACTTGCTCATCAGGATCTTGCAGTGCGGGGCGCTCTTCAACCAGGCATCCACCACCGCCTTGGGCGTGGTCTGGCCGGCCGCGAGGGTCTCACCCATCGCCTTGTACCGGTAGCCGGTCGCCTTCACCCGGGTGCCCGCGGAGGTCCCGCTCCGGCTGGTGTGGCTGAAGTAGTCCAGGGTGGCCATGTCCACGCTGTGCGCTTCAGCGGCCACGGCGAGTTGGTCGTTCCACTTCAGGGCCTTCGCCTTGGCGTAGGTCCTGTTGCCGCACTTCCGCTTGGAGGCGCGCGCCTTGTTGATCAGGCTGAGCACATCGCGCTCGAACTGGGCCTCGCCGTTCGAGGCGGAGAGGGCGACGGCGGTGACGGGCTCGAGCGGCGCCGGGCCGACGGCCTGCGGTGCGCTGATCACGGTCAACCCGCCGGCGAAGAGCGCGATGGCAGCGCCCGCGGCAGCATGACGGAGGTAGGGGCGGGGGGTAGACATGTGGGGTTGTGCGCTCCTCGTAAATACCCGGTCGCCAAACGACTGCCACCCCCCCACAGGCAGCAACTACTGGCAGTCCCGACCGGTCCCCCCGGACTTAGTTCTTGCGACTACTAGCTTTACTGAAATACGGCTGCTACGCAAGCCGGCAAACCTGCCGCCGGGCCGGTAGCGGGCGTGGACGCGGGCGCACAGGCAGCGGGCCGGGGGCGAATCAGCGGACGCCGGGCCGCACCCGGGCGGGCAACGCCGACGACGGCAGGTAGGCCTCCGGACCGGGAGTTCCGCCCAGGGCGCCGGCGAGCAGCTCGCGGGCCCGGGCGAGATGCTCGGTGAGGGTCGCCGCCACGCCGTCGGCGTCGCCGGCCTCGATCTGCTGCAGGATCCGCTCGTGCTCGGCGACGATGATCTCCGGGCTGAGCCGCTGGCTGCCCTGAAGCTGGGCCATGCAGAGCTTCACCTCGAAG
>JAEXCA010000126.1 GCA_023393755.1 Actinomycetes bacterium | reverse complement strand
GACCTCCGCGAGTGGGTGAGAGCATGGAACGAGAACCCGAAACCGTTCATCTGGACCAAGACCGCCGACCAGATCCTCGAATCCCTCGGACGACTATTACAACGAATCAACGGCGCAGGACACTAGCAGCGAGTTGTCCTCGCAGAACCGGATGAACACGGTGGTCAGTACCCACGCGGCTGCGGCCTGGGTCACTTGATCGTCACGCCACTCGACCCAGCTGCTGGCTGTACGCCCGGCGCGGCTTGCGCGTGCGTGTTTGTCCTTCCAACGGGCGAGGACGTCGGGTTGGGTCTCGACTCGCTGGCGCAGGTCGTCCTCGAGCAGAAGCACCTGCTTCTTCAGGTCTGTGACGAGTTCGGGCGTTGCGGTCACGCAGTGCTCACTTCCGTGTGCCGACGGCTGTCGATCCATTCGCTGGGGATGCTTGTGAACTGGTTGGGACTGGACAGGGGCAGTGGCCGTCCGTCGACCATCGGGCCCAGGTTTGCGTGCAACTGGGGCACGACCAGCCACACCGCTCGTGCGCGCGGGGTGGCCAGATCCATCCAGTGGCTCAGAGTGCCGAGGGCGTCATACCGCCTGAGCAGCGATGCGTCAGTGAGTACGACAGGACCTGGCTCTCCACTGCGGAGTGCCTGTTCGATCGTTGCGTCGACTCCGGGGAGTGCGCCGTTGACGAGCGCACGCAGACCCTGGCCGGCTCGACCGGTCGAGGCCTCTGCATCCGCGGCGAGCGCGAGGGCCCAGGGCACCTTCCGCTCGGCGGCCTGCTCTCGGAGGGCGGCGATGAATTCGCGGGTGAGGTCGATGGTGGTCGCCTCGTACTCGGTGGTCAGGACTTCGGTCAGCTTGTCTAGGTAGGGCGCCGTGACGCCGAGGGCGAGGAAGGACTTGTGAGCGATGCTGTCTGCGAGCCGCTGGCCGGTGGCGCCGAGCGTCGAGATGGGCGGGAGGTCACGGACGAGGACCGTTGCTGGACGGGATTCGAGGCCTGTGGTGTCATGTCCGACCTCGCGAGGCCGGTAGGCGCGGCGGCGGTCGTCGAACAGCAGGCCCAAGCCGGAAGCTTCCACGATTGCGTCCAGCTGGGGGCGTTCAGGAAGTGGCGGGAGCGCGGGGAAGCGTGCCTGCACGCGGGCACGCAGCTCACCCGGGTCGAGCACTTGGGTGGCTGTGACGGCCGTCAGGGTGAGGGCGAGGGCGCGAGCCGGAGACAGCCCGCGGTGGTGAAGCTCGTGTGTGGTTGAGGCGCCGGCGATGGTCGACGTCGCGGCGGCCAGACGTGCGAGTCTCGCTGGCTCGCGGAGCGTACTTGGCACTTCGGCGCGGCCGAGCGTGCCAGTCAGCTCGGCTGCGACGCGAGGCGCGGGGACGATCGCGTCCGTGCCATGGCCGCGGTTCACACTTGCGACAAGGTTGTCGGCCGTGTGGCCGAGATCCTCGGCGACCTGGAGCAGCGTGGGGTCGACGGCAATCAGCAGCGGACGACCTTCGCGACGGCGCTGGGCGTAGTCGGCGACGTCGTCGTCGACAAGGGAGACCTGGCGGCGCCGGTCGAGCGCGGTGCGCAGGAGGCCGTCGACGACCCGTGCGTTGTGGCGGTCGTCGGAGGCAGGGTCGGGAACGAGGAGAGCGAGCAGGCGGGCGCTGAGCTCGTTGGTCGTCGCGACGCCACCGAGTTCGGCGAGTAGGTCGTCGATGGCCGCGATGACCCGGTCGAGGTGGTCACGGGTGGTCTCGTTGGCGCCCCAGATCTCCTGAAGCTCTGGGATGAGCTGGCCAATGCGCATGCTCGTGACCGGACTTGGGAGGCTCGCGCCGAGTTGGGCCTGGGTGGCGAAGGCGTCGACGTCGCCGGTGATGCCGAGGATGCGCTGGACGAGGTCAACACGGCTTGTGCTGCGCCCGCCGCGGGCGGCCGCGATGAGTTGGTCGGCGATCTCTGTGGGGCTGGCGAGGCCGGACTGGCTAGTGATCGGGCGCCACGGTCCGCGGTGTTGACGCCCCAAGCGACTGCGCCATTCACTGGCGCGGCTCCTGACCTCTTTGCGAGTGGGTTCTGCTGTGCCGCCGAGGCGGCTTAGCCTGGCCGGGTCGACTGCGAGCAGGTCACCGACGGTCTTGACTGAGTAGGGCTCAAGCGCCGACAGGGCGCGAGCGGAGAGGCCTGCCTGTGCGAGCGGTGTATCCAGAGTCGCCTGCTCGGCCAGCGTGTCGGCGTTGTCAGGGATCGTCGTTTCGGCTGCGGGGAAGCACCGGCGCCACTCCTGGAGCATCTGATCGGCGGTGTCGTGGCGCTTGCTGGCGTCCCGGGCGAGCGCCTTGGTGAAGTACGCGACGAGTCTGGGTCCGGCGGTCTCGTCGAAGTCGGCGGGGTTGATGCTGGCTTCGTCGGTGATGGCGGCGGGGTCGGAGATTCCGTCGCCATAGATCGGGGTGTGGCCTGTTGCCATCTCGAACAGGACGACGGCTGCGGAGTAGCGCTCAGCTGCGGAGTCGAAGCGTCCGCGGCTGGTGAGGAATGGGTCGAGGTAGGGCGGGGTGCCGGCCTGGATTGCAGTGGCTGCGGCGCGGCTCAGCGAGAAGTCGAAGAGCACGAGCTCTTTGGCGCGGGTGCCGCGGTTCTCGACGATGCCGAGGTTGGCCGGTTTGATGTCGCGGTGGTCGACACCTGCCTTGTCGAGGGCGACCAGGGCGTCGAGTAGTTGGCTGCCCCAGCGCTCCAGTAGGTCAAGGGAGATGCGGGGTCGCTGCCGCAGCTCGTGGGCGAGGGTCTCGCGGCCTGCGCTGGACAGCAGCAGGGCGGTGCGTCCCCCGACCTCGATCGGGCCTTCGATCAGGCGGACCAAGCGGGGCGATTCGAGCTTGCCGATCACGTCGGCTTCCTCGGTGAGCCGTCCGGCCGCTGCATCGTCGAGTGCGACCTTCAGAACGCGTTCGGGTGTGCCCTTAGCGGCATCATCGGTGACCAGCAGTCCGACGGCGGTGGAGCCTGCACCGAGCCGGCGCAGCAGGGTGAATCGTCCGTCCAGTACCGTGCCGACGGTCGCCTCCAGCGGGTCGACAACTTCAGGTGCAGGCGCCTCGGCGGCCTCGAGGGCGGCGAGGAAGGTGGGGACATCCGGCGTGCGGTCGGTGACTGCCGGGCGAGTGGCGGCCAGGATCGCGTCCCGGATCTGTGGTGAGGCCTCGGGCAGCTCAGCGGAGACGTCCAGGCCGGACTGTCGGCGGAGTCGCTCGACCAGCTGCGAGTGGGTGGTCGCGGGAGCCTGCCCGGTGAGCAGGTAGAACGCGAGGGCGCCGAGGCCGAACACGTCAACGCGGACCCGGTCGACCCGCTGACCGTAAACGCCCTCAGGTGCGGCGAACCCCGGATCGCCTGCGGCACTGGAGCGGAAGAGCACCGTGACGCCGGGGCTCGGGGAGGCAGTGGTGCCTTCGGAAGCGAGCGTGCCTACCGACTGCCACTCGGTGACCCTCACTCGGAGCCGCGGTCCTTGGTCGTTGATCGACACGGCATGCGGACTGATCCCGCGGTGCACAACGCGGTTGCTGTGGGCGTAGGACAGTGCATCGCCGACCTGGCGGAGGATCGCGAGTTTGGTGTCGAGCGGGACACCCTGTGGGTGGTCGGCGAGCCACAGGTCGAGCCGCTGCCAGTTCGGGTCGTAGGGAAAGACCAGACCCACACCGAGATCGGACTCGACGATGTCTCGCGGGCGCAGGATGTTGTCGTGATTGAGCCGCTGGGCTACCCGGAACTCATGCTCGGCAATCTGCTTCACACGACGGCGCTCGCTGTCGGCGACGCCGTCGGCAGTGACCTGGAAGCGAATGCGTCCCCGCTCTTCCTGGGCGACGCGGTGGTTGGCCAGCCAGTCCTGCCAACCCTCACCTTCGGCGATCGGGGCGCCTTCGATGACCCAGCTGCCGGCCTCGCGTTCTCGGCGCTGGACGAGGCCGATGCGCTCCATCAGAGCGACCAGGAGCTGTTCCCGGATCTGCTGATTCGGGCGGCTCGGCTGTGAGAGCAGTTCGGAGATTCCGGGCAGGCCAGTCGTCTGCTCGATGTCGTCCAGTCCGTACAGGTCCTGGGTCGCGTTCGGCGGAAGATCGACGACGACCTGGGGGTGGTGGAGGAACACCGACTCCTTGACGAACGGGATCACGTCGCGGGCGTCGGGCGCGCCCTGGGTTTGGCGCTCGCGGACCCACGCGCGGTACTCGTCCTTGAGCTTCGAGGCGAAGTACTGCGCCTTGCGGCGGGCGAGCTTAAGTGGGGAGTCCTCGGCGCGGTGACCGTCGCGCAGCCAGGTCAGGTCGTTGCCGCGGATACGTCCGTAGTAGTACTTCAGCTCGATCAGGTGGAGTCCGTCGCGGGCCAGCACGAGCAGGTCGACCTCGTGCCAGCGACCGTGGGAGTCGCGGAACTCGAAGTTCGACCAGGCGCGGAATGGGGCCTCGCGAGGCAGCAGGTCTCGCACGATTGCGAGCCCCTCTGCCTCATGTGGGAACTGTGATCTCGAGACCTCGATCCAGCGGCCGGAATCGGCTGTCATCCCACCCCCTCGTCGGCCCGTTGTGATGTGCTCGTCAGACTATCGCCAAGGCTCGTTCGTCTGCCCGTGGTGGGGCCGATGCGAGCACCGACGTTCCCGGTGTGAGCGGCGCCGTCTTCTCTCGCATGCCGACCTCGCGACCCCGAGTGGAGGCGATAGCGTGAAGGGATGCAGCGGACCCGCCGGCAGCATGTTGTGTCAGCGTTCTATCTCAAGGGCTTCGCCAACGAGTCGGGGCGCCTCGTCTGTACGCCTCTGTCGGGCGCCAACCCCTACCCGATCTCGGTGTCCGATGCAACTGTGCAGAACGACTTCTACTCCATAGCGCTTCCTTCAGGGGAAGTCTCCGACTACTTCGAGCGGGCGTTTAGTGAAGTCGAAGGTCCAGCAGCGGCCGCTGTGCGAATGCTGGTGGAATCGGCGCAATCACCCGGCGCCGCCGGGGACGAGCGAGCCGCCTTGGCGACGTGGATTGCGCTGCAGTACCTGCGCTCCCAGGCAGTCCGCCGCCAAGGCGCCGAGATGCACGCGCTGATGGTCAACCTTGTCGTAGGGACCTCCGGCAAGCAGCGACTCCGCGAACACATCGAACGGGAGGAAGGCGCACCAATCTCGGATGCCAGGCTTGACGCCGAGTGGAAGGACCTGACGAGTCCGGATGGCCCTGAGATCCGAGCCAACCCAGCCGACCACCTCAGGACGATCACCGGACTACTGCCAGGTACTGCCGCGCTCGTCCGGGACAGCCCGTGGATGCTTGTGCGCTTCACCCGAAAGGTGTTGACAACCGGCGACCATCCAGTCGCGCTACTTCGTGATCCGAACACCCCCCAGTGGAGCGGAGTTGGGCTGTCCACCGCGTGGGGCTACTCCTTGCCACTCGCACGACACTTGGGGCTCATCATCATGACCTCCGAGGTCGGAACCGGGCTTCCGGACGCTCCTCTGGCCGGTACCGCTTACCAGGCGAAAACACTCAACTCGAGCACCATCAGCAACTCGCGGAAACTCCTGTTTCATCATCCCGATGACGACCCACGATCGTGGTTCGGAGGTCTCCCCAAGCCACAGGACAGAGAGATGGCGCGGGCGACTCATGAGTACTCAGAGGACGGGTGGTTCGCCCAGGACACATCGGCCCCGTCGCCGCAGCCCATACATGATCGGGTCGACGAGCTTCATGAAGACGATGAGGGGTTCAGTCTTGATGATCTGGCCTGGCCTATTCCGGGTCGGGTGTTTCGGTGGCGCGAACCCGAGTAGAAGGTGACAGCGGGAGAGGCCCCTAGTTCGAGAGTTCGTCCTGCTCGGGCATGGCGATCTCCTCGATCGACTTCAACACACGGCTATGGAGAGCCGAGCGTCGATCCCCGTGAGGGTAGCTCTTGGTGACGTTCAGGGTTGCCCGGGCGTGGTGTTGCGAGGCGGTGAGATCCGCCACCGCTTGGCGCAGTTCGGAACCCGCGGCAGCGGTGAACGGACGTCCTGTACCGGGGATGAAGTCCATAGTGCCGCGCGACCAAGACCAACCATCCACGATGCCTGTGACCTGTTCCTCGGTGGTCTCGCTGTCCTTGCGTGTGGCCGCGTCGATCACGCGGCCGGCAGCGCTGGGATCAAACACGACAGGAGCCGGCTTGTGACCGGCGATCGCGACGTTCCCTTCGACGCTCCACTCCGCTTCGTAGACCACCCGACAGAAGGACGCGAGGGCCAATCGAGTCTCTCCTCGGTAAGCCTCGACGGTTCCGTACAGAGGGCTCTGGTCGCTCGGCATGGTCGCCTGGCTGAGGACACCACACAGCGCCAAGAGTGCTTGCGCATCGAGCGTTGGCGCGTAGGTCCCGGGGAGTGGGTTTTCGTCGCCTGGCCTTCGCGGCTGGACGGTGCGCAGCACCAGCTTCATCGAGCCGGCGGCCGGAGCCTCCACCCACAGGCCAGGGCTGTGGCGCTTCCGGCCACTAATGTCCTTCGCAAGTTCCTTGACAGCCACAGCTGCCCGATTGAGAAGTCGGCCCACCAGATCGGCACGGGACAGGTGATGAATCTCGGCATCGCCGAGGAGATGGAGCTCCACCCGGGCATCGTTCTGAAGTGTGCGATCGATCACCGCCTGGATGACTTCGGGATCGGACGAAAGACCAGCGCGCATCGATCTCAACAGGAGCAGGTCGACCTCTGGGTTGCCCGTACTTAGGGCACGCACCCAGTCCGCGTGACTGGGAATCTGGTCATCAGACACCGGGCACCACCTGGAGGTAGCCCTTCTCTGGTCCGCCTGCGGCCACACCAGACCACGAGCGATGCCAGGTTGCTTTCGCATGCTCTGACGTCTGTGCATAGAAGCCGTCAACGGACGATCCAAATGGCTGAATCTTGGGCGCCTCCAGCCCCGGCGAGCGGACGTTCTCCAGCGTCCAGAGCGACAACCATCTCACTGCAAACGGGCATTTGCGGGGAGGTCCACCAAGGCGCGCGTCCCCGCTGGCCAGGTTGAGTTCGCCTTGGACCTGCATCAGAACCGAACCCAGATCGTCCACCTCGACGAAGGCGACGACATCCACGTCGAATGGCGCCTGCGCTGTGTCGTAACGCACGAAACTGCCGTCGAGCCACAGCTCCGCCTTGGGCAGGATCGACCAGCACTGTTCCGCCCAGTCCCGCAAGCGCGTGAACAGCAGCCGCCGCTCAGCGACGTGGGGAGCCTTCTCGACGAACACGTCCTCGATCTCGGCCCAGTTCGCACGGTGACGCCCCGGGGGAAGTAGCCCGGTTATCTGGTCTGGTGCGGGAATCATCAGCCTTCGTCTGGACGGGTTCGGTGCCCCCAAACTAGCGGCTAGCACCGGGAGACAGAGCACGTTCGGAAGGAATGGGCACCGAAGCTCGATTAAGCCGTGGGGGACAGCCAGTTAGACCGGCGGCCGTGCGTGGTGCTATTCCGTCGATGCGGTGGCGAGCGCCGAGAGTCTGCGGGCGAGTTCTCGGTCGCGCTCGGCGCTGGCGTGCTGGTAGATCATCGCGGCGGCGACCGTCGAGTGGCCGAGCCGGTTCATTAGCTCCGCCAAGGTGGCGCCTTGCTGGGCTGCGAGGGTTGCACCCGTGTGGCGCAGGTCGTGCCAGCGGAGGTCGGAGCGGCCAGCGGTCTTCCGTGCCCGCCGGTAGACCTTGTAGAGGGCGCCGTGCTTCATGTGGTGGCCGGGGGACTCCACGGCCGGGAACAGCAGGCCGTTGTCCCCGGGCTCGGCCCACTTGTCGAGGTGGTTGAGCAGGAACGGCAGCAGGTGTGGTGGGATCTCGACGTCGCGGACGCCGGCGGCGGTCTTGGGTTCCTTCACGATGGGGGTGTCGGGGTCGGGCCAGGTGACGGCGCGTGAGATGTGGAGGATGCCGGCGTCGGGTTCGCCGTTCTTGTTGTACTCGACGGTGATGTCCTTGCGGCGCAGTTCGGTGAGTTCGCCGAATCGGGGCGCGCACCAGGCGGCCAGCAGCACCATGAGCCGGTATCTGTCCGGGAGGGCGTCCATGATGGTGGCGAGTTCGCTCAGGCTCGCGGGCTTAACCTTGGCGCTCTTCCTGGG
>JAEXCA010000110.1 GCA_023393755.1 Actinomycetes bacterium | reverse complement strand
AGAAGTTCGCCAAAGCCTACGCCGACGGCGACGACGAGACCGCACGTAGCCTGTACGCGTCCACCCGAGTGAACTACGAGCGGATCGAGCCGATCGCCGAGGCCCTGGGCTCGCTGGATCCGCGGATCGACTACCGCGAAATCGACTACCTGGCCGAGGCGAAGGCGCTGGCCGCCGACGACCCGACGTTCACCAGCTGGCTGGGCTTCCACCGGATCGAGAAGGATCTGTGGGTGCCGGCCAAGGACGCCGTCCAGCCCGACGGCAGCTCGGCCTGGGACGGCTGGTGCCCGTCCACCCCGGCCCAGCGCAAGGAGGTGGCCGACGCCCTGGTCGCCGACGTGGCCAAGCTGTACGACACCGTCCATGCCGCCGACTTCGTGACCACCCAGGGCGTCGACATCGCCACCGTCTCCAACGGTGCGTCCGGGCTGCTCGAGGAGATCGCCGTCGGCAAGGTGACCGGCGAGGAGGACTGGTGGTCGCACACCGACCTGTACGACTTCCAGGCCAACCTGCAGGGTGCCCGGATCGCTTTCGACCTGGTCGCCCCGATCGCCGATCGCAAGCCGGAGGGCAAGGAGCTGGTCGGCCAGATCAACGCCGAGTTCGACAAGCTGCAGGCCCTGTTGGCCAAGTACGGCAGCCTCGAGGCCGGCTTCGTCAGCTACGACGAGGTCGACCGCGACCAGCAGCGTGAGCTGACCGATCAGATCGACGCGCTGCGCGAGCCGCTCTCCAAGCTCACCAACGCGGTGCTGGGCATCTCCTGACGTGACTGAGCAGTCGCACCCCGGCTCGCCGTCGCCGGCGAACGGGGATGAGCTGGAAGGGTCGCAGGCGCTGCCTGACTCGCCAGCTCAGGGAGCATCCGGCCAGCCGGGACGCCCTCACGGGTTGTCCCGGCGCGGCCTGCTGGCCCTCGGCGGCGGCGCCGGTCTGGCCGCCGGGGCGCTGGCGGGCGGGCTGGCCACCGCCGCCTTCACCACCAAGACCTCGGCGGTCAGCGACGCCCTGGAGTACCCCTTCCACGGCGAGCACCAGGGCGGGATCGTCACCCCCGCCCAGGACCGGATGCACTTCGCCGCCTTCGATCTGCGCGAGGACATGACCCGCGAGGATCTGATCGAGCTGCTGCAGGACTGGACCTACGCGGCCAGCCGGCTGGTGATGGGGCTGGACGTCAGTGCGTCCGGTGCCTTCGGCGGCGGGGCGTACCTGCCGCCGGACGACACCGGCGAGGCCGCCGACCTCGGCCCGTCCGGGCTCACCCTCACCTTCGGCTTCGGCCGGACGCTGTTCCGGACCGACGACGGGGCGGACCGCTTCGGCCTGGCCGCCCAGCTGCCGCCGGAGTTCGGTCCGCTGCCGAAGATGGTCAACGACTTCATCGACCGCTCCCGCTCCGGCGGCGACCTGTGCATCCAGGCCTGCGCCAACGACCCGCAGGTCGCCGTGCACGCGATCCGCAACCTCACCCGGATCGGTTTCGGCCGCAGCCGGCTGCGCTGGTCGCAGCTGGGATTCGGACGCACCTCGTCCACGTCCACCGCCCAGACCACCCCGCGCAACCTGTTCGGCCAGAAGGACGGCACCAACAACCTCAAGGCCGAGGAGCCGGAGAAGCTGGCCGAGCACGTCTGGATCTCGGACGGACCGGCCTGGTCCCACGGCGGTTCCTACCTGGTCGCCCGCCGGATCTCGATGACCATCGAGGTCTGGGACGGGCTGCAGCTGCAGGAGCAGGATCGGGTGCTGGGCCGGGAGAAGGGCAGCGGCGCGCCGCTCTCCGGCGGCGAGGAGTTCACCGCCCCCGACTTCGCCGCCACCGACGAGCGCGGCGAGCCGGTGATCGACCAGCGCTCCCATGTCTTCCGCACCCACCCGGACAACAACGACGGCGTCGCCATGCTGCGCCGCGGTTACAACTTCGTCGACGGCAACGACGACACCGGACGGCTGGACGCCGGCCTGTTCTTCGTGGCCTTCGTGAAGTCGCCCGAGCGGTTCGCCCGGGTGCACAAGAACATGGCCCGCGATGACATGTTCGTGGAGTACCTGAAGACCACCTCGTCCTCCGTCTTCCTGGTGCCCGCCGGCCTCGCCGAGGGCGAGTACGTCGGGCAGTCGCTGTTCAGTTGAGGTTGGGCCACCGGGGACGGTTCCTGGTGGCCCCAAACCCTGCCGCCCTGGGGGCAGAATTCGGTAGTCGCCTGGCGCGAACCTGATCGCTACGCTTCCCGCATCGCGAGAAGGGGGCGGGCGTGGCCGACCCGACGAGCGCCGTACGCTCCCCACGCGCCCGGCGACTGGCAAGCATTCAGACCTGGCTGTTGCTCACCCTGCTGGTGGTCAGCGTCGGGGTCACCGTGGTCACCGGTGTGCTGGGCTACCACAACGGCACCACCTCGCTGCGCGACGCCGCCCAGGACCGCGTGGTGGAGGTCCGCGACTCCCGCGCCCGGGAGATCGAGCGGCTCTACGCGACGATCGAGAACCAGCTCGTCGTCGCTGCGCAGGGATCCTCGGTGGTGGACGCGGTCTCCGCCTTCTCCGCCGGCTTCGACGAACTCGACGCGACCGGACCCGGCCCCGGCGAGGCCAAGGCGGTCGCCGACTGGTACCGCGACGTCTGGACCCCCCGGCTGATCGAGGCCCTGGGCGAAGGCTCGGGCGAGGTCGACGCCGCGGCCTTCGCCCCCACCGGCCCGGCCGCCATCGCCCTGCAGGCGCGGTACTCGATCGGCTCCGGTGGGTTCGACGAGGCGATCACCCGCACCGACGCCGGTGACGGCAGCAACTGGAGCGCGGTGCACGCCGGGATCCATCCCTACTTCCGCGCCATGGTCGACCGGCTGGACTACGAGGACGTCCTGCTGGTGGATCCCGCCGGCCGGGTGGTGTACAGCGCCTACAAGGGCGCCGACTTCGGCGCCGACCTGATCGAGGGTCCACTGCGGCTGACCAACCTCGGCGAGACCGTCCGCGAGGCCATGCGCAGCGGCATCGCGCAGACCGTCACGTTCAGCGACTTCGAGGACTACCCGCCCTCCCTGGGCACCCCGGCCGCCTGGGCGGCGACGCTGATCAGCGATCACGACCGGATCGTCGGGGCGCTGGTGATCGAACTGCCGATCAAGCGGATCGACGCGGTGATGACCGGCAACCGGGACTGGGCCAGCAGCGGTCTGGGCGCGACCGGGGAGATCTACCTGGTCGGCCCGGACCGGTTGATGCGTTCGCCGGCCCGCGGCCTGGTCGAGGATCCGGACGGCTTCGCCGCCACGGCGGTCGCGTTCGGAACCCCGGCCGCCGATGTCGAACGCGCGGTGGCCACCGGTTCCACGCTCCTGCTGCAGAGCGTGGACACCACGGCGGTCGAGCTGGCCGTCGCCGGTCAGCGCGGCACCGTGATCGGCCCGGGCTTCCTCGGCCGGGACACGATCGCCGCCTACGCTCCGGTGACCATCGAGGGGCTGCGGTGGACGATCGTCGCCGAGGTCGCCCAGTCGGAGGCGTTCGCCCCGGTCGAACGGTTCACCGCCAACATCCTCATCTCCTCGGCGATCATCGTGCTGGTCGTCTCGGTGCTCTCGCTGGTCATCGCCCGGCTGGTGGTCCGGCCGCTGCGCCGGCTCCGTGACGCGGCGCGCCTGATCGCTGCGGGGGAGACCGGCGTGGTGGTGGACATCGGGGTGAGCGACGAACTCGCCGACCTCGCCGCGGCCTTCAACGAGATGAGCCGCAGCCTGCAGGTCAAGGCCGAACTGCTGGACGCCCAGCGCGAGGAGAACCAGCGCCTGCTGCGCTCGGTGATGCCGGAACGCGTCGCCGAGGACTACCGGCACGGGCTGGTCGACCTGGTGCAGGACCACAACGAGGTCTCGGTGCTCTACGCCGACATCGTCGGCTTCGACGACCTCGCCGCGGGGCTCAGTTCCCCAGAGGCCCTGGCGGCCTTCAACGAGATCCTCACCGCCCTCGACGAACTGGCCGACCGGATGGGCCTGGAGCACGTCCGCACCACCCGCAGCGGCTATCTCGCCGGGTGCGGCGTGGCGCTGCCGCGGGTGGACAATGCCCGGCGCGCGGTCGACTTCGCGCTGGAGGCGCAGGCGGTGCTCGGACGGTTCGGCGTCCGCTACGACCGGCCGCTGGGGCTGCGGGTCGGGATCGACACCGGCACGGTCACCAGCGGCCTGGTCGGACGCTCCCACGTCGCCTACGACCTCTGGGGCGACGCCGTGAGCCTCGCCTTCCGGGTGCAGGGCGGAGCCTCGGGCCCCGGCGTCTTCGCGACCGACCGGGTGGTGCAGCGGCTGCCCAACGGCTCCTACGAGCTGGAGGAGTCCGGCCGGATCGAGACCGCCGCGGGCGAGCAGCGGGTCTGGCGGGTCAAGCGCGTCGAGTCGATGGCGGCAGCGTGAACGGGCTGCTGGAGCAGCCGTGGTTCTGGCCCTCCGTCCTGGTCATCTTCGGGCTCCCGGTCGTCCTGGTGCTGCTCACCGAATGGCACACCCACCTGGTCCGGATCGGCAGCCGGGCGGCGGGGATCGTCAAGCTGCTGCGCGACTACGTCGCCCCGGTCGGTGCGCTCTGGCTGCTGCTCACCCAGACCGGCGCCTGGGACGCCAACCAGGCCGGCCCCAAGCTGGCCGCCACCGTCTTCGCCTTCCTGGTCATCCTGGTGCTGCTGAACACGCTCAACTTCGTCGTCTTCACCCAGGCCAGGTCCGACACCCGGCGGGGACGGATCCCCAGCATCCTGGTCGACCTGGTGCGGTTGCTGATCGTCGTCGTGGCCGGGACGCTGCTGCTCGGGCTGGTCTGGGGGGCCGACGTCTCGGGGATGTTCACCGCGCTCGGCGTCGGCTCGATCGTGGTCGGACTGGCCCTGCAGAACGCCTTCGGCGGTGTCATCTCCGGGCTGCTGCTGCTGTTCGAGCAGCCCTTCCGGATCGGCGACTGGATCCGGACGGCGGAGGGAAAGGGACGCGTCGTCGAGATCAACTGGCGCGCCGTCCACCTGGACACGCTCAACGGCATCCGGGTGATCCCCAGCTCCGAGCTGGCCGGCCAGCCCTTCGTGAACCTCAGCCGGGCCGAGTCCCCCTACTGCGCGGGGTTCGTCGTCCGCTTCGCCACCGACGACCCACCCGACCAGGTGATCCGGCTGATCCGCCGGGTGGCCGCCGACCTGCCCTTCCTCGCCCCGGGGGAGGAGGCCAGCGCCGTCCCGCTGCCCAAGGCCCGCTACGACGTGAGCATCCCGCTGGCGAACCCGGGCAAGGAGTGGTCGACGGTGGGCCTGTTCCGCAGCCGGCTCTGGTACGCCGCCCGGCGGGCGGGCCTGCACCTGGACCGGGATCTCTCCAACGAGTTCGTCCCGGCCGAGGCGATCCCCGGGATGCTCGCGGAGGTGGCCGCGGTGCTCCACCTCGACCAGCAGCGGCAGGCCGAGGCGCTGGGACGCGACCTCCGCGTCGAGCGGTACCAGGCGGGGGAGACGGTGCAGCGGCCGGGCGAGGTGCCGGAGGCCGTGCGGGTGATCGTCACGGGCTTCGCGACCATGGCGATCCTGCTTCCGGACGGCTCCTGGCACGCCGTGGTCGAACTCGACGCCGGCGACCTGATCGGGCTGACCTGCCTCACCCGGCAGGCCATCGCGGCGAGCGTGACCGCCGAACGTGATCTCACGGTGCTGGTCGTACCGGCCGACCTGCTCGAGGAGCAGGTGCGCCGGTCACCCGAACTGGCCCGTGACTTCGGTCGCGAGATCGACCGGCGCCGGG
>JAEXCA010000105.1 GCA_023393755.1 Actinomycetes bacterium | reverse complement strand
TGTTGCCGGCGGGGGCATGGGGGGCGGGCGCGGGCGCCGTCCGGCGGTTCTGGTCGGTCACCATCCCGGCGATGTCCCCCACCCTGTTCTTCACCATGATCATCACCTTCATCGGTGCCTTCCAGATCTTCGATCCGATGTACATCATGACCAACGGCGGCCCCGGCGCCGCCACCCGCTCCATCGTCCAGTACCTCTACGAGCAGGCGTTCAAGGCCTTCGACGTCGGCTACGGCGCGGTGGTCGCGATCCTGGTGTTCCTGGTGATCGTCGTGGTGACCCTGATCCAGTTCAGGCTCAGCCGGAAGTGGGTGTCGGAATGACCACGACGCGTCAGGCCCCCCGGTCACGGTTCGTCCGGTACCTCCGCCGCCGGCTGGCCGGTCACGTCCTGGATCTGCTGCTGGTCGTCCTGGGCATCGTGATGGTGGTGCCGCTGATCTGGCTGATCGTCACCAGCGTCACTCCGAAGATCGAGGCCTTCACCGTCCCGCCCAACTGGACGCCGTGGCCGATCACCTTCGACAACTTCGCCCAGATCCCCGAACTCATCCCGTTCGGACGGATGCTGCTGAACTCGCTGACCATCTCCGCGATCGCCACCATCGGCGCGCTCACCACCTCGACCCTGGCCGCCTACGCCTTCTCCCGGCTGCGGTTCGCCGGCCGCGACCGGGTGTTCGGCATCCTGCTCGGCTCGATGATGGTCCCCAGCCAGCTGACGGTCATCCCGCTGTTCATCATCATGCGCCGGCTCGGGCTGGTCGACAACATCGCGGCGGTCTGGCTGCCGCTGCTGATCAACGTCTTCGGCATCTTCTTCCTGCGGCAGTACTTCAAGTCGATCCCGATGGAGCTGGACGAGGCCGCCCGGGTCGACGGCGCCGGCCACTTCTGGATCCTGTTCCGGATGATCGTGCCGCTGGCCAAGCCGGCGCTCTCGGCGCTGGCGATCCTGGTGCTGGAGGCGTCGTGGAACGGCTTCTTCTGGCCGTTGATCTTCCTCAACTCGCCGGAGAACATGACCCTTCCGGTCGGCCTGATGTCACTGCTGAGCTCGCGCGGCGGCGGCCCGATCGTGGTGGTCTTCGCCGCGATCACCACCATCGTCCTGCCGCTGCTGATCGTGTTCATCATCTTCCAGCGCACCTTCATCAACTCCATCGCGACCTCCGGGCTGAAGGGGTGAGCCGGATGACCACCCACGCGCCCGCCGACCGGGTCATCGGGCTGCCCGAGGCCTGGCAGGCGATCAAGTGGAACGTGCCGGCCCTGCTGGTGATGTCGATCGTCCTGCTCGCCGCCGTCGTGCCCGGCGTGGCCGCCATGGTGTGGTTCACCCCGGTCGGCGTCGCCCTGACGCTGCTGCTCGGCCTGACGGTGTCGGCGGGCTGCGTCCGGACGGCCGACCTGGCGCTGCAGGGCGAGGACGCCACGGTGCTGGTGCTGCTGCGCTCGATCTGGCAGTTCGCACCCCGGGGCCTGCGGACGGCCTGGCCGGCCACCTTCGCCGCCACCTGCTTCGTGACCGCGTGGTACGGGTTCACCAGCACCCAGAACGGCTGGTTCCTGGTGCCCGCCGCGGTCGCGGGATCGGTGACCATCGTGCTCGCGCTGGCGCTGCCGTTCGCCCTCACCCTGGCCGTGGTGACGCCGCTGCGGGGCAAGCGGCTCTGGCTGCTCGCCATCGGGCTGGTGGCCACCCATCCCGGCGGCGCCCTCGGGGTGGCCGCGGCCACCGCGCTGGCGATGCTCTGCGCCACCGACGTCCTGTTCTCCCTGGCGCTGCTGGCACCGGGACCGATTGCCATCCTCAGCGCGCTGGTCACCCGGCAGGCGTGTGCCCGGCGCGGCCTGTCAGCTGCGGCGTGGCGTGAATGACCCACAGAAGGACTCAGCCATGACCACCGGCACCTCAGCCCATCGGTTCACGCCCGAGGAGCAGCCTCATGCGGTGATGCCGCTCGGCGGCATCGGCACCGGGAACCTCGCCATCGGCGCCGACGGCGGCCTGCGGCAGTGGCAGTTGCACAACATCGGCAACCACCTCGGCGAGGCCCCGTGGAGCTTCTTCGCGTTGCGCGTCAGCCAGATCGAGCCGCCGCTGGACCGGACGCGCGTCCTGCAGTCGAAGTCGGTGCTGGCCGACCGGCAGCCCACCCCGCTGGTGACCGACAATGTCATCCCGGCCTGGCAGCGGCAGTTGCTGCAGCTCCGGCCCGGCTTCGACCGGGTCGAGATGGACGCGGTGTACCCGATCGCCAGGCTGACCTACTCCGACGAGCACCTGCCCCTGCTGGTCGAACAGCAGGTGCTGACCCCGTTCGTCCCGATCGAGGTGGACGCCAACTGCCTGCCCGCGGCGATGTTCGAGTTCACCCTCACCAGTCTGGCCAGCGAGGAACTCCACGGCTGGCTGGGCGGCACCCTGCAGAACCTGGTCGGCGCGGACGGCGTCACCAACCCGGTCGGGGTCAGGCACCCCGGCTACGGCGGCAACACCAACCGGCTGCGGCGGACCGGCTGGACCAAGCTGATCGCCGAGAACCTGAGCCTGCCGCTGGAGGACCCGCGGGCCGGCCAACTGGTGCTCGCCTCGGACTCGGCCGCGGCGCAGGCGTACCTGCAGTGGACCGACCCCGAGCAGTACTTCGCCTTCCTCGACAGCCGCGCCCAGCGGGTAGCCCAGCCGCTCACCGCGGCGCAGCGTCGCGCGGACCCGGCCGCCAGCGGCGTCCAGGCTGATTCCGCCAGCCGGCCGAGCCCGGCCGGCTCGACCTGGTGCGGCGCCCTGACCGTGCCGTGGGTGCTGCAGCCCGGCGAGTCCTGCCGGCTCCGGTTCGTGCTGGCCTGGCACTTCCCGAACCGCTACCTCAACTTCGACCAGTTCGGCCTGGCCCGACCTCAGTGGGGCGCCTCGCGGTTCTGGCTGGGCAACCACTACGCCGCCCTGCACGCCGACGCCGAAGCGGTCGTCGACCACGTCGGTTCCCACTGGGACGAAGCCGTCGCCACCACCCAGGCCTGGTGCGACACCCTCACCGGGTCGAGTCTGCAGCCACGCACCGCCAACCGGCTCGCCACCCAGCCGATCGGCATCCGCTCCCCCACCTGCTTCGTGGACGGAGCCGGGGAGTTCTACGGCTTCGAGGGAGTGCTGGGCGAGTCCACCGCGATGTGGGCGGGTCGGACGGGTGGGTCGTGCCCGCTGAACTGCACCCACGTCTGGAACTACGAGCACGCCCTCGCCCACCTGTTCCCGGGGCTGGAGCGCTCGATGCGCCGCACCGAGTTCGAGGTGATGCATGCCCCGGACGGGAGCATTCCCCACCGCGTGGTCGCGCCCGCCTACCTGCCGCAGTTGTGGCAGGAGGACATCGACGGCCCCACCGAACCGGCCCTGGACGGCATGCTGGGCAGCATCCTGAAGACCTACCGCGAGGTGCGCAACGGTGCCGGCAGCGCCTTCCTCGAGCGGTACTGGCCGAACGTGCGGCGGCTGGTCGATCACATCTCGCGGCGCTGGGACACCGCCGGCGACGGGATGCTGCACGGCGTGCAGCCCTCCACCCACGACATCGACCTGTGCGGGATCAACAGCTTCATGGGCACGCTCTGGCTGGCCGCGCTGCGCGCCGTGGAGGAGATGGCCCGGCTGCTGGGCGAGACGTCCTACGCCACTGCCACCAGGGCCCGCTTCGAGCAGGCCTCCCAGGGCTACGACACCGCGCTGTGGAACGGGGAGTACTACCAGCAGATCCTCGAGCCCGGGGAGTCGTCCGACTACCAGTGGCTGGGGGGTTGCCTCTCCGACCAGCTGATCGGCCAGTGGTGGGCCCACGAGCTCGGGCTCGGTCACGTCCTGCCCGCCGAGCACGTCCGCCAGGCGCTGCGCAGCGTCGTCCGCCACAACCTCAAGCACGACTTCGAGGGCTTCGAGCACCCCTACCGGATCTACGCCGACTCCGATGATTCCGGGCTGCTGATGTGCTCCTGGCCCCACGGCGAGCGCCCGGCCGTGCCCACCCGCTACGCCGACGAGGTGTGGAGCGGCAGCGAGTACCAGGTGGCGGCCCACTGCCTGCGCGAGGGCCTGGTGGACGAGGCGACCGGCATTCTGGACGCCCTCTGGACCAGGCATGACGGCCGGCGGCGCAACCCGTTCAACGAGATCGAGTGCGGCGACCACTACGCCCGGGCGCTGGCCGGCTGGTCGGTACTCCGCGCGCTCACCGGCGTTGACTACGACGCCACCACGGGGACGCTCACCGTCGCTCCGGTGCGCGCGCTGCTGACCCCGATCGACGACGCCCTGGTGCTTCCGATCGTGCTCGGGAACGCCTGGGGATCGCTGCGCGTGGCACCGGACCAGGTGGAGATCGAGCTGCGGGCCGGCAGCCTCGACCTCCGGAGCCTGCGGGTCGACGATCGCACCTGGGAACTCGCGGTCACCGTCACCCCCGACACCGCGCTGCGGCTCGCACCACGACCGGGTCAGCAGCCATCAGCAGCCACTCGCTAGCCTGATGCCCATGGCGACGATCTACGAGGTGGCTGCCTTGGCGGGGGTCTCGACCGCCACAGTCTCTCGCGCCCTGAACGGCGGATCGGTGTCAGCCGAGAAGGCCCGCCGGGTTCGGGATGCGGCCGACACGTTGAACTTCACCATCAACCGGACCGCCCGGGATCTGCGCCGCCAGCACAGCGAGGTCATCGCCCTGCTCGTACCGGACATCGAGAACCCGTTCTTCACCGCTCTGGCCAGGGGAGTCGAGGACCGTGCCCAGGAGTCGGGGTACTCGGTGGTGCTCTGCAACACCGATGACGATCCCGCCAAGGAACGCCGCTATCTCGAGATCGCGGGCTCGGCGAACATGGCCGGCGTCATCCTGGCGCCGGCTCCGGAGCACACCGACCTGGCGGGCCTGCTCCAGCGGGGCAAGCCGGTGGTCGCGGTCGACCGTGCCACCGGCTTCGACATCGACGCCGTGATGGTGGACAACCGGGCCATCGGGGCGGCGGCGACCACCGCGCTGCTCGACAAGGGGTTTCAACGCGTCGCGTGCATCGCCGGGCCACTCGACGCCGAGGCTCCCGAGGAGCGCGCCGAAGCGTGGGCCCAGACCGTCCGCTCCCGTGGCGGGGACCCGGCGGAACGGTACCTGATGCACGCGAACTACCGGGTGGACGGCGGCCGCGGCGCGATGTCGGCGCTGCTGGCCCTGGACGCGCCGCCGGATGCCGTGGTCGCCACCAACAACCTGATGGCGGTCGGTGCGCTGCAGGTGCTCCATGAGGCCGGGCTCGCTCCGCCCACGTTCGGGGTCGCGGTCTGCGGCGACCTTCCGTTCTCGACCTTCTCCCCGGCAGTGGTCACCCAGGTGGGCATCCCCGCCCGTCACCTGGGCACCACCGCGGCCACCCTGCTGCTGGACCGCATCGCCGGGGACCGACAGCCGGCCCGCACGGTGGTGCTGCGCGGGAAGGTCCTCAGTCGCATCCGGGCCGCCGGCCAGGCGGGTTGACGATCCCTGAGGTCGGACGAAGTCCGAGTCTCGTTGACGACCCCTGAGGCCGGACGAAGTCCGGGTCCCGAAGGGTCGCCGGAGCTTCGAGACCCGGCCCCGCGGGCCGACCTCAGCCACCGAGGACGCTGACACGCCATCAGACAGTCAGGACGAGGACCTCGCCCGGGCTGACGATCGCGCCCCGGTCACGAAGCGCCTGCTGAAGCACCCCGGCGTCCAGTTCGCGTGGTTGATCCCTCGCAGCGTCGCCCGGTCGTGGAACAGGCTCGCCTGACGTAGTAGATGGTCGGCAAAACCAGCCGGGAAGCCGACCAACCGCTACACCAGACGAGCAGGAAGCCAGGTGAGAACGGCAGGTTCGAGTGCGCCACGGTCGGGCGCCGCGCCAGTCCGGCCAGCTGAACACCCCGGCCCCAGCCTTCTGCGAGCATCGACCCGCAGAATCGCGACAGCGACCCGACCGCCAACGAACCAACGCACACCAGCACTGGTCGAAGGGTCGAAACGCCTTGCCGAGTAGCAGTTCGCCGATCCTTCGAGAGGCTCAGGGATCATCGATCAGCGTTTCCCCAGGAGTTGAAGCCGGCGAGCGTGATGACCAGACCGCTGGCCGGGTCCCACGCGGGCGCAGCGTTCCCCGGGTCAGGGGTTCAGCCGCGTGGGTAGACGACCACCTTTCCGGCGGTGCCGAGGGCGGCCGCGGCGAAAGCGTCGACCGCGTCCTCGACCGGGAACCGGGCGGAGACGATCTGGTCGCTGGGCAGGCCCCCGTCCGCGACGATCGCCATCGCGGTGTCGATGTCCGCGGCGGTGTAGTTGGCGCACCCCTGGATCCGGAGCTCCCAGTCCTGCACCAGCGGCAGCGGTACCACCCCGGCCCGCGCCGGGACGCCGACGACCAGCAGCGTGCCGGCGCGGCGCAGGACGCTGACCGCCTGGGCGATCGTGGCCTCCGAGCCGACGCAGTCGAAGACCACGTCCGCCGGCCCGCCCAGCGCCTCGACCAGCTGGGCGGCGAAGTCGCCGGCTGCCGCGTCGACCGCCCGGTCGGCGCCGAGCCGTACCGCCCGCTCGCGCTTGAGCGGCTCCAGGTCGGAGACGACGACGACGCCCGCGCCGGCCTGGCGCGCCGCGACCACCGACATCAGCCCGATCGTGCCGACGCCGAGGACGGCGACCCGGCAGCCGGTGAGATCGCCCGCGATCCGGGCCGCGTGGACGGGGGTCGCCAGCGGTTCGATCAGCACGGCGTCCAGGTCGGAGACCTCGTCGGGCAGCGGGAAGAGGTTGCCCACCGGGACGATCACGAAGTCCGCCATGCCTCCGGGCCAGGTGCCGGAACTGTCGCATCCGATCCACTGCAGCTGCTGGCAGGCGTTGGTCCGGCCGGCGCGGCAGTTGACGCAGTCCCCGCAGGAGACGTTCGGCTGAACCACAACCCGCCGCCCGACCAGCGCCTGGTCGCCGTCCGGTGCGATCCGGTCCACGACGCCGACCAGTTCGTGCCCCGGCAGGTACGGCGGGATGAGCAGCGGGTGGTGCCCGGCCAGGGCATGCGTGTCCGAACCGCAGATACCCGCCAAGCTCACCGCGACCCGTGCCTGGCCCGGCCCCGGCTCGGGGATCGGGGATTCCACCACCGTCACGGCGTCCAGCCCCCCGACCCACACCTGGCGCATCGTTGCAGCCATTTCTCAATCCTCCGTTGATCGATACGTCCCGGCGAACCAGCCGCCGGGGACACAGCAATCCTGCGCCGCGCACACCGGCCCAGGCATCCCCGGATTCGCGCAAGTTCTGATACTTTCGTGCAGGAAGCTCAACGAGGAGGTGGCTGTGGTCACGCACAAGAGCCAGAGCGGCAGCACGAAGGTGTCAGGATCCGGCACAGACACGATCGCTGTCGGGATGGCCAACCGCTCGTCGGTGCGGGAGCTGATACCCCTCGACCCGGGATCGTCGTTCCGGTACTACACCCACGACTACCCGCACCCGTTCGTCCGCTGGGGCCACCATCCGGAGTACGAGGTGCACCTGATCCAGAAGACCAGCGGGCGCTACGTGGTGGGCGACGTCATCGATTCCTTCGACCCCGGGCAGCTGATGATGGTCGGGCCGAACCTGCCCCACTACTGGATCAGCGACCTGCCACGGGAGGAGAGGATCAGCGACCGGGACGCCGTCCTGCATTTCAGTGACGAGTGGATCAGAGGCTGTCAGTCCGCGATGCAGGAGTTGGGCGCACTCGAGGATCTGCTGGCGCGGTCACGGTACGGGATCGAGTTCCTTGGCGAATCCGCCACCCTGGGCGCGGCAGCGCTCCTGCGGATCGGGCAGGCCGCCAGCGGCATGGAGCGGGTGATCCGGGTGCTGGATCTGCTCCGCACCCTGGCGGCCGCGCCCGTTGAGGAGGCCCGTCCGGTGGTGCGCGAATGGCTGCCGCAGACCGACAGCCCGGTGCCGTCCCACCTGGCCGAACACGCCATCGACTACATCCTGGAGAACCTCACCGGCGAGGTGCGGCTGAGCGAGGCGGCGCGGCTGGCCTCGATGAGCGACTCGGCCTTCTCCCGCTACTTCAAGGCCGCCAGCGGCAAGACGTTCACCGAGATGGTGGTGCAACTCCGGCTGACCCGGGCCTGCCGGCTGCTGGAGCGCACCAGCGACTCGATCGCGTCCATCGCCGCCTCGGTCGGCTACCAGAACCTCTCCAACTTCAACCGGCAGTTCCTTCAGACCTACGGGGTGACTCCGCGAGCCCACCGGCAGGCGGCCAAGTCGCGACGCGAGGCCACCGACCTGCAGGCGGCTGACAGAGTCGGCTGAAGCGCCGGCAGACGTAGACCCGGGCGAACCTCGCCCGCAACTCGGCTTCGTGCTCGATCGCGGCGTGGCAGAACGCCATCACCGGCCGGGTCAACGGGGGCGGGCCCACCCACCCGTCATCGGTCTCGTCCCAGCCCTTGTAGACATGCAGGTAGTGGTCGGATTCGGCGAATCCCCGACTCCGATACCAGGCCAGGGTCGACTCGTCTTCCCGGGTCCAGGCGTCCAGTAATTCGATCGTGCTGGGAAGGAGCGCGATCGCAGCGTCGAGCAGGGCAGTGCCGATCCCCTGGCCCTGGTGGTCAGGGTGGACGGCGATGGTGTCGATCGTTGCCAGCTCCTGGTCGATCTCTAGGTCGATCAGACCGGTCAGCCGCTGGTCCGCGACCGACACCAGTTGGATGGCCGGGGTGTCGGGCCGCTGCGTCCAGACATCGTCGTAGTAACAGGTGTCGAGGAAGGCGAGGGTACGGCAGCGCAGCCATTGCTGCGCGTCGGAGGGTTGATAGTTCCGGACGGTGGGCATAGCTCTCCCTGAGAGGTGGTGGATGGGTTCGATCACCTCACGCACGGAACACAGCCGCAATCTAACACCTGCGACCGCCCGCTATCGAGTTGAGCCCGTCAGCCGGTGGCTAGTCGGGAGCGAGCAAACCGGGCAAGGTCAGCCACCCCGTCCCCGGCCGCTTTGGGGACGATCAGCGCCTCCAGGTCGCCGGTGAAGAGGAAGAGGTGGCGGTCGGTCTCCCCGATCCGGCGGACCCGCTCCCAGCCGACGGCGGCGTGGCTGGCGGTCGCGGCCTCGGTCAGACCGGCCTCGTCCCAGGTGAGGACGGTGGCGCCCAGCCGGCCCAGCTCGCCGGTCCTGGCGAGCCGGTTGAGCTGCGCATCGACGGTGCGCCGCTGAACGACCGGCCAGATGAACCACATCACCGCGGCAGCAGCCACGGTCATCAGCAGCATCATGAAGAGTTCCCCCGAGATCAGCCAGAAGGCCACCGCCGCCGCGGCCGCGGCCACCACGGTGCCGGTCCGCCGGATCCGGCGGGACTGCGCCACGATCGCCGGGGCGTGCCTGGCGGCGTACCGGTTGAACGCGACGTAGTCGTCGTTGGTGAGGGTGTACTCCAGCCGTCCCATCAGCACCTCTCAGTGGCCGCGCCCGTAGCGCAGTGGGTTCGGGCGGCAGGGTGCCTCGGTGGCGATCTGCAGCGGGGCGATCCGGCGCTCGTCCCGTAGCCGGTAGAGGTTGGGCACCACCCGGTCGCGGATCGAGTACGGGTCGACCGTGTTGAGGTAGATCTTGGTCGCACCCTCGAATCCGGCCAGCGTCGACACCCGCCACTTCAGCATCACCCGCCACGGCATCGCCAGATCCGTGTCGATCGGACGGTAGTGCCACTCCTCGTTGCAGGGCACCGCCACCCCGGTGGCGGCGTGCATGGCGTGGATCATGTCCGACATCGCCCGCAGCTCCGGCGGGCTGTGATCCCACGGGTTGCACTGCTCGGACTTGGAGTAGATCTCGATCGTCGGATACCGATGGCCGAAACCGGCGAACGCGACGGCGTGGTCGTTCTCGGCGATCACCAGGTTCTTGTAGGCGGCGTAGTTCGGCCCCGCCTCGTTGAACACGTTGGGGTTCGCCCGCACCCGGGCGATCGCCTGCTCCTGCTGCGTCCCGCGCTCGTCGATCGCCACCAGCTGCTTGTGCAGGTGGTCGAAGGAGGCGCCGGCCGGCCGCAGCCAGTTCTGGAAGACCGCGACGTAGCGGGCGTACCGGTTCAGTTCGAACAGCGCCCTGGCCGACTCGGCCGAGTAGCTGATGAACCGCTCGTGCTCATCCGGGGTCAGGGTGCCGGACGAGGCCAGCTGGGTGTTGTCGGTCGCGCCGTCGACGAAGTGGCGGCGCGCCACGATCACGTCGTGCCCACCGCCGAAGAACCCGGACGCCGCCTCGAGCTGGCCGTCCTCGACGAGCGCGTCGATCTGTTCGTCGGTGCGTCCGCCGGCGCGCAGCTTCGTCCGCACCACGGCGAGGACGTGCGCCCGTCCGGCCGGTGAGGCCAGGTAGGCCTCCTTGCGCTCGCGTACCAGGGCGGGCAGGACGTAGCCGTAGTTGGCGTTCCAGTAGTCGTAGGAGAGGATCTCGAACAGGTTGGGGATCCGCCGGAACTCGGCGACCGACCCGTCCATCTCCTCCGCGGCGGTGCGGTAGCGGGTCTCCCAGGCGCCGTCGGGGTGCCGGACGATGCGCGACTTCTCCGGCGGGGTCTCGCGGTAGCGCCGCTCACAGAAGGCGCAATGCCGGCCGTGGAGGGCCGGGTCCAGCGGCACCGGGTCGGGGAGCTGCACTCCCAGTGGACGGTTGCCGCGGCCGGCCACCGTCCACACCTCGGTACCGGTGAATGGATTCAGCTGCTTCACCGTGCCGTCCATCATCTGCGTCAACCAGTCCGGCTCCCGCATGTACGGCTGCAGCATGACTCTCCCCCGCATCAGCGCCGGCGCGGCGCAGTGACCCCTCGGACGATCCCCGAGCCTACCGACGCAGGTCCGGGATTCCGGGATCCACGGGGCGGGTGCTCGACAAATCGGCCTGTGGATGGGCCTGAGACACCCGATTCGGCCCCATCGACCTCATCTGGAGGCCGATTCGTCCACAACCCGGAACCGAACCGGCCCCCGGTGCGTCCAACCCCAAGCACTACGAAGAAAGGCGTCCGATGAGCTCACACCCCATGCCCTGCACCCAGGCCAGCGAGATCTTCCAGCACCCTCTCGTCGAAGAGCCGCCCACCGGACGCGACGAACTGGCCCAGCGACTGGCCGGCCGCGCGGTTGCGCTGTGCGAATCCTGCCCTCTGATGGAGCAGTGCCTCTACTCGGCGGTCGTCGAACACGATGTCGCCGGTGTCGCCGGTGGCACCACGCCACTGCAGCGCACCCGGATCCGCCGGCTGCTCGGAGTGAACGTGGCCCGCGAGGATCTCAGCGACTTCGCCGGCGTCACCCGCGAGGGCGGACGCCTCACCCACGCCGATGTCGCCCGGGCACGCCGGGCCGATCCCGATGCCACCCTGGAGACCATCGCCGAGCGGCTGGGCTGCTCGCTGTCGACCGTCAAGCGCCATCTGCGTCAGGCCCGGGCCGAGGCGAAGCCGGTGGCGGCGGTTCGCCCGCGTCCGTCGGTGGCCGCCGTGATGGCCGCCCGGCTGGTCGTGGTCGGCGATCGCAGCCGCGCCCGGGTGGCCTGACGGTCACCCGGCCGTCAGGCCGGTACCAGGGACAACTCCACCGCGACCCGGTCGCCGACCCCGACCCCGGCGGGAATCCGGACGGCCTGCTTCAACGGCAACAGGTAGCTGCCCTCTCGCGGGAACAGCGAGGTGGTGAAGCCGATCCCCGCCACGGTGGCCCGCACCGGAATCACTCCCCAGCCGTAGGTGAACGCGTTCGCGACCGCAGCGATCTCGTCGCTCTCCGGCTGCGGAATCACGACGTAGTAGAACGGCGCCGGGCCGCGCCACTCGATCACCTCACCGGTGAACTCCAGCTCCATCCGGCTCCCTTCGGGACGCGCGCCGAATCAGCGCCACCGCGCCGACCGCCACCACGCCGCCGGCGGAGTACCAGAGTAGGTCCTCCCACGCGAAGGTCGACCCGAGCACCCAGCGCGACGGCGGGACGGCGTCAACCAGGCGTGCGGGGATGGCGGTGAGCTGGAGCAGTTCGACGGCGAAGCTCGCCGCCGTGGCCACGGCGGCCGCGATCCACGGCCGCACCGTGGGCCACACCAGCACGACCAACAGCGCCAGCAGCAGGGTGTAGGCGATTCCGCCCAGCGCGTTGCCCACCACCGGCAGGGACCGGCTGAGCATTCCGGCGGCGATGGTGACCAGGGCAGCAGCCCCGGCCAGCAGCCGTATCCGACCGGGTTCTCGGACCATCAGCTGCTCCTGCGATCAGCCTTGGCCGAGTCGGCGCCACTCGGGCCCACCCGGCGCGAAGTGATCGGTCACAGCACCAGCCTACGCACGGCCGGTCGGCATCAGCCCGGCAACATAGTGTGGCCTTTGGCGCGAGTTCGCACCAAAACCCACACCGCCCCGTCGATCTGTTCTCGCCAACTCGGGGAGCCG
>JAEXCA010000025.1 GCA_023393755.1 Actinomycetes bacterium | reverse complement strand
GCCGCCAGCGCCCCGGCCACCCGGGCACCGGCCCGG
This sequence comes from Actinomycetes bacterium, assembly GCA_023393755.1. Classification (GTDB taxonomy): domain Bacteria; phylum Actinomycetota; class Actinomycetes; order Propionibacteriales; family Propionibacteriaceae; genus Propionicimonas. The sequence continues at coordinate 9,457 of JAEXCA010000025.1, read as the reverse complement.
GCGACGCTCCCCCGGGCCAGCGCCTCCCGCTGCACCTCGGCGCCGTCGCTGCCCTTCAGCCCGGCGGGGCCGCCGATGCCCGCCACCGGGTTGACGACCAGGCCGAGCCGGGGTCGCGACCCTTCGAGACTCGCGCTGCGCGCGACCTCAGGGATCGCTTGGTCGCCAACCCCAGGGATCGCTTGGCCCCCAGCCCCAGGGATCGCCTGCTCCCGAACCTCAGGGATCGCTTGGTCCCCAACCTCGGGGATCGCCTGGCCGCGAACCTCAGGGATCGCGGGGTGGTCAGCCCTCACCGAAGTACTTGCGGCGGTAGGCGCGCCAGGTGGTCGCCCAGCGCTCCGGGTCGTCGAAGTCGTCGTGGTGGGTGTGGTGGACGGTCTGGTTGTGCGGCGCGGTCCTGACCACCTCGGGCTCCTCGCGGGCCTGCCGGGCCACCTCGGCCAGGACGCCGATGTACTCGTCCAGTTCGGCCTTGGAGTACGACTCGGTCGGCTCCAGGGTGAACGGCTGCGGGACGATCCAGGGGTGGTGGCTGGTCCAGTAGTGCATCCCGTAGTCGGTGGTGCGGATGCCCACCTCCTCGGTGCCGATCCCGGTCTCCTCGTACAGTTCCTGCCAGGAGTAGCGCACCTGCTCGATCCGGTGCCGGCCGGGCGCGTACGGCACGGTGACCCCGGGGATCCGCCGGACCTTGGTGAGCAGGTAGTTGTTGTTCAGCACCGCGATCTCGGCCACATCGCGCAGCCCCTCGGCGCCCAGCGCACGCATCCAGGCGTAGGCCCGGACCAGGTTGACGATGGTGCCGTGGAACGGCCCGACCTTGCCGATCGAGAGCGGACGGTCGGCGTCGAACTCGAACCTGTCGCCGTTCTTCACCAGCACCGGGCCGGGCAGGAACGGCTCCAGGTGCGCCGCCACCGCGTTCGCCCCGGCCCCCGGGCCACCGCAGGCGTGCGGGGTGGAGAAGGTCTTGTGCAGGTTGAAGTGGCAGACGTCGAAGCCGGCGTCCCTGGCCCGGGTGATCCCCAGGATGCCGTTGGCATTGGCCTGGTCGTAGGCGGCCAGCGCCCCCACCGAATGGGCCAGCTCGACCCATTCGGCGATCCGCGGGTTGTAGATGCCGGTGTCCTCGGGGTTGGTCACCATGATCGCGGCGGTCCGCGGCGAGAGCGCCTGCCGGTAGGCCTCGATGTCAGGGTAACCGTCGGCGTCGGGGTAGATGGTGATCACCTCGTAGCCGGCCGCCTTGGCGCAGGCCGCATTCGACGGGTGGCTGAAGATCGTGGTGATCACCTGGTCGCGGTGCTGCTCGCCACGCGAGGCGTGGTAGGCCCGGATCATCGCGATGTTCGCCCAGATCGCGGCCGAGCCGCCCTGGGTCTGCAGGCTGACCGCGTCCATCCCCGAGATCTCGGCCAGCATCCGCTCGGTGTTCCACAGGATCTCCAGCAGCCCCTGGACGTCGGCCACGTTCTGGTGCGGGTGCAGGTCGGTCACCCGCGGGTCGCCGGCGAACTTCTCGTTGACCTTCGGTGAGTACTTCATGGTGCAGGTGCCCTGGCCGATGTCGACGTTCAGGTCGGCGCCGAGGTTCTCCTGGGAGAGTCGCAGGTAGTGCTTGAGCACCCGCATCTGGCCCATCTCGGGGAGCTTCGGGGCGGACGGACGGCGCAGCCCGGCCGGTAGGTCGGCGACCACGTCGCCGACCGCCTCGGCGACGCCGGGCTCGACCCGGCTGGGCAGCACGCCCCGCTCGCCGGGGGTGGTCAGCTCGAACAGGATCGGTTCGTCCCAGCTGGCCTGGTGGAACCGGCGCAGGGCGGGCTTGGGTGCGACTGGAAGGCTCATGCCTGCTCCTCGAGGACGGCGGCGACGGCTGCGACCAGCCGGTCGATGTCGGACTGGGTGTGCTGTTCGGTGACGGCGACGGCGAGCAGGTTCTCCCCCACCACCACCCCGGGGTCGATCCCCTGCGGATGAAGGGCGTCCACCAGCGCGGCGGCGGTGAGCCCGGCCCCGCTGGTGTCGAGGGTGAACTCGCGGAAGTGAGTGGCGGAGTCGCCCAGCGCCAGGCCGGGCAGGGCGGCCAGCCTCTGCTGGGCGTAGCGGGTGCGGGCCAGCACGGTCTCGCCGAGCTCGGCCATCCCCTGCGGACCCATCAGCGCCAGGTAGACCCCGGCGGCGATCCCCCACAGCGCGGCGGCGGTGCCGACCCATTCCACGCCCTGCTCGCGCAGCGCGAAGCTGGTCCGCTCGTAGGCCACGTCGCCGAAGCCGTACTCGCCCTCTACGGTTGTAGTGGCCAGTCCGAACAGCCGGGACGGCAGCTGCATCACCAGCCTCGGGTCGTCCGCCACGGCCAGGAAGCCGCCGTGCGAACCGCCGAACGAGGGATGCAGGCCGAGCGAGCCGATGTCGCCGGAGACGATGTCGGCACCCTGCTCGGCCGGCGGGGTGACCACCCCGTAGACGATCGGGTCGGTACCCACCACCAGCAGGGCGCCCACCGCGTGGGCGGCCTCGGCCAGCGCCGGCAGCGCGGTCTCCAGCGCGCCGGTCCGGCTGGGGGTCTCGATCCACACCGCGGCCACGTCCGCGGTGAGCAGCCCGGTGACCGCCGCCACGTCCGCCGTCGCGTCGACGGTCGGGATCTCCACCAGGTCGAGGAAGGCCCGGGTGAAGTCCCGCACCTTCGACAGCTTGTCCGGCAGCACGTCGCTGGCCACCAGGACGGTGCGGCGCCCGGTCACCCGGCCGGCCATGGCCAGCGCGGTGCCGGTGGCCTGGAAGCCGTCGTAGGTCGGGACGGTCACCACGTCGCAGCTGAGCAGCTCGCCCATCAGCGACTCGTACTCGAACAGCGCCTGGAAGCGGCCGTGATCCTCGTAGGGCTCGCCGGCGTAGGCGGTGAGGAACTCGCTGCGGGTGATCACCTCGTCCACCACGGCCGGGACGAAGTGGTCGTAGACGCCCTGGCCGAGGAAGCTCAGCCGCTCGCGGATCGTGGTGTTCCTCGCCAGCAGGCCGGTGACGTGCCGGACCAGTTCCTGCTCGGTCAGCAGCGCCGGCGGCAGGTTGAGCAGACCCTTCAGCCGCAGGCTGTCGGGCACGTCGGCGTAGAACTCCTCGATCGATTCCACGCCGATCTCGGCGAGCATCGCCGCCCGGCTCTCCGGGGCGGTGTTGGGGATGTACGGGTGCGTCATCGGCGTCCTTCCGAGTTGGCCGGCTGAGCCAGGACGAGGACGCCCTGGCCGGGGATCGTGGTGTGGGCAGTGACGGTGTGGTCGGTCAGCAGGTCGGTGGCGCCCTCCGGGGTGGCGACCGGATGGGGAGCCAGGTCGTGGTTCAGGTAGAAGGTGAAGTCGGTCACCCCGTCAGTGCGGGTGACCACCTCGACCGGGGACGGCTCGTGACCCGCCAGGCCGGCCTCCGCCAGGGTGGCGGCCAGGATGGTCGCCAGCCCGGCGGCGTCCGGCACGGTGGAGAGGTAGCGGGCGCTGCCCCGGCCGTGGCCGCGCCGGGTGAGCGCGGCGCCGCCGCCCAGCCTGCCGCGGTTGTAGTCGGCCAGCACCTCGGTGCCCCGGTGCACCTCGAGCGCCTCCTGCCAGATCGTGGCCGGGAAGCTCGCCCCGTCCAGGCTGATCCGGGTGGTCTCCCCGGCCAGCAGCGGCCAGGGCTCGTCCACCTCGACCCCGAGCAGGTCGCGCAACGGTCCCGGCGCCCCGCCCGGATGGACGCCGTCGCTGGCGTCCACCACCCCGCTGAACGGGCCGACCAGCAGGTGACCGCCGGCCGCCACGAACCCGGCCAGCGCGGCCGCCTGCGGCTCGGTCACCAGGTAGAGACCGGGAACCAGCACCACCCGGTAGCCGTCGAACGGGCCCTCGGCGCGCACCAGGTCGGCGGCGTGCCCCAGGCCGGAGACCGCCTGGTGCCAGCGGCGGGCCTGCTCCAGCCAGCGCAGCCGCTGCGAGGGCATCGAGTCCGGGGCGCTCTGCGCCCACCAGGAATCCCACTCCATCACCAGCGCCACCTCGGAGCGCACCACCGAACCCCGCACCGGCGCCAGCCGCGCCAGTTCGGCGCCCAGGGCGCGGGTCTCGGCGTAGCTGCGGGAGGCCTCGCCGCGGTGGCCCAGCATCGACGAGTGGAACTTCTCCGCGCCGCGCCGGGCCTGGCGCCACTGGAAGAACATCACCCCGTCCGAGCCGTGGGCGATGGCCTGCAGGGCGTCCAGCCGCATCCGGCCGGGCGGCTTGGGCTGGTTCACCTCCCGCCAGCTGACCGCGCTGGGCGCCGACTCCAGCAGCAGCCAGGGCTGCCGCTTCAACGACCGCATCAGCGAGTAGCCCAGCGCGGCGTGGGCCGCCGAGTCGGGGTCGGCCGGGTCGGGATAGGCGTCGTTGCTGACGAGATCCTCGGCGGCGGCGAACTCCCAGTAGTCCAGCTGATCGAAGACACCCATGAAGTTGGTGGTGACCGGCAGCTCCGGGGTGACCTCGCGCAACACCTCGATCTCGGCCAGGAACAGATCCCGCAGGGCGTCGGAGGAGAACCGCTCGAAGTCCAGCCGCTCGGCCGGGTTGATCGGGCCGGTGGTGGCCCGGGGCGGTTCGATCTGGTCGAAGCCGGTGTAGTGCTGGCTCCAGAAGCTGGTTCCCCAGGCCCGGTTGAGCGCCTCGATGCTGCCGTAGCGCCGTTCCAGCCAGCTGCGGAAGGCCCGCGCGGACTCGTCGCACCAGCACCGGGAGAGCTCGTCGCCGTACTCGTTGGAGACGTGCCACAGCCGCACCGCGGGGTGGCTGCCGTACCGCTCGGCCATCACCCGGGCGAACCGCCGCACCTGCTCGCGCCAGACCGGCGAACTCGGGCAGTAGGACTGCCGGGAGCCGAACTCCAGCCGGGTGCCGCGGGCGGCCACGGGCTGCACCGGGGGGTGCTGCCGCACCAGCCAGGGCGGCGGGGACGCGGTCGCGGTGGCCAGGTCGACCGCGATGCCGTGGGCGTGCAGCAGGTCGAGCACCTGATCCAGCCAGCCGAAGTCGAACTCGCCGGGCGCCGGCTCCAGCCTGGCCCAGGAGAACACGCCGACCGTCACCAGGTTCACTCCCGCCTGCCGCATCAGGCGGACGTCCTGCTCCCAGATCTCGGTGGGCCACTGCTCGGGGTTGTAGTCTCCTCCGTAGGCCAAGCCGTCAAGGTGGAGGCTTCTGGTCACGTCCACGCGCACCCCTGTAGTCGCCGATCCGGTTTCTGTATCCTGTATACAGACGCTAGGACGTGGCTCACGCTACGGTCAAGCCGCGGACGGAGGGGGAGGAACATGCCGATCGAACGCCGCACACTGCGGGCACAGGTTCGCGACGAGCTGCTCGCCCGGATGCGCAGTGGGGAGATCCAGCCCGGCGAGGGCATCAACGAGGTCAGGCTGGCCGCCGAACTGGGCGTCAGCCGTACCCCGCTGCGCGAGGCGCTGATCGCGCTCGAGAGCGAGGGCCAGATCGAGAGCGAGGACGGCAAGGGCTTCCGGTTCCCGCCGCTCTCCCGCAACGAACTGCGCGAACTCGCGCCGATCATGGCCGCGCTGGAGGCGCTGGCGCTGGAACTCACCGACCCGGCTGACCTGCCCGGCCTGGGTGAGAGGCTGGCCCGGATGGCCGCCGACTTCAACCAGGAGCTGGCCGAGCACGCGCTGGTCATCCGCAAGGACGACGAGTGGCACGGGGTGATGCTGAGCGCCTGCCCCAACACCAGGCTGCTCGAACTGATCGCCAGCACCCGGCAGGCCATCCACCGGTACGAGTCGCTGCTGGTCCCCGGCGAGGCGATGGTCGACCGGGTGTCGACCGAACACGCCCTGATCGCCGAGCGGATGATCGCCGGCGACCTGCCCGGCGCGGTGGCCGCGCTGCGGGCGAACTGGCTCAACGGCTTGCAGCGGATCATCGACAGCGCCGATCGCGAGCACCTGAGCGCCTAGCGCAACGATCCCCGAGGTCCGAGCGACGCCCGGAGTCTCGAAGGGTCGCTGGGACACGGCCAACCTCAGCCATCGCCCTCCTCCGAGACGCCGACCGCCAGGTCGAGGTAGAGCGCCGCCGACCAGGAGAACATGGTCACCGCCCGGGGCGGCCTGGCGGCGGTGTGCGGGTTGAAGTACTCGTGCGGGCCTCCCCCGCTGATCACCATTGCCAGGGTGCGTTCGGTGAGTTCGCGGGCACGCTCGGGGTGGCCGCTGGCGGCCAGTCCCTCGATCAGCAACCGGTTGATGCACAGCCAGACCGGCCCGCGCCACATCCGCTCCGGGTCGAAGGCGGGATCCGCGGCGGAGACGGTGGGCACCGGCCATTCGGTGGCGTACCGGGCCGGGTCGTCCAGGGTGGCCAGCAGCGACTCCACCACCTCGGCGGGAAGCTTCCCGGTGAACAGCGGCAGCAGCCCGAGCACGGTGTCGGCCGCCACCGGACGGTCCTCCGCCCAGGCCCGGAAGACCCCGGCAGCGCCGTCCCACCGTTCCAGCAGCAGGCCGAGAGTACGCTCGGCCCGCTTCCGGCACCTCCCGGCGGCGGCCGGGTCGCGCTCCGCCAGCCAGTCGGCGAGCAGTTCGTCCTGCCGGATCAGGTAGGCCGCCAGCTCGGGCGTGGCGACCGGCAGGACGCCGTCGAAGACCGGGGAGTTATCCAGCCCCGAGGAGTAGGGGTGGGCGTAGTCCGGCAGCCCGTCGCCGTCGTGGTCGGAGGCCTCGAACCACCACTCCTGGCTGGCCAGCACGGTGGGGAGCAGCGAGTCCAGCCACTTCTCCGCGATCCCCGAGCTCGGTTCAGCCTCCATCACCTTGCGGATCGCCCAGGCGGTCAGCGGCGGCTTGGTCAGCGGCACCCGGACGCCCTCGGCCATCGAGCCGGTCTCGTGCAGCCGCGCCAGGTCGCCCGGCGGCAGGTCGTCGCTGGAGGCCAGCACCCCGAAGTCGTGCACCACGTCCGGCAACTGGCCGTCCTCACCCGGGAACCGCAGCACCAGGGAGAGCTGCTCGCGGGCCAGTGCCGGATCGCCGTGCCGCAGCCCGAGCGCGATGAAGTAGGAATCCCACTGCCACAGCGCGACGTAGCCCAGCCGGGAGGGCACCACCGCCCGGGCGTCGCCGGTGGTCGGCAGGTGCAGGGTGTTCGCGCCCAGCACCCACCAGCACAGGGCGGCCATCGGCTGCAGGTCGGCCCGCACCACCGGGCACCTGGCGAACCACGCCCGCCACTGCGCCCGGGCCCGCTCCAGGTCCCCGGCGTGGTCGGGCTCGGCGACCACCCGCAGGTCCTGCACCGGCCAGGAGAGCCGGCAGCCCTGCTCCAGCGGCAGCCGCCCCGTCAGCCCGGACGCGGTGCGGTACACCACCTCCAGCCCGGCGTCGCCGCCCAGGCTGAGGGCCTCCCCCGCCAGGCAGAGCGTGGCGGCGCCACCGAACTCGATCCGGTGCGGCAGCACCGAGCTGACCGGCAGCGGACGCCCGTCCGGCCCCACCACCCCGAGCCGCTCCAGCAGCAGGCACTCCTCGAAGTACCGCTCGTACTGCGAGGTCGAGACCCGCAGCCAGCCGTCCGGGCCGGCCATCACCAGCAGCCGGGAGCCGGGGGCGGTGAAGGCGACCTGGGTGAGGTCGATCAGCGCCCCGGCCTCGGCGGCCAGGTCGGTCACCGGCCGCCCAGCCCGGAGTTGGCCATCGAGTTGATGATCCTGCGCTGGCCGATCACGAAGGCGACCAGCATCGGGATCGTGGCGATCGCCGAGGCGGCCATCACCAGGCCGTAGTTCAGCTGTCCGTACTGGCCGCGGAAGCTGGTCAGCATCAGCGGGACGGTGAACAGGTCGGGCGAGTTCAGCAGCACCAGCGGGAACAGGAACGAGTTCCACACCCCCAGCGCGGTGATGATCGCCAGCGCCGCCAGGCCGGGCTTCAGGTTCGGCAGCACGACCAGGAAGAAGGTGCGCCAGCGGCCACACCCGTCGACCAGGGCTGCCTCTTCCAGTTCCTTCGGCAGGCTGAGCACGAACTGCCGCATCAGGAACACCGCGAACGGGTTGCTCAGCAGGCCCGGGACGATCAGCGCCAGGTGGGAGTCGACCCAGCCCAGTTGCGCCATCAGCAGGTAGAACGGCACCAGGGTCACCTGGGCCGGGATCATCTGGGTGGCCAGGAACAGCACGAACAGCACCTTGGTGCCCTTGAACGGGATCCGGGCGAAGGCGTAGCCGGCCATCGCGGCGGTCACCAGCGTGCCGGCCACCACCAGGGCGGCGATGTACAGGCTGTTGATGTAGGCGCCGCCGAACGGCACCGAGGTCCAGGCGGTGACCCAGTTCTCCACCGTCCAGGGGTCGGGCCACAGGCTGAGCGGCTCGTTCAGCAATTGCTGCAGCGTCTTGAACGAGGTCAGCACCATCCAGATGAACGGGAAGACCATGCTGACCCCGGCGACGATCAGCACGACGTGCAGGACGATCGGGCCGATCCGGCCGCGGCCGCCCTCAACGGCGGGACTCGTGGCGCTCACTTGCCGTCCTCCTCGTAGTGGACGAACTTCTTCTGGGCGCCGAACTGGATCGCGGTGATCACCAGGGTGAGCACCAGCAGGATCACCGACGCGGCACTGGCCGGGCCGAACTGGAAGCGCCCGAAGCCGAGATCGTAGATGTGGTAGACGATGGTCCGGGTGGCGTTGTCCGGGCCGCCCTGATTGGTCAGCACGTACACCGTGTCGAAGGTCTGCAGGGACGAGATCACCGCGACCACGGTGGAGAAGAAGACGATCGGCGACAGCAGCGGCAACCGGATCCTGGTCAGCATGGCGAGCGAGCCGGCGCCGTCCAGGGTCGCGGCCTCGATCACCGACGGCGAGATGTTCTGCAGCCCGGCCAGGAAGATCACCACGTTCAGGCCCATGGACGACCAGATGGTGACGATGCAGACCGCGATCAGCGCCAGCCGCGGGTCGCCCAGCCAGTCCGGCGGGGTGATCCCGAAGGTGTTGGCCAGGGCGCCGCTCAGCACCCCGTCCGCCCGGAACAGCTGCTGCCAGATCATCGCGATCGCCACCGAGCTGGTCACCACCGGGGCGAAGAACAGCACCATGTAGATCGAGCGGGTGCGCAGCCGCTCCAGGGCGACCGCGACGACGATCGCCAGCCCGAGCCCGATAGGCACGGTGATCAGCGCGATCAGCAGGGTGTTGCCGATCGCCCGCAGCAGCAGCGGGTCGGTGAGCTGGGCGACGAAGTTCTCGAAGCCGACCCAGGTCAGTTCGGTCAGGCCGTTCCAGTCGGCGAACGCCAGCACCATGCTGGCCGCGAACGGGAACACCACGAAGACCGCCATGCCGAGCAGCTGCGGCCCGATGAACACATAGCCCCAGAGCCGATCGCGGCGCCGCCAGGAGGCTTCCCGGGAGGCGCCGCGAGA
>JAEXCA010000273.1 GCA_023393755.1 Actinomycetes bacterium | reverse complement strand
CTGCTTGGCCTCGGCGGTCGGCAGCGCGGCCCGCGCACCCGCCGCCCGCTCGGCGCCCGCCGCGGTGGCGTCCCGCTGGGCCTCCGCGGCGATCCCGGCCTCGCCGATCGCTCCGCGGCGGGCCAGCTGGGTGACGATCAGCCAGCGCAGGTCGGTGTCGACGGCCAACCCGACGGGAGCCTCCTCGCCGCCCAGCCAGGCCCGGATCACCTGCACCGCGGCCTCCGACTCGGCGGCGGCGATCAGCGCCCTGGCGAACGCCAGCTGGTGGTCGGAGCCCGGGGCGGCCTCCTTCAGCAGCTTCGCCAGCCCGCGGGTGAACTGTTCGTTGAGGTCATCGCGGATCGACCGCGGGGCGTAGAGGTCGATCGCGGTCCGGGCCTGGTTCAGCACCGCGCCCACCGCGGTCAGGTCGGTCTCCACCCCCACCGCGCCGAGCACCAACGGGACGAAGTCCGCCGCCGCGAGCTCGGCGTCGCGGCACATGTCCCAGGAGGCTCCCCAGGCCAGCGCCCGGCTGAGCGACGAGTCCAGGCTGGCCATCTGCTCCACCAGGGTGGCCATCGAGCGGGCGTCGAACCGGATCTTGGCGTAGGTCAGGTCGTCGTCGTTCAGCATGATCAGGTCCGGCCGCGGCCGGCCGGCCAGCTCGGGCAGCTCGGTCAGCTCGCCGGCGATGTCGGCCTCGATCCGGTGGACGCGGGTCAGCCGTCCGTCGATCACCGAGTACAGGCCGACCGCCAGCCGGTGCTGGCGCAGGGTCGGCCAGGCCTCGGGGGCGGTCTGCCGGATCGCGAACCGGGTGAACGCGCCCGCCTCGTCGGTGTCGAACTCGGCGCGCAGGGTGTTGACCCCGCTGGTCTGCAGCCACTGGGCGGCGAAGTGCGACAGGTCGCGCCCGGAGGACTCGGTGAGCGCGCCCAGCAGGTCGGTGAGCCGGGTGTTGCCCCAGGCATGCCTGGCGAAGTAGGCCCGGACGCCGGCCAGGAACTGTTCCTCGCCGACGAAGGCCACCAGCTGGCGCAGCGCCGAGGCTCCCTTAGCGTAGGTGATGCCGTCGAAGTTGAGCTCGACCGCCTCCAGGTCGACCATGTCGGCCGCGATCGGGTGGGTGGAGGGCAGCTGGTCCTGCCGGTAGGCCCAGGTCTTGCGCGAGTTGGAGAAGCTCGCCCAGGGGTCGGCGCCGGGCTCGCCGGTCTCCCGGATCCGGCCCTGGGCGAAGTGGGACGCCCACTCGGCGAAGGACTCGTTCAGCCACAGGTCGTCCCACCAGGTCATGGTGACCAGGTCGCCGAACCACATGTGGGCCAGCTCGTGCAGGATCGTGTTGTCGCGGGCCTCGTAGGCGGCGTCGGTGGTCCGGGAGCGGAACAGGTACTCGTCCCGGATGGTGACGCAGCCGGCGTTCTCCATCGCGCCGGCGTTGAACTCCGGGACGAAGACCTGGGCGTAGTCGGCGAACGGGTAGGGGACGCCGAAGTGCTCCTCGAAGACCGCGAAGCCGGCCCTGGTGATGGCGAACAGCCGGTCGGCGTCCAGATGCTGCACCAGGGACTGCCGGCAGGAGAGGGAGAGCGGGATCTCGGCCGACCTGCCCGGGTAGCTGTCGGTGACGGTGTGGAACTCCCCGGCGATCAGCGCGGTGATGTAGGTGGAGATCGGCGGCGTGGGGTCGAAGCTGAACCGGCCCAGCCCGTCGCCCTCCGGCGTCGGTACGACGACCGGGGAGTTGGACAGGACCGTCCAGTGCTCGGGCGCGATCACGGTGAGCTGGAAGGTGGCCTTCAGGTCGGGTTGCTCGAAGCAGGCGTACATCCGGCGGGCGTCGGCGGTCTCGAACTGGGTGTAGAGGTAGACCCGGTCGTCCACCGGGTCGACGAAGCGGTGCAGTCCCTCGCCCGTCCGGCTGTACCGGCAGACGGCGACGACCTCGAGCTCGTGCTCCCCGGGGGTGGCGCTGAAGTGCAGGCGGTGATCGGCGAAGGCTTCCGGCGCCAGCGGTTCGCCGTCCAGGGTGGCGCTGATCAGCCGGTCGGCGATCAGGTTGACGTGGCTGTCCGCTCCGCGGCTGCCGAAGCCGATCTTCGAGCGGGAGACGAAGGTCTCCGCCGGGGTGTGCTCGCCCGCGTCCGCCACCCGTCCGGAGAGATCGATCAGCACCTCGTAGCTGTGGGTGGAGATGACCTGCGAGCGGAGTTCGGCTTCGTCGCGCGTGATGTTCGCGGGGTACATGAGGCATCCTCTGGGCCGGAGATACGGGCGTGCCGAGGGTACCGGCCAGCCGTCGCCCGCTCAATACGCGGGTGGGCGGTTGCCTACCAACCGCGGCCATCCCTGCCACCGTCGTCGGACGATGACCGTAGACTCGCTGATCCCAGGAAGGAGCGCCGGATGCCAGAGGGCCATGTGATTCATCGGCTGGCCGAGGGCCTGACGCGGGCCTTCGCCGGTCGTCCGGTGCGGGTGACCAGCCCGCAGGGACGGTTCGCCGAAGCCGCGGCGCTGCTCGACGGGCGCCCGTTCCTGGCGGCCGAGGCCTACGGCAAGAACCTCTTCCTGGAGATCGGCGACGCATCGCTGGTGCACATCCACCTGGGGCTGATCGGCAAGCTCCGGCTCGGCGGGCCGCTGCCGGTCGCCAGCCCCGACACCCTGCGGTTGCGGATCGAGACCCACCAGGCGGTCGCCGAGCTGCGCGGTCCGCAGACCTGCACGCTGATCACCCCCGGCGAGCGGGACGCCGTGGTGGAGCGGCTCGGCCCGGACCCGCTGCGGACCGACGCCGAGCCGGAGCGGGGGTTCGCGCGGGTGACCCGGTCGGAGCGCCCGATCGCCTCCCTGCTGCTGGATCAGCGGGTGGCCGCCGGGGTCGGCAACATCTTCCGGTGCGAGGTGCTCTTCCGTCAGCGGCTGCATCCCATGACCCCCGGCCGGGCGATCACCCGGCAGCGGTGGCGCCGGATCTGGGCCGACCTGCTGGAGCTCATGCCGCAGGCGGTCGAGGCCGGCCGGATCGACACCGTCCGCTACGAGCACACCCCCGACGCGACCGGACGTCCGCCGCGGGTCGACGCCCACGGCGGCGAGGTCTACGTCTACCGGCGTCCCGGGCTGCCCTGCCTGGTCTGTGGTCAGCGGGTCAGCGCGCAGGCGTTCGAGGGCCGCAATCTCTACTGGTGCAACAGATGCCAGCGCAGCCGGTGAGCCTGGCCTGGGCGGAGGGCGTCGTCCAGGTGGACGACCGGGGCGCCGTCCTGCTGCAGGGCGAGGGCATGACCGCCGCCGTCCGGCTGACCCTCGAGCCCGATCCCGGGCTGCGGCCACTCCTGGTCGACACCGACGCCGCGGAGCACGCCGGGACGGTCGAGGCCGGGGTTTCGCAGCGGGTGACCGTGGCCGAGCACTGCCAGGTCCGCTGGGTGATCGAGCAGCCGGCGGAGGCGTCCGGGCCCGTGGAACTGGAGGTCGGGTTCCCGGCCGGCTACCACGGCTGGGTGTGGCCGAGCGGGGCGGACGGGCTGCTGGCGGCCTTCCCGGAGACGGGGTTCGGGCCGGTGCTGGTGGTGCAGGTGCAGCAGGGATCGCTGACCTGGGCGGGGGAGAGTGCCGACGGACGCCGGCTGCGGCTGGCGCTCGGGCCGTCCGGGGGCGACCGGCAGGTGACGGTGCTGCGAGCGGAGCGGCTGGCGATGCTGCCGGCCGCCGTCCGGCTGCTGCCGTCGTGGTACCAGCCGCTGGCGATCGCCGCCGGCGACGACTGGCAGGCGGAGATCGCCGACTTCGGCGTGGACGCGTCCGATCCGGTCGGGATCGACTACCCCGACGGCGAACGGACGGTGCGGCTGAGCGCCCCGGCCGGACGCCACCGGATCGGGCTGCACGGCCGTCGCGGGGTGACCGAGGTGCAGCTGGAGGTCTGTCCCCGCAGCCACGACCTGGTGCGCGCGGTGGCCCAGCAGGTGCTCGCGGACGGTCCGCTGAGCTCCGCGGGCGCCGTCGTGGTGCAGCAGGCGCTGGTGCACGGCGACCTGGAGTCGGACCGGTTCATCGAGGACGCGCTGGACCGGTTCGACTGGACGACCAGGGGAGACCCGCTGGCGATCGCCTTCGGCTGCCAGCGCGCGGTGCAGGAGAGCGAGCGGGCGATGGTCGAGGAGGCCGTCCGGCAGGTGCTGGCGCTGCCCGACCGTCGCCGCCAGGCCCAGGTCCGCCGGATCGTGGCCTTCGCCGCGGCCGCGCTGGACGCGGACGCCGGGCCGCTGGCGGCGGTGATGCGTCCGGTCGAGGAGCCGGTCCTGGCCGACCGTCTGCACTTCGGCCGCCGCACCAGGACCGGGGCGGCGCTGCTGGCCGGGGCGATCGACCGGCTGGGCGCGGGGCTGCCCGGCCGTCCGGTCGGGCTGAGCCCGGCTGCCGCGGCGGAACTGGTCTGTCTGCTGGACAGTTGCCCCGAGGACTGGCCGGAGGCGCCGCTGGCCGCGGTCACCGCCCAGGAGTCCAGGTTCAAGCTCTTCGCCGGCTATGCCTCCGGCGACATCACCGATCCGACCGCCCTGGCCTGGCTGCTGCTCGGCGGCTGAGGCGGCGGTCCGCTACGTCCGGCGGTTCTCGTCGTTGGCGTAGGCGTAGTAGGCGCCGATCAGCAGCCCGCCGCCGATGTAGTTGCCGATCAGCGCGATCGCGATGTTGGCCGCCGCCGGCAGCGGATCGATGCCGACCGACAGGCCCACCACGAGGAACAGCACGGAGTTGGCCACCGAGTGCTCCAGGCCGAGGAAGGCGAAGATGAACACCGACATCACCATCGCCAGGGTCCTGGTGATGTCGCCCTTGCTCGCCCCGTTGTAGACCAGCAGTACCGCGATGTTGATCATCAGGTTGCACAGGATGGCGCGCATCAGCAGGTCGGCCATGCCCGGCAGCCCGGCCTCGACGTAGCCCACCTTGGTCGCGACCGAGTGCACCATCTGCTCCAGCACCGAACCCGACGCGAGGGTGGAGAAGCGGACGATGGTGGCCAGCAGCAGCCCGCCCAGCGCGTTCCCGAGGTAGCACAGGGTGAGCAGGCCCAGCACCCTGGTCGGCGTGGTGCGGCGGTAGTAGAGGCCGATGGTGGCGACCATCATGTTCGAGGTCAGCAGTTCGGATTTGCTGTAGTAGATGAACACCAGCGCCCAGCCGAAGACCAGCGCGCCGAGGAACCGGCCGACGCCGATCAGCGTGCTGTCGCCGGCCGGGATCGCGTCGAAGGTGGCCACCACCGCGTAGTAGGCGCCGTAGAAGACCCCGATGATGATGCCGGCCATCGCCGCCCGCTGCAGGTAGGGGATGGTGAGCTCGCGCGACATCCTGGTCTTGGAGTCGAGCGCGGCCAGTGCCGTGTCGACGAACTGGCGGCCGGGGTAGAGCTGCTCGCGGGGGCTGGGCATGGGAGAACTCTGGCATGCGGCCTCGCCCTTCCCGTGAACGTCCTCCCTGGTGAAAGCCTGATCCGAGGCGAACTCGGGGTGTCCGTCAGGGGAGCGCGGGGGTCGGCCCAGGGTGTGGCAGGGGAGCTTCCACCAGGCCACCGCTCTACGGTGTAGAGGAAGGTCTACAACGTAGAGGAGCAAGCAATGACCGACGTGACCACCGGGGTGGATGCCCCAGTCCAGCAGCCCGGACAGCCAGTGCGTCCGATCGATCCGGTGGCTGCGAGGTACGACCGTCCGGTGGCGTTCTACCTGCTCGCGACAGCCATCCCCTGGGCGTTCTGGTTCGCCGCGGCGTACCTCAGCAACCTGCCCGACCAGACCGCCGCGGTGCAGTGGTGGACGGCCGCGCTCGGCCTGGCCGGCCTGATCGCTCCGGTGGGCGTGGTGGTCTGGCTGGTTCGCAACCGTCCGGAGTTGAGAGCCGACATCCGGCGCCGGCTGATCTGGCCGCGGGGGATCCGCTGGGGCTACGTGGCCGGTGCCCTCGGCCTGCTGCTGGCCAGTCTGCTCGCCGCCCAGGCGATCTCGCTGCTGTTCGGCTACAGCGCCGATCAGTTCCTGCTGCGGGACGGGTTCACCTTCTCGGCCGGCCTGCTGCCGGTCTGGGTGACCCTGCTCGGCGCCGCGCTGCTGGAGGAGGTCGCCTGGCACAGCTACGGCACCGACGCGCTGGTGAGCCGGATGCGGGTGTTCACCGCCTCCATGCTGTTCACCGTGATCTGGGCGCTGTGGCACCTGCCGCTCGCCTTCATCAACGGCTACTACCACAACGAGGTCGTCGAGACCGGGTGGCTGCACACGCTCAACTTCCCGCTGTCGATGGTCGCCTTCGTGCTGATCATGAACTGGCTGTACTTCCGCACCGGACGCAGCATCCTGATCACGGTCGCGTTCCACGCCACCGCCAACGTGGTGAACGAGATCTTCATGACCCACCCGGACAGCAAGCTCATCCAGACCGGGCTGTTGCTGGTGGTGGCCGCCGTCCTGGTGATCCGGGACCGTGAGCTGTTCTTCGCGCCCGCCCGGAGCCGGCAGGTGTGACACAGTGAGACCATGAGCGCCTCGTCCCCGCGGCACCCGCTGAGCCGGGAGCGAATCATCGCGGCGGCGCTGGCGATCGTGGACGCCGAGGGGTCCGAGCACCTCACCATGCGGCGGCTGGGGCAGTCGCTCGGGGTGGATCCGATGACGGTCTACCACCACCTGCCCAACAAGGCCGCGGTGCTGGACGGCATCGTCGAGCAACTCTGGGACGGGGTGGAACTGCCGCCGGCCGTGCCGGGGGAACGCTGGCAGGAGGTCATGGTGGGCGTGTTCAGCGCCTTCCGGGCCCGCCTGTTGCGGCACCCGAGGGCGGTGCCGATCATCGGCACCCGGCCGTCGGTCACCCCGGCACTGTTCCGCCTGATCGAGGAGTGCCTGCAGCGGCTCGAGACAGCAGGGCTCTCCGGCGGCGATGCGATGCAGCTGATCGACTGCCTCTCCGCCTTCACCATCGGCAAGGTGCTGGCCGAGGCGGGCGACCATCCCGAGAGCATCGCCGCCGCGTTGGCTTCGCTCACCCCGCACACCCATCCCACCCTGCTGAAGGCCCTGGCGGACGGTTACGACTTCGCCCCCGAGGCGGAGTACGACCGTGGCCTCCGTGCCCTGATCGACGGTTGGCGTCCGGCGTCCTGACCGGACCCGCTTTGGCGACCGAGTGGCTGGCGGCCTAGACTGACCGCCGGTGTCCGGGGCGTAGCGTAGTGGCTAGCGCGCCTGCTTTGGGAGCAGGAGATCGCAGGTTCGAGTCCTGTCGCCCCGACCGCTGGAGTATGGTGGTGACTAGGGTATTTAATGCGTTCTTGGCCCGTCAGGGCCTGTTCTGCACAACATACGCACAACATAGAACCGCAGAAGGACCGATGGGCGGTCACCGATCCCGTGGTCCCCGTCGGCGGCGGGAGTCACGTCCAGGTTTCGCCGGAGGTGGGGCCGACGGGGCGTGGTTGGTCTGCGTCGAGTCTGGTTAACGCTCCGTCGTCGTACTCGGCGAGCGACACCTTGTTGATGACGGTACCGCCAGCTCGGATGATGCCAACCAGCGCGCGTGCGTTCCACCGGCAGAGGCTCTCTCGACCTTCTTCTGTCGGGTAGGCGGCCGCCACCGTTTCAGGCAGGACGAGACGTCCGCCCAAGGCTGGATCGTCTTGTCGGCCTTGCCACCATCGGGTCACCGCACGGGACTGGGCGGTGAAGCGGTCCACCTCCGCCGAGACGATGAAGAGCTCGTCGTAGTCTGCTTTGGCCAAGGAGAGAAGCAGCCGTTCACCGAACGCTGGGGAGGCCATCGTCGACTCGATCACCACGTCAGCGTGAGCCGCTAGCGCGATACGCCGCACGTTGTTGCAGGACTCGGTGGACAAGGTCTGCAACAGCGGCGACAACTCCAGCGGCTTGACCGTCCCGCCGTCAGGAAGTCCCGTGCTCAGCAGGTCACCGTAGACATCGTGGTCAACGCACCATTGGGCCAGGTAGCCCTTGGCGATGTCGGGATCAATGACGATGCGGGTCGCCAGATCTGGCACGGCCGAGGACAGCAGGCTCGACTTGCCGGCGCCAGGCGGGCCTGCGGTCACCACGACACAGCTGCCATTGCGCGTCGCAGCACCGTGCATGTCGAGGTACCACTGGCTGACCTCGCGAACGAGCCGACGCTGATCGCTGCGTGACAGCAACGTCTCCAACCCGGCACCAGGTCGGATCGCGGCGATCAGCGCCTGGTGAGTGCGGTCGCGCAACTCATTGGCGTGCATCGAGCACCAGGTCGACCTCTGCCTCGCTCAGCAGTCCGTCGTCGAGCAACTCCTCAAGCTCTGCCTGGGAGTCCTCCCCAAGTACGCCGTCCACCGGGTCGATGACCCGAGGCACCCACTTGTCATAGCTCCGCAGCCGTTCCACCATCTCGTCGGTGGAGATCTGACCGACCAGCCTTTGGAGGGCGATCTCTTCGAGGGTCTCCTGTGCCAGGTCAAGCGCCTTCGCGCGCAGGATCATGCGATGCACGCTGGCCTGGGACAGGTGAACGGCTTTGGCAATGTCTCGCTGGGCCATGCCATCCAGGGAGGCCAAGTACACCTGCCGCATCCGTTCCACCTCGGCCAGGCGAGCGCGGGCGTAGGACAGCTTCAGGTCTGGCTCGCGAACGGCGGCAATGATCGACATGGTGTGCACCTCCGTCTCAATCATAGGCGCCTGATTCATAATGAATCAACTGCGACGAGGTCGGCTTCTCAGCGGCGCTGGACAGTGCGGTTGGGTCCGCCCGCAGCCGCGCTCGGGTCACGTTCGCACAGTGACCACGGCTCCCCTGCACGCCTACCAGTGGTAGGTGTATTCGTAGGGGTCGACGGCCGGCATCGGGCGGAAGAGCTTGTCCAGGTGCTCGCGGCGGACTCGTATGGTCTTGTACCCCAGCTTCACCGCGGGGAGTTCTCCGGTAGAGATCCGGCGGCGCAGTGTGTCGACGCTGACTCCGAAGATGCGTGCGGCCTCCCGCAGCGAGATCCATTCAGATTCGCCCGACAGTGGCTCGTGATTCTTGGCCATGGCTGGCCACCTTTCCTTGGGGTGGGTTCAGCGGGGCAGGCTTCGCCCGGTTGTGGGTGGTCGGTGCTCGTCGTGACGGGGGTCGTGGCCGGCCTTGGGATCGACGATTTCCCAGGTGGGATTGATCCATGCGTCGAGGCGGTAGCGCAGGGCATCGACCTTGTGTTCGTCGGGCAGCGGCTTGCGGGTTTCGTCCCGGAGACGTTCGGCGAGCCAGCTGCCGTCTGGGTCGGTGGCTGCGCATTCGCGGGCGGCCCGGACCAGGCTGGGATCACCGATGGTGTCGGGTGCGGCCTGCTGGATGCGGTCGATCCAGGCCAGGACGGAGCTGGACTCTCCAGCGAGCAGAGCATTGAGCCGGTGTTGCTCGCGGGCTTCGGTGAGGTGGTGGCGGGCGGGTCCGGTGGGACGCAGGTCACTCTCCGGGACGTGGTGGGCTGCGCGCCAGACTTCGATCTCGGCGATGACGTCGGCATCGGGTGGCGTGCCCAGCGCGGCTGCCCACGCGGGCTGTTGCGTCGTGGCTCGGGCGTCCTCGCGGGTCCGGTCGGCGAGGGTGGTGACGAGATCGCGTCTACGGGCGAGGTACTCGCCCGCGCTGCCGTTGAGGAGTTGGACGGGAACGCACGGCAGCCACGGCAGCGGACGCCCAGTATCGGTGCTCCTCAGGTCGTACACATCGAGCCGGCGGTCAACCACCGCCGCCGGGTCGTCAGCGTCCCGGAGCGGATCCCGGAGGGCGTAGGAAAGGGCCTGGAGCGGGTCCCAGCCGGCCGCGTGCAGGACGAGCAGGTGGCTCTTGAGGACGAGCCAGGCGGTGGCGTCGGTGAGGGGAACCCCACTGTCCTCAGCCGCTTGATCGAGCCGAACGGCCAGGGTCGGTCCGGCCTGCTCGGCCGCGACCTGCCGAACAGCATCGTTGTAGCGGTCGACAGCCTGGCCGAGCAGGACGGCGGGGTCGTGGGCGCGCATGAGCTGCGTCGTAGCGGAGATGGGGGAGTCGTCCCGCGCCAGGACGGTTTCGAGGATCTCGGTCGGGGTGGCCGGCGCCAGGGTTTCGGTGTGGATGCGGGTGTGCGGGTCGCCGTCGCCGGTGACCTGGAGCCAGGCATGGTTGGCGTATCTGCCGCGGGACAGCATGGTGTACGCCTGCTGGCGAGACTCGGTGCCCGTGAGCAGCCCGTGGCAGGTGTCGGCGGTGAGGCCCTGCGCGCCGTGGATGGTGGTGGCGTAGCCGAGTTCGACATGGTCGGCGACGTAGCTTGCCGGCAGGGTGGTGCGGCGGTGACTGCGTTGCTGCCGGACTTCGAGGCTGCCGTCCCGGTGGGCTTTGGTGACAATCCAGCGATCACCGTTCT
>JAEXCA010000165.1 GCA_023393755.1 Actinomycetes bacterium | reverse complement strand
CGGCCAGCTGGCCCATCGCGGCCCGGTACTGCTGCAGGCCACCGACCAACGCCCCGGCGCCGTCGGACAGCTGCGCCACCCCGGCGACCAACTGCGCCTGCTGATCGAGCGAAGCCAGGGTCTGGTCGACCAGCTGGTCCACCCCTCCGACATACTGCTTGACGCCCCCGGCCAACTCGCCGGTCCCGTTGGCCAGCTTGCGGACGTCCCTGGGCAGGGACGCGGTACTGCCGGCCATGGTCCGCAGCCCGTCCGACAGCTGGTCGGCGCCGTCGGAGAGCTGGACGGAGCCGTCGGCCGCCTCCTCGATGCCGTCGGCCAGCTTCTCCGCTCCGTCGGCCAGTTCACCGGCGCCGTCCGCCATGGTGACGAAGTTGTCGCCCAGCTCGTCGAAACCCAGGTAGATCTGGTCGAGGTAGGTACTGGTGAGCGTCTCGTTCAGCGTGGTGGCGGCGGTGTGGGCGACCACCTTGCCCAGGGTGGCGTCGGCGATGCCGGCCACCGGCGAGGTCTCCACCTGGATGGTCGCGCGCCGGACCTCCGCGTCACCGCCGTAGGACGTCGCCGCCGCGGAGAAGTCGGCCGGGATGACGACCATCGCGGCGTAGCGTCCGGTCGCCAGTCCGGAGCGGGCGTCGGCCTCGGAGGCCTGCAGCCAGGTCAGGTTCTCCACCCGGTCGGAGTCGACCAGGGCGGCGGTCAGCTGACGGCCCAGCGGAATGTACTGGTCGTCGATGGTGACCGGCTCGTCCAGGTTCACGATCGCCGCCTCGACCTGGCGCGGGTCGCCGTTCCAGGTGGCGGCGAACAGGACGCCGGCCACCAGCACCGGCACCAGGATCAGGCCCAGCCAGGTGATCCACCTGGCCGGCCGGGCGTTGTTGCGTTCGACGATCATCGAGCGGCTCCTGTCTGATCGACTCCTGCGACGGCGAGGTGGGAGGGAAGGTGCAGGCTGCGGTACCCCGCGGAACCTGAGGTCTCGACAGGTTCGGGGAACAATGAGCTGGCGACCGTGCCGGGCATCACGCCCAGCACCCAGGTGGTGGGGCGTTCCGGGTCGGGTGGCGCGGCCAGCGCGGCCAGCAAGACGGCCTCCAGGTCGTCCGGCAGCTCATCGGCGGCTGGGACGAAGGCGATCCCGCCGGCGGCCAGGGTGAGCTCGCCGGCGAAGTCGGCGGTGGTCGCCTGCAGCAGCGGGGCCTGCGTCCGGACCAGGGACGCTTCCTCGGGCAGCACCCGGCCCAGCACCTTGGCCTCCCCGCCGGTGAACCTGGCCCGTCCGGAGAGGCCGTACATCAGGGCCAGCCGGCCGAGGTGATCGCCGTCCACCACCAGGATCCCGCCGCGCTCCAGCCGCACCGCGACGCCGTCGAACAGGACGTGCTCGCCGTCGGACGCGCGCAGCCCCTCGGCATGGATGGCGGCGGTGTCGCCGGGGGCCGGCCAGGCGGCCAGCCGGGTCTGGTGGGCCAGTGCCTCGCCCTCGACGTCGAGCACCGGCAGGCGGCGGTGCAGCCAGGAGGGAAGCCACCAGGCGGCGCCGTCCATCAGCTTCATCACCGCCGGGCCGAGGGTCATCCGTACCAGGAAGGCGTCAAAGGCCACCCCGATGGCCAGGCCGAAGGCGATCGGCTTGATCACCCCGATGCCGGTCGGCACGAAGAAGATGAAGACCGAGAACATGATCAGCGCCGCGGCCACCACCACCTTGGCGGAGTGCGCGAAGCCGTCCTCGATCCAGTCGGCGTTGCCGTGAACGTAGTCCTCCCGCATCCGGGAGGTGAGGAAGACCTCGTAGTCCATCGCCAGGCCGAACAGGATGCCCATCAGGATGATCGGCAGGAAGCTGATCACCGGGCCGGCCTCGGGCAGGTTGATCAGCTGGCGTCCGATGCCGTGGTTGAACACCAGCGTGATCAACCCGAAGGACGCCCCGACGCTCAGCAGATAGCCCAGCGCGGCCTTGATTGGCACCCAGATCGACCGGAAGGCCATCGCCAGCAGCACCAGCGAGAGGCCCACCACGAAGATGCCGAACGGCAGTAGCGACTCCGCCAGCTTGTGGCTGACGTCGAGCTGGACGGCGGTGAGGCCGGTCACCGCGGTGTCGACGCCGAACTCGTCCACCCAGCGCTGGTGCTCGGCCCGGAGCCGATCGACCAGCTCGCCGGTGGCCGGGTCGTCCGGGCCGGTGGTCGGGATGACCTGGATCATCCCGGTGTCGGCGTTCTCGTTCGGGGTGGCGGTGGCCACCAGCTCGACCCCGGGCATCGCCTCGACCTCGGCGCGGATGCCGTCCAGCGCGGCCACCGGATCGTCCAGTTCGACGATCGAGCCCATGATCACCAGCGGGCCGTTGAAGCCGATCCCGAACTCCTCGCTGACCAGGTCGAAGGCGACCCGGTCGGGAGCGCCCGGGGTGGCGCGTCCGGAGTTGGGCAGGGCAAGCTGAAGATCCTTGGCCGGGAAGGCCAGCGCGCCCATGCCGACCACCACGATCAGCACGGTGAGCAGCGGCCAGCGGGTGACCACGCCCACCCACCACCGGGAGGCGCGTCCGGGCTCGCGGGGGCGCTCGACCCTTCGAGACTCCGAGCTTCGCTCGGACCCCAGGGATCGAGCGGACGACGTCCCGATGGCTGAGGTCGACCCATCAGGGTCGAGCCCCGAAGCACCCTCCCCAGCATCGCGAAACTCGGAACCCGGCTCAGACCCCAGGGATCGAGCGGACGACGTCCCGATGGCTGAGGTCGACCCGACAGGGTCGAGTCTCGAAGCCCCCTCCCCGGCACCGCGAAACCCCGAACCCGGCTCGGACCTCAGGATTCGGCCTGCCTTCGGCCGCATCCGCTCGCCCAGGAAGCCCATCAGGGCCGGCAGCAGGGTCAGCGCCAGCAGCACCTCCAGGCCGACGCCGACCGCGGTGAAGACGCCCATGATGCCCAGGAAGGGCAGCCCGGCGATGCTCAGCCCGACCAGGGCGATGATCACAGTGGCGCCGGCGAACACCACCGCCGAGCCGGCGGTGGCCACCGCGCGGGCGGCGGACTCCTCCACGTCCATGCCGGTGGCGAGCTGGTCGCGGTGCCGGGAGAGGATGAACAACGCGTAGTCGATGCCCACCGCCAGGCAGAGCATCACCACCAGCATCAGGGTGGTCGAGCTGATCGAGATCACCCCGGTGGAGATCATCACGATGGTGACGCCGAGGCCGACGCCGGTCAGCGCCGCGCCGATCGGCAGCAGGGCCGGGACGATGCCGCCCAGCACGACCACCAGCACGACCAGGGCGACCACGACGCCGAGCGCCTCCACCAGGCTGATCTCCGGGAGGTGGATGGAGAACACGTCGCCGCCGACGGCGACCGTCGAGCCCGGCAGGCTGGTGGTGAGTTCCTGGGCGGCCGCGACGAGCTCGGCGCGCTGCTCGTCGGTGAAGGTGGAGACGGTTCCCTCGACCTGGACGCGGGCCAGCGCGTGGCTCCCGTCCGGGCTGATCAGGCCGTCGACGTACTCGCTGAACGGCGTCTGGGTGCCCTTGACGAACGGCAGTTCGTCGTCCAGGTGCTGCAGGTAGGCCTCGATCGCCGCCCGGTTGGCGGACGAGTCCACCCGGGTGCCGGCCGGCGCTCCGATCACGATCGTCGCCGAGGCGTCCGCCGCCTGCGGGAAGGTGACGTGCAGCGTCTCCAGCGCTCGCTGCGAACTGGAGCCCGGGATGGTGAAGGCGTCGTCGTAGGAACCTCCGACCGCGAACCCGAGCAGGCCCAGCAGCGCGAGCAGCACCAGCCAGGCGGCGACCACCCGGCCCCGCAGCCGGTAGCTGGCACGGCCGAGGCGATAGAGGAATGCCGACACGGGGTCTCCGTCCATCATGGGAACGTCAGGGTAGTTCGATACACAACTGTATCCGATACGTTTGTGTATCCTGAAGCCGGACCACAACAGGGACCACCGGGGACGGTTCCTGGGGGCCCCGCGGGGCCACCGGAACCCTTCGACGGGCTCAGGGACCGCCGTCCCCGCGTCCCACGTTGTCAGCGCGCGAATGGAGATGCAGGTGAACACAGCGGTGAGCCCCAAGCGCGCTCAGACCCAGGACCGGCTGCTGGACGCGGCGATCGCCCTGTTCGCGGAGAAGGGCGTGCTCGGCGCCAGCGTCGAGGAGATCTGCGAGCGGGCCGGCTTCACCCGCGGTGCGTTCTACTCCAACTTCGACTCCAAGGATGAGCTGCTGATCGCCGTCCTGGAGCGCAAGGGGGACGAGGTGCTGGCCGCGGCCCGGCAGGCCACCGGGTCGGTGCCCGGGGAACGGGTCGAGCCGGGCTCGATCGACGACGTGATCCGGCAGGCGATGGCGGTCTTCCTGGCCAGCCACCCGATCGACCGGCAGTGGCTGCTGGCCCGGATCGAGATGCGGCTGTACGCGCTGCGCAACCCGTCGGTGCGCGAGCCGCTGCGCAACGTCGAGGAAGGCCTGGACGCGCTGCTCACCGAGGCGATCCAGTCGGTGGTGGAGCGGCAGGGCGCCCGGCTGGCGATCGACTCCGAACAGCTGGTGACGCTGCTGAACGGCTACCACGAGTCGCTGGCCACCCGGGCGCTGCTGGACGGCCGGGAGCCACTCGGGCCGGAGTGGGCCGAGCACCTGGCGCGGCTGGTCCGGATCGTGCTGGACTTCGACGACTGCCTGCCCGGGCCGCGCGATCCCTCCCACGGGTGACGGGGCTGACGACCGCTCGCTAGGCTCGACCCATGAGCACACACGCTGCCGAAACCCCCGGCGCCAAGACCTCCAAGCTGACCGTCGTGGGCGCCGGCTCGGTCGGCTCCTCGATCGCCTACGCCTCCCTGATCCGCGGCTCCGCCCGGCGGATCGCGCTGTACGACATCAACGCCAAGAAGGTGGACGCCGAGGTCAAGGACCTCGCCCACGGCACCCAGTTCACCCCCACCTCGGTGATGGAGGGCGGGGCCGACATCGAGGTCGCCCGCGATTCCGATGTGATCATCATCACCGCGGGTGCCCGGCAGAATCCCGGCCAGACCCGGCTCGACCTCGCCGGGGTGAACGCCAAGATCCTGTCGGACATGGTGCCCAAGCTGCTGGACGTCGCCCCGAACGCGCTGCTGGTGCTGGTCACCAACCCGTGCGACGTGCTCACCGTGGTGGCGCAGAAGGTCAGCGGGCTGCCGAAGTCGCGGGTGTTCTCCACCGGCACCATCCTGGACACCTCCCGGCTGCGCTGGGGAATCGCCCAGCACGCCAAGGTCGCCCAGCGCAACGTCCACGCCATCATGGTCGGCGAGCACGGCGACACCGAGTTCCCGATCTGGTCCAGCGCCACGATCGCGCAGATCCCGATCCGGGATTGGAAGGACGGCAACGGCAACCGGCTGTTCACCGAGGAACTGCTCGCCCAGATCAGCTACGACACGGTGCACGCCGCCTACGAGATCATCGAGGGCAAGGGTGCCACCAACTACGCGATCGGCCTGGCCGGGGCGAGCCTGGTCGAGGCGCTGCTGGGCGACCACAAGATGATCATGCCGATCTCCTCGGTGCTGGAGGACTACCGCGGCATCTCCGGCGTCGCCATGTCGGTACCCAGCCTGGTCACCCGGGAGGGCATCGGCGAGGTCTACGAGTTCCCGATGGACGCCCACGAGATCGGCCTGCTGAACAAGTCGGCCGACGCGATCCGCGCCACCCTCAACGCAATCGGCTTCTGAACCCCGGGCCAGCTCGGGCAGGGGCCGGCGAACCGGCCAAAACCTCGAAAGGAGGTCCGGTCGTCCAGGGTCAGGATGGACGCCGGGACCCCCGGCCGAGCGCTTCTCAGGCACGCCCCAGGGCGCGGTGGACGCTGGTCAGCCAGCCCGCATCGGCGCTGCGGTCCAGCAGTCCGCCGTCCGGGTCGTCCAGGCCACCGAACCTGACGATATCGCGCGCCGGGCGCCAGGCGTCCCGGATCACCTGCAGGCACAGCCACAGCTGGACGCCGATCCGCAGCAGCACCGCTGCCATGTAGATCCGGTCCTGGCCGCCGACCCCGGTGGCGGTCATGCCGCCGATGTGGCCCCAGATCGCCATGAAGTAGAGCAGTTCGGCCACGGAGAAGAGCGTCCAGTCCAGCCAGCGCGGCCGGGCCAGGACCAGCAGCGGCAGCAGCCACAGCACGTACTGCGGCGAGTAGACCTTGTTGACCAGCAGGAACAGGGTGACGATCAGGAAGACGCCCTGGGCCAGCCGGGGCCGCTGCGGGGCGAGCAGCAGGAGCGCCCCGATCGCCAGCGTGCCGACCACCATCAGCCCGGCGATCCACAGCGAGATCCCCTCCACCTGCAGACCGGCCAACTGCAGCACGTACCAGATGGACCCCAGGTCGGCCCCACGGTCGACGTTGAAGCCCCAGAAGTTCAGCCAGCCCTCGGGGGCCAGCAGGTAGACCGGCAGGTTGACCGCGATCCAGGAGGCGGCGGTCGCTCCGGCGGTGACGAAGAACGGGCGCCAGCGTCCGGCGCGCAGGCAGAGGAAGGCCAGCGGCACCAGGACCAGCAGCGGGTAGAGCTTGGCCGCCACCCCCAGGCCGAGCCAGATCCCGGTCCATCCCGGCCGCTTGCGCGCCCACGCCAGCAGGGCCAGCGAGGTGAGCGCGACCACCAGGGCGTCCCAGTTGATCAGGGCGGTGGTCATGATCGCGGGCGAGACGGCGATCATCACCGCGTCCCAGGGACGCGACAGCTTCAGGTGCGTCCAGATCAGCAGGACGAAGCCGAGGAACATCAGTACGGCGGTGACCCCGAAGAACAGCCCGGCCGAGTAGGTGAGGGCCTCGCCCTCCAGCCCCGGGTGGGTCTGGCCGCCGAGCAGGTTCACGATCCGGCGGGTGAGGTCGATCAGCATCCCGGTGAGCACCGGGTACTCCAGGTCGGCCTCCAGGTACGGAACCAGGCCGTCGCGCACCCCACGCCAGTAGAACAGCGCGGTGATGTCGGTGTAGCACATGTTCTGGTACACGTCGCCGCCGCGCAGGCAGGCGGTCTGCCGCAGCATCAGGACGAGCCAGGAGACGGTCAGTCCGAGCATCGCCCACGGGCCGGCCGCCCGCCACGGGCCGCCGGTGCGGGCATGACGTCCCACCTCGCCGCCCAGCAGGTGGGCGAGGGAGGGACCGGGATTCGCCACGGCCGCGAGTCTACGGGGTCGACGTGGACTGACTGACCGGCGCCGCGGCGGCCGGCTGGTCGGCGGGCGGGGGCGTGGTGGCCGGGGGCGGTGCCGTGGTCGGCGGCGCGACGGTGGGCTCCGTGGTCGCGGGCGGGGTGGGCGTGACGACCGGGGGTTGTTCGGTGGCCGGCGGCGGCTCGACCGGCACCGACTCGGTGGGCAGCAGGGTGGGTTCCTCGCTGGGGGTCGGCTCGGTGGTCTCCTCGCTCGGCTCCGCCGAGGGCGTCTGGGTGGAGACCCGCCGGGTGGGCGGAGCGAACTCGAGCTTCTCCTTGCCGTCCATCGCCGCCTTCATGTACTCCAGCCACACCATGGTGGGCGGCCCGGAGCCGTAGAACTGCTGGCCGAGGTCGCCGGTCCCCTTCTCTCCCTTGACGAACATCACCGCGGTGGTGATCTGCCTGGTGAACCCGACGAACCAGGCGGCCCGGGTCTCCCGCAGGTCGGCGACGTAGTAGCTGCCGGTCTTGCCCGCCACCGGGTAGCCCAGCTGCGCCGCCCGATAGCCGGTGCCGTACTGGGTCACCTTGGTGAGCGCGTAGGTGACGTCGGTGGCCACGTCCGACTCGATCCCTCCCTCGGGCGCGGTCGAGGCGGCGTACAACGACTGGTCGCGGGAATCCAGCACCTCGGCCACCACGTGCGGGGTGTAGTGCAGCCCCTGGTTGGCGAAGGTCGAGTAGCCGGACGCCTGGTTGAGCGGGCTGATCTCGCCGGAGCCCAGCGGGATGCGGTACCCGGTGGTGTCCCAGCTCGAGTGGTGGGGGACGCCGGCGTCCTCGGCCGCCTGGACCACATGGTTGTGGCCGTCCGGCAGCTGGATCACCAGGTCGACGTAGGCGGGGTTGACCGACTTGGTGGTCGCGTCCTGCAGGCTGATCCGGCCCCAGCGCCCGGTGATCGGCTTCCGCTCCCCCGGCGGGGTGACGTTGTTGCCGTTGAGCTTGTCCTCCAGCGTCCAGCCGTCGCGCAGCGCCGCGGTCAGGGCGTACGGCTTGAAGGTCGAACCGGTCGGACGGGGGGTGGTCGCCCAGTTGATGAAGTTCTTGGTGTAGTCGGGGCCGCCGTACAGGGCGATCACGCCACCGGTGGAGTTGTCCAGCGAGGCCAGTCCGATGTGGATGTCGGCGGCCTTCTTCTTCGACCCGGCGACCTGGACGGCGTACTTCTGCACCGTCTTGACCGCCGCGGCCTGCGCCTTGCGGTCGAAGGTGGTGACGATCTTCAGGCCGCTGCCGTTGATCTGGTCCTCGGAGAAGTCGTTGGCCAGCAACTCCTGGCGCACCATCTCGAGCAGGAAGCCCTTCGGGCCGCCCATCGCCGAGCTCTTCTTCACCTCGGGGAACTCGGGCAGCTGGGTGTAGATCGCCAGCCGTTCGGTGTCGGTGATCTTCCCCATCTCGACCAGCCCCTTGAGGGAGTACTGGTAGCGCTCCAGCAGATCCGCGGCCTGCTTCTCGCCGTTGGCGGGGTCGAGGTTGGACGGATTGTTGATGATCGCGGTGAGAGCCACCGCCTCGGCCAGGTCGAGCTTGGACTGCGGCTTGTCGAAGTAGGCCTCGCTGGCCGCCTCGATGCCGTAGGCGCCGCGGCCGAAGTAGACGGTGTTGAGGTAGGCCTCGAGGATCTCCTCCTTGGTCCGCTCCTGGCCGATCTTGACCGCCAGCAGGATCTCCTTGGCCTTGCGGGTGAGGGTCTTCTCCTGGGTGAGGTACATCACCTTGATGTACTGCTGGGTGATCGTGGAGCCGCCCACCGTCGGCTCATCGCTGACCAGCGACCTGGCCGCCCTGGCCAGCGCCGCGACGTCGAAGCCGGGGTCGGTCCAGAAGGTGCGGTTCTCCGCGGCGACGATCGCGTCCACCACCAGGGGGTTCATCTCGTCGAACCCGATGGTGACCCGGTTCTGCACCTGGAAGGAGCCCAGCTCGGTCTTGCCGTCGGCGTAGTAGACGAAGGTGGTGTTGGTCTTGAAGTCGGCGTTCTGGTCGGGGATCTGGATCATCGAGTAGGCCACCACCACCGCCGCGGCGCCCAGCACACCGAGGGTGAGGAGGATGCCGAACACCCAGCCCAGTGCCCGCAACCAGGGGTTGCGCTTGGGTTTGGACGTGGGCTTCTTCCTCGTGGTGGCGCGGGCCGGCTTAGCCATAGATGTCCTCGACGGTTCGTTGACGCCGGGGCGGCGGACGGCGGTTTCCGTCCCCCAGCAGGTAGGAGGCGATCATGTGGTTCCAGCTGCAGTCGAGGCAGACCTCGACCACCCGCACCATGAACTCGCCGTACTCGGACTGCATCTCGTCCAGCTCCTTGGTGGATTTGATGCGTCCGGAGTACTGGCCGAGCTGCTCGCCGAAGACGTAGTGCAGGTTGACCATCCGGCGCCCCGCGCAGATCGGGCAGGGCACCGCGGAATCCTCGCCGTGGTGCATCGCCGAGCGGATCAGCATGGGGTCGGCGTCGCAGACGTCGGCACGGCTGATGGTGCGCTGCGGACGCCGCAACGCCTGCAGGGTGTGACGGCGTTGCAGCGCGTAGTCGATCTCCTCGCGCTTGGACCACATGGCATCAAGGTTAGTTGGTCGCCTGGAAGGTGCGCGCAGGCGGTCTTCCGTCCACCCGATCCATCGAGGGATGGACGGGTTGCTGCCTCGGCCGTCGGGCACACCGATGCGGAGGTTCCACGTCCGATCCGCCATAATGTCCCGGGCGGGGGCATTAGCTCAGTTGGTAGAGCGGCGGCTTTGCAAGCCGTAGGTCAGGGGTTCGAATCCCCTATGCTCCACAATGTGTTGAGTCGCGTCATAGGTCTCACCTGAGTCGCGACATAGGTCACGTTTTGGAAGCCTCCGGCCATCGGCCGGGGGCTTTCATCGTGTTGCGCCAGTAGGTCTTGTCGGGCTGGATCTGGTTGGTGGCGATGATTTCACCGGTGCGGGTTGTGACGACGGTGACGGTGGTGTCATCGGCGAGGAGAAGCACGGCTGTGCCGCGGTGTTCGGCACCGATGCCGAGGTGGTGCATGCGGGCGGCGCGGCGGAAGCTGATCTTGCCGTTGGGGTCGACGTGGTCGTGGCGGACTCTGTAGTGGCCGGCATTGGGGCGGGTTCCGGCGGGGGCGGCCTTCGGGGCTGCAGCGTAGGCGGCGGCGGGAGTGAGTCCGTCTCGGGCGCGGTGCGGCCGGTGGGTGTTGTAGTAGTTCCGGAACTGATCGAGCTGTGCGTGTAACTCGGGGAGGGTCGCAGCGCGCGGTCGGGCGGCCAGCCATCGCTTGAGGGTCTGGTGGAATCTCTCGATCTTCCCCTGGGTTTGTGGGTGGTTCGGGGAGCTGTTCTTCTGGGTGATGTTCAGCGCGGCGAGGACGTATTCGAACTCGTTGCGGCCGCCGCCGTGTCGGGCGGTGTAGACGCGGCCGTTGTCGGTGAGGGTGGAGGCGGGTGGCCCGTAGGCGTCGATGGTTGCGAGGAACGTGTCGACGACGCTCTTGCCGGTGACGGGCCGGTGGGCGGTGCAGCTGAGTAGCAGGCGGGAGTGGTCGTCGAGCCAGTTCAGGATCTCGACGTCGGTACCGTCGTGAAGGCGCCAGTGGGTGAAGTCGGACTGCCAGGTCTGGTTCGGTTGGTCTGCTTCGAAGCGGACGTAGGAGCTTCGCGGGCGTTTGCGGGGCTCCGGGGTGATCAGCCCCGCGGTGTGCAGGATCCGGCGGATCGTGGACGTCGACGGGGCACTCAGCCCTTCCTGGCGCTGGTGCCAAGCGATCGTGACCGGCCCGGCGTCGGTGCCTGCGGCCGTCAGCGCCTGCCGCAAATGCACCACCCTGTCTCGGACGCGGTCCGTGACTTGCTGCGGGGACGTGAGCGGAGCTCGCGAGCGGGGCTCAAGACCGTCGAGGCCGTCTTGTCGGTAACGGGCGAGGAGCCGATGCAGATGTCGGCGACTGATCCCGTACTGCGCTGCCGCATCCGTGACCGACAGCTCTCCCGCGACGATCTTCAACACCACGACCCGATGCTTCGACATGCATCGGACTGTGACCTATGACGCGACTCATCAGCGACCTATCACCTGTGACCTATGTCGTGAACCCAGACACCCCTATGCTCCAGCCAAAGTGTCTTACGGGAACACGCGACATCTGGCCGCACCGACCAATTCCATACAGAGTAGTACGGACCTTGATCTGCAAGACGCGTGTACTCGTTGGGGAGGTCGGTTGAGGTCGTGGAAAAATCGGAGTCAGCAGGACCGGCGCATCCGGGACCGAGTGACTCACGGGAGTTCCCAGCGTGTCGCCATCAGCGCGGACGCGGCATGCTAAGGTCGACCGTATAGCGTCGACTGTGGAGGGTGGCTAGCGATGGAGCGTCAGCGACGCCCGCACAACCAACTCAAGAACGCCATACGCGAGTACCTAGACACCCTCGGCGGTGGCCATGCATCGATCGCCGAGATCAAGCAGTCGGTGGAGCCAACCCTTGGCGTCGTCCCCGACTCGTCGTACCGCAGCGCGCTCCAAGACGAACGCTACTTCGAGCGAGTGGCGAGGGGGGTATTCCGCCTCCGTGAGTGATCAAGCAGAAATGTCAGTGGTCCCTGGCATGCTCCAAGACATGTTCCTACCGACCTCAGTACCCGAGCTCGTGGCCTTCGCGGTCGCGCTCGGTGCTGACCAGGTTGGTGACCTCGCCCCCGAGGAGGTTGCCCTGGTCGGGGATGCCGACAGCTCGCCGACCGAGTGTGAGGTTGACTGGATCAGGAACCTAATCCGGTCAGGTGAGGACCCGCTTGGTGATGCGTACTGCACCATTCGCAGTCCCCAGGAGCGACGACCACTCGGCCAGACATACACGCCCCGCTCGATCGTCAAGTCCATGGTTGCGTGGGCAAGCGATCGTGGCTCGCCGGTTCGCGTCGTCGACCCGGGTGCGGGTTCCGGAAGGTATCTGCTTGCGGCAGCCGCTGAGTTCCCGGCCGCGGCGCTGTTCGGATCAGACATCGACCCACTGGCGACCCTGATGCTGCGTGCGAACCTGGCGGTGATGGGTCTCGGTAGGCGCGCGATAGTCCGGCTCGGGGACTACCGAGCCTTGGAACTCCCTGCAGTTGACGGGCCCACACTCTTCCTCGGCAATCCCCCGTACGTGCGGCACCACCAAATCGCGCCGGAGTGGAAGTCCTGGCTCCTTGAGACAGCGCGAAGCAGGGGGATGAAGGCCAGTGGTCTTGCGGGCCTGCATGTCCACTTTTTCCTTGCGACGGCAGAGCATGGGCGCAGCGGCGACTACGGCGCATTCATCACCAGCGCCGAGTGGATGGACGTCAACTACGGCAGTTTGGTGCGTGAGCTACTTCTCGACGGCTTGGGAGGCGAATCGCTCCACGTCTTGGACCCGAAGGCAGCGCCCTTCGTTGACGCGACGACGACCGGAGCGATCATCTGCTTCAGGATCGGAGAGAAGCCAGAGTCCATTACGGTTCGGCGCGTTGAGGAGGTCTCGGAGCTTGGTCGTCTGGACCTTGGGCATGCGATCTCCCGCCAGCGGCTCGCCGAAACCAGCCGCTGGTCGGTCCTCACCCGAGTCACGCCGAAGTTGCCGGAGGGCTACATTGAACTGGGCGAGCTGTGCCGCGTTCACCGCGGCACGGTCACCGGCGCCAACAAGGTTTGGGTTCACCGTGAGGGCGGCATCGACCTGCCCGAAAGCGTGCTGTTCGCGTCAGTGACCAAAGCGCGCGAGCTCTTCGGCGCTGGCGAACGTCTCGCGGCATCCGAGAGCCTGAGACGTGTCATCGACCTTCCTGTAGACCTTGACGTGTTCGGCGCGGAAGAGCGAAAGCTTGTGGATCGGTTCCTCCGGCTCGCGAAGAAGCAGAAGGTCCAGGACGGATACGTGGCTTCGAACCGGAAGGCGTGGTGGAGTGTCGGCCTGCGCGAGGCCGCGCCCGTGCTTGCTACCTACATGGCTCGCCGTCCTCCAGCGTTTGTTCGCAATGACATCGAGGCTCGGCACATCAACATTGCCCACGGTCTCTATCCGCGACAGGAACTATCTGCCGCCACGCTGGACAACCTCGCGGCTCATCTGCGCTCAGCCGTTACCCTGGCTCAGGGACGTGTGTACGCCGGTGGGCTCACCAAGTTTGAGCCGAAGGAGATGGAGCGCCTGCCCATCCCGAGCCTGGAGTCCCTGAGAGAAGGAGACTTCAGTGCCGCAGGTTCCGCCTCCACGATGGAGTGAGGATCTACTCAAGGAGCATGCCGCGGAGGCTGTACAGAAGTTCCGGGAGATCCGGATGCACGAGCCACTGGAACAGTACCTGGAGCAGTTCGACAGCTATCGAGGCACGTTGGAGGAGCTCATTGAGGGCACAGTTGATCTCTCGCTTCTTCGTGACCAGGCCGGAGGAATAGTCAAGACCTGTGGATCGGCGTGTCATGCGGCTTGCGTGTGGTCGTCTGATTCGGGGTGTTGGCGTTCGACGAGCGTGCCGTTGACGAAGGTGGCGCCGGCTCGGACGAGGGCGACCA
>JAEXCA010000139.1 GCA_023393755.1 Actinomycetes bacterium | reverse complement strand
CGACGCCCATACCGTCGCCGCGGTGCACCGCCACCTGTTCGTTGCCGTCGGCACCCACCCAGACCCGGTCATCGGTCTGGGTGCCGTCGAAGTCGAGTACCACGGCGTCCACGTCCTCGCGGCCGGGACGCCCGTCCGGGGCGTCGAACAGCGGCGCCAGCACCCGGGCCCGCTCGAGGTCGGCGGGCTCGTCGATCTCCAGCACCCGCTCGGCGGCGGTCTCCACCGCCCGGACGGTGCCGAAGAAACGCCGACGCCGGGACCAGAAGCCGTCCCCGCGCATGGCGTAGGCCGCACCGGTCTCCAACAGCTCCACCGGCCGCTCCTGCCGCCGGGCCCGCCGCTTGTGGTGATGGTTGACCGCCACCGCGCCGTCCGGCTCCGGACGCCACAGGAAGCCGTGGAACCTGGCCGCGGTGAACGCGGTGTCGGCGCCGGCCAGCACGGCCTGCACCACGTCGTCGATGTCGCCCGGCGTGGCGAACGGGCTGGTGCACTGCACCAGCACCACCACGTCGACCTGATCGGCAGCCCTGCCGTAGAGCACCTCCAGGGCGTGGATCACCGCCTCCTCGCTGCTGGCGGTGTCGCCGGAGAGATCGGCCGGCCGGGTGACCACCACGGCGCCGGCCTGGCGGGCGGCGTCGGCGATCGCCTGGTCGTCGGTGGAGACCACCACCGTGGAGACCCGGCTCGCGGCCAGGCAGGTCCGGACGGCGCGGACCACCAGCGGCACCCCGCCGACCACGGCGAGGTTCTTGCCCGGAATGCCCTTGGAGCCGCCGCGGGCGGGAATCACAGCGATCACGTCGGGGTCGCCGTCGCGGACGGGGGTGGGCTCGAGGTTCACAGGGCTCCCAACTTGCGTAGTGCCGGCGCCACCACGTGGGAGCCGGTTCGGTAGAAGGTCCGGGCGGTGCCCCGCACGGCGCTCCGGAGCAACCGGGAACGCCGTCCCCCGGCCAGGGAGCGAAGCGGCCGGCCGTCCGGCCCGAGCCCGTAGCCGGCCAGCAGGGCCGGCAGATAGGCGGGGCTGCGGCGCAGCGTGTAGTACGGCCGCGGGGGCGGCAGTTCACCGTCCAGCAACTCGCCCACCCTCGCCCGGAACGCAGCCGGGCCGGGGCCGCCGACACCGTGCCGACGGGCCCACCCCGGGTCGACCGACGGTGCCAGGCCGTCGTCGAGTTCGTCGAAGGAGCCCAGGCACCCGGAGCCGACGAAGTACTGGTTGCCCAGCGCCTCACGCACCCCGAAGTCGGTCAGCACGACGGACGGGATGCCGGCCTGCATCGCCTCCAGCGCCGCGGTGGACGACACCGTCACCAGCAGGTCGGTGGCGGCCAGCACCTCCCCCATCCCGCCGATGCTGAGCTGCAGGTTCGGCGGCACCCGGCCGGCACGGCGGAGCAGCCCCGGATAGGGATGGGGCTCCGGGTGGGTGAGCCGCTCGCCGGGGACGCCGCGCAACTTGAGCCTGACCAGCCGGTCGGGGTGCAGCCGGGCATGCCGGATCAGCCGCTCGACCAGATAGCGGCGGTCGGCCTCGGCGGCCGGGACGCTGGGTTGGGCGGCGAAGGTCACCGTGAACCGCCGGCCCGTGGTGCGGACGACCGGCTCGCCCAGGAAGGGCAGGCTGGTCTCGACGATCGCCACCGGATCCAGGCCGAGGCCGGCGTAGGCCTCGCGGAACCGCTCGGCGTCCGCCGGGCTGTTGGCCAGCACCAGATCGCTGCCCGCCCGGCCGGCCAGCCCTTCGAGCAGCTTCTCGTAGACCACGCCGAAGTAGCCGCTGACCAGCACCGGTCGCCGGTGCCCGCCCGGCCAGCCGGCCGCCAGGGCATGGACGGTGGCCGCGACCCCGCCGCCGGCCAGCGCGATCACCAGCACGTCCGAGGGCTGCTCGGCCAGCCGGATCGTGAGCTCGGGGATGCTGACCGGCACCACCGTCCCGGGCTCCACCCCGGCCGCGGCCAACTGCCGGGCGCTGGGGGTGTCGGCCTGCCGGAGCAGATA
The DNA here is from genome assembly GCA_023393755.1 of Actinomycetes bacterium. GTDB lineage: Bacteria > Actinomycetota > Actinomycetes > Propionibacteriales > Propionibacteriaceae > Propionicimonas. The sequence continues at coordinate 6,963 of JAEXCA010000139.1, read as the reverse complement.
GGGGGTGATGCCGTCCGTCGGTTCCAGTTGCCGGGCGGTGAGCATGCCCCACTTCCAGCGGCTGTCGGTGTCGGCCAGGACGGCGACCCGACGTGGACGGGTGGTGCTCATACCGCGACGCTAGGCAGCCAGCCCCACCGGTGGCGCAACCGGGGTCGACGGGCCGGTGAACAATGGCCGACGCTTCGGCGATCCCAGCGGACGGCCGACCCCGTGGGGACGCGCTGATCGGACGGCCGTCAGCCCTTCGACAAGCTCAGGGAACGTGTGGCTGAGCTTGTCGAAGAACCCCCGCCAACCCCGGGAACGCTGGCTGAGCCCGTCCGACCCGGCCGCACCCAACCCGGGAACGCTGGCTGAACTGTCGAGGCCGGCCGCAGCCAACCCGGAACGCTGCTGAGCCCGTCGAAGCCAGCCGCGGCGGGTTGATCGGCGTCCCGGCGCGCTCCCTCAGCGGTAGCCGGTGGCCAGGGCGATCCTCAGCGCGGAGTTCTCCGGCAGGCCGGCCGCCTGCCCGCCGTCCACCGCGATGGTCGCGCCGGTCAGGAAGCTCGCTCCGGGACCGAGCACGAAGTCGATCACCGAGGCCACCTCCTCGGGGCGGCCCGGGCGGGTCAGCGGGATGGCGACCGCCGCGGCGGCGCGATGGCCGGGATCGGAATCCAGCCAGGCCCGCACCCGCTCGCTCTCGACCATGCCCGGGCTGACGCAGTTGCACCGCACCCCGGACGGGCCGTAGTCGATGGCCACCGAGCGGGTCAGCGCGGTGATCCCGGCCTTCGCCGCCTCGTAGGCGGTCGCGCCGGGGGCGGAGGCCACCGCGCGCTGCGAACTCAGGTTCACGATCGAGCCGGCGCCGGAGTCGATCAGCAGCGGCAGTGCCTCGCGGATGATCAGCATGGCCGCGGTCAGCGAGACCCGCAGGGTGGCGTCCCACCCCTCGATCGTGGTCTCGGCCACCGGGCCGGGCGCCTCGTAGAAGGCGTTGTTCACCACGTAGTCCAGCCGGCCGCGCCAGGTGCGCGCCGCCTCGACCAGCCGGGCGGGCGCGGTCTCGTCCAGCAGGTCCTCGGTGACCGGCAGCACCGCCCCGGCCAGGCCGGCGCAGTCGGCGGCGGTCTGCTCCAGCCCGCTGCGCTCCACCTCGGGCGCGGTGATCACCACGTCCGCGCCGTGCCGGGCGAGCAGCAGCGCGGTGGCCCGGCCGATGCCGCTGGAGGCTCCGGTGACCAGGGCCACCCTCCCCCGGTGCGGGGTCAGCTGGTCGGTTCCGGTGGGTTCGGTGCTCATGCCGGCACCCCCTGGGTGGCGAAGCCGGGAAGGATGACGTCCCGGATCAGCGCCTGACGCTGCCGGTAGGGCAGGAAGGCGCTGCGGGCGGCGTTCAGCGTGAACCGGCGCAGGTCGGTCAGGTCGTAGCCGAAGGCGTCGGCCAGCAGGCCGAGTTCGCGGCTCAGCGTGGTCCGGCTCATCAGCCGGTTGTCGCAGCTCACCGTCACCCGGAAGCCCAGCTCGGCCAGCACGCCGAACGGATGCTCGGCGATGGTGTCGGCAATGCCCGTCTGCAGGTTCGAGGAGGGGCAGATCTCCAGCGGGATCCGCCGGTCCAGCACGTAGTTGGCCAGATCACCCAGCACCCACTCCCCCGGGCCGCCGGCGATGTCCTCGACCAGCCGGACACCGTGCCCGATCCGGGAGGCTCCGCAGAGCTGGACGGCCTCCCAGATGGACGCCGGCCCGAACGCCTCGCCGGCGTGGATGGTGTACTGCAGGTTGTTCCGCCGCAGGTACTCGAAGACCGCGGCGTACCGGCTGGGCGGGAAGCCGTCCTCGGCACCGGCGATGTCGAAACCCGCCACCGAGTCGTGGCGGTAGGCGACGGCGAGTTCGGCCACCTCGGGGGTGGGCTCGACGTGCCGCATCGAGGTCAGCAGCTGCCGGGCGACGATCGGACGCCCGGCGGCCGCGCAGGCCGCCATCCCCTCGTTCAGGCCGTCCCGCACCGCCTCCACCGCCTGGGCCATGGTCAGGCCGCCCCGGACATGCTGCTCGGGCGCCCAGCGGGCCTCGCCGTACACCACCTGGTCGGCGGCCAGATCCTCGACCCACTCCCGCGCCACCCGCTTCAGCTGCGGGTAGGTCTGCATCACCGCGATGGTCTGGTCGAAGGTCTCCAGGTAGCGCACCAGCGAGCCGGAGTCGGCCGCCTCGAAGAACCAGTCGGCCAGCGACCCGGCGTCCGAGGCGGGCAGTTCGTGCCCGACCTCGTTCGCCAGCTCCAGCACGGTGGACGCGCGCAGCCCACCGTCCAGGTGGTCGTGCAGCGCGACCTTGGGCAGGGCGCGCAGGATCTCGGGATCGATACCCATCTCAACCTTCCCGGACGTGGTCCAGCGATTCCGGCCCGAAGGCCTGCGGCAGCAACTCGTCCATCGGCAGGATGCCGAGCGGGGTGTCCACCTGCAGCGCCGCGCCGCCGTGTTCCCACAGGAGTTGGCGGCAGCGTCCACACGGCAGGATCGCCTCGCCCAGCCGGTTCACGCAGGCCACCGCGAGCAGCCGTCCGCCGCCGCCGGCGACCAGCTGGCTGATCATGCCGCACTCGGCGCACAGGCTGACACCGTAGCCGGCGTTCTCGACATTGCAGCCGACCACGATCCGGCCGTCGTCGACCAGCCCGGCGACGCCCACCTGGTAGTTGGAGTAGGGCGCGTAGGCCCGCTGACACACCTCGCGGGCGCGGGCGCGCAATCCGTCCCAGTCGATCATCCGGGGTCCCCGCGGCGTTGTTCGGCGGAGCACAGCGGCGAAGAAGAACGTCGTGGGGTGCTCATCCGGGATCCCCGCGGCGTTGTTCGGGGGAGCGTAGCGGAGGAGAAGAACGTCGTGGGGTGGTCACGAGGCCTCACCCTTGCGGTACACCTCGCCGTCGGCGGCCGGCATCCGCAACCGCTGTGACGCCAGCGCCAGGACCAGCAGGGTGGCGATGTACGGGGTCATGCCGGTGAACTCGTCCGGCACCGCGTCGATCAGCGAGAACCAGGTCAGCGCGAGCACCGCCACCACGATCTGGACGATGCCGGCGATCGGCTTGCCGCGGCCGCGGCGGACCAGCTGCCAGATCCCCCAGGCCAGCAGCAGCAGCCCCAGCGGCAGCAGGAAGGCCCGGATCACGTCGCCGCCGCCGCGCAGCCGGACGGCGTCGGTGTAGCCGAACAGCATCGCGCCGGCCGCCAGCCCACCGGGCCGCCAGTTGCCGAAGATCATCGCCGCCAGGCCGATGTAGCCGCGGCCGCCGGTCTGGCCGTCCCGGTAGATGTTGGACGCCACCAGCACCAGGAAGCCGCCGGCGATGCCGGCCAGCGCGCCGGAGAACAGCACCGCGACGAACTTCAGCCGCAGCACGTTCACGCCCAGGGTCTCGGCGGCGTGCGGCGCCTCGCCGACCGAGCGCACCCGCAGGCCGAACGGCGTCCGCCACAGCACCCACCAGGTGAGCACCAGCAGGCCGGCGGCGATCAGGGTGAGCGAGTTCACGTTGGTGGTCACCGCGTGCAGGATGCCGGCCAGGTCGGCCAGCAGCCAGGTTCCGGTGCGTTCCAGCGCCGCGAGCGGTTCCCCCACCCAGGGCAGGCTGAGGTTGGGCAGCCGCTCCAGGGTCGGCGACTGGGTGGGGCCGCCGCCGGGCAGGTCGGAGAAGGTCCGCACCGCCAGGTAGGCGCCGGCACCGGCACCGAGCAGGTTGAGCGCCACCCCGGAGACGATGTGGTCGACGCCGAAGACCACCGTCGCCACGGCGTGGACGGCGCCGCCCAGCAGCCCCATCGCGGCGGCACCGAGGATGCCCACCCACGGCCCGTAGTGGTAGCCGAAGAACCCGGCCCCCCAGGTGCCGAGGATCATCATGCCCTCCAGGCCGATGTTCACCACCCCGGCCCGTTCCGACCACAGTCCGCCCAGGCCGGCCAGTGCCAGCGGCACGGCCAGTCCGAGGGCAGCGCCGATCGCGCCGGAGGAGATGATGTCGTTCGCCCCGGTGACCACCCGGACGGTGGCCACCACCAGCAGCGAGCCGATCAGGATCGCCGGCCAGTACCAGCTCGGACGGCTCCGGCGCTGGTTGGGCAGGGTGGCCGACAACGGTGCGGTATCGACGCTCATGCCTGGGGTGGTCATGCCGCCACCTCCTTGCTCTGGGCGCGGGCCTGGGCGGCCAGCTCAGCCGCCACCCGGCGTTGCTCGAGGGTCTGTCTGGCCCGCCGGACGATCTCGTAGGCGACCACCACGGAGAGCACGATGATGCCCTGGATGATCAGCACCAGCCGGTCGGAGACCCCGGCGCCGATCTGCAGGCCGTTGCTGAGCTGGTTGAGGTAGCCCCACAGCACCGCGGCGATCGCCATGCCGCCGGCATGGTTGCGTCCCAGCAGGGCCACCGCGATCCCGGCGAAGCCGAGACCGGACTGGAAGGTGTCGCCGTAGGCGTAGTCCTGCCCGAACAGCAGCGGCATCCCGACCAGGCCGGCCGCCGCGCCGGACATCGCCATCGAGATCACCACCATCCGCTTCACCCGGACGCCGCTGGCCAGGGCGGCCGTCTCGGAGGCGCCGGCGGCACGCAGGTCGAAGCCGAACCGGGTCTTGTTGACCACGAACCAGTAGAGGAAGCCGACCGCTATCGCCAGCAGGATCAGCCCGTAGATCTTGTTGGGTGTGTTCAGAAACCCCTCGACGGAGATGCCGGGTACGCGGGATTCCTCCGCGATCGGACGGGTGCTGGTGACGTTGCTGCCCTCGGCCCGGAAGGCGAACTGCCGCAGCAGGTAGGCCACCAGGTAGGTGGCGGTGTAGTTGAGCATGATCGTCCCGATCACCTCGGAGACGCCGCGGCCCACCTTCAGCAGGCCGGCGATCAGTGCCCAGACCGCCCCGACCACCATGGCGACCAGGATGGAGACGATGATGTTCAGCCAGCCCGGCAGGAAGTTCTGCCCGGCGAACAGCGCGGCGGCGAAGGAGGCCACCCGGTACTGCCCGTCGACGCCGATGTTGAACAGGTTCATCCGGAAGCCGATCGCCACCGCGACCGCCGAGAGGTAGAGCACGGTGGCCTCGTTGACGATGCCGACCATCTGGCGCGGCAGCGGCGCCTTGAACAGCACCGCCCAGACGTCCAGCACCGGGTCGCCGGCGGCCAGCAGGATCAGCGTGGTGAGCGCCAGCGCGGCCACCACCGCGATCACCGGCGCGGCGACCGCCAGGCCGATCCGGGTCAGGTCGATTCGCTTCACCGCGACACCTCTCCTTCAGCGCTGGCTGCGTCGGCCGGGGTGGACGTCCCCTCATCCCGGGCTCCGGTCATCGCCGCACCCAACTCCTCGCGGGTGACGGTGTCCGGATCGAAGGTCGCCGTGATCCGGCCGCGCAGGATGACGTGGAGGGTGTCGGAGAGGCCGACCAGCTCCTCCAGGTCGGCGGAGATCAGCAGCACGCCCAGCCCGGCGCGGCGGGCGTCCTTGATCAGGTCCCAGATCGCCGCCTGCGCGCCCACGTCCACCCCGCGGGTCGGATGCGCGGCGAGCAGCACCCGGGGCGCGTGGCTCAGCTCGCGTCCGACGATCAGCTTCTGCTGGTTGCCGCCGGAGAGCGAGCCGGCGGTGACGAAGATGGACGGGGTGCGGACGTCGAACTCGTCGACGATCCGGCTGGTGCTGGCCTGGGCTCCCCTGGCGTCGATCAGCGCGCCGCGGCTGCCGGGCGGCTGGGTCTGGTGGCCGAGGATGACGTTCTCCCACAGCGGGGATTCCAGCAGCAGGCCGTGACGGTGCCGGTCCTCCGGGATGAACCCGACCCCGGCCTCCCGCACCCGGCGGGTGTCCCAGGTGGTGATGTCCTCGCCGGCCAGCCGGATCAGGCCCGAGGTCGGCTTGCGCATCCCCATCACCACTTCGACCAGCTCGGCCTGGCCGTTGCCCTCGACGCCGGCGATCCCGACCACCTCACCGGCGTGGATGGTCAGATCGATGTCGCTCAGCAGGGCGAGGCCTCCGGCGGTGGCCAGCCCCACCGAGGAGAACTCCAGCACCACCTGATCGGTGACGGTGGACTCCTCGGTCTGCGGGGTGGGCAGTTCCGAGCCGACCATCAGTTCGGCCAGCTGCCGGGCGGTCACCTCCTTGGGATCGACCGCGGCGACGGTGGTGCCGCGCCGGATGACGGTGATGTCGTCGGCCACGCTCAGCACCTCGTCCAGCTTGTGCGAGATGAAGATCACGGTGAGGCCCTCGGCTTTGAGTTCCTGCAGGTGGCGGAACAGTTCGGTGACCTCCTGCGGCACCAGGACGGCGGTGGGCTCGTCCAGGATCAGGATCCGCGCCCCGCGGTAGAGCACCTTCAGGATCTCGATCCGCTGCCGGTCGCCCACCCCCAGGTCGGCGACCAGGGCGTCCGGGTCGACGCTCATCCCGTAGTCGCGGCCCAGCTCGAGGATCTTGGCCCGGGCGCGGCCGCCGATCCCGTAGAGCTTCTCGGCGCCGAGCACGACGTTCTCCAGCACGGTGAGGTTGTCGGCCAGCATGAAGTGCTGGAAGACCATGCCGATCCCGGCGGCGATCGCGGCCTGCGGGGTGGTCAGCGAGATCTCCTCGCCGTCGATCCGGATGGTGCCCTCGTCCGGCGGCTGGACGCCGTAGAGGATCTTCATCAGGGTGGACTTGCCCGCGCCGTTCTCGCCCACGATGGCGTGGATCGTGCCCCGTCGCACGGCCAGCGAGATGTCGCGGTTCGCCACCACTCCAGGGAATCTCTTGGTGATCCCCTGCAGCTCGACGGCCAGCGTCGAGGTCGCCTCGGTGATCGACATAAGGCGTGCCCCCCATGGTCGACTCCCGCGTCCCGGCGGCGGGAGGTCTGACGGAACTCTAGTGGCAAAGCCCGGCCGGTAGGGATCGCACGGCCGAGGTC
>JAEXCA010000122.1 GCA_023393755.1 Actinomycetes bacterium | reverse complement strand
GCGCTGGCCAATGTCACCCAGCACGCCCGGGCGTCCATGGTGCGGCTCGGCCTGGTCTACGGGTCGGACGGGATCGCGGTGATCGTCGAGGACGACGGCGCGGGGTTCGCCCTGGATGCCGAGATGGGACGCCCGCGGGGGGCCCCGGAGCCCCTGACCGCGGGACGCGGGGGGGGGGGGGGGCTGCGGCCGGCCGCCCACGGCCGGCGGACGCTGGCCGAGAGCCTGCAGCTCGACCTGGAGTGGCTGCAGGCGACCTCCGGCCCCACCCCGGTGTTCCGCCAGTTCGGCGAGCCGCAGGAGGTGGCCCCCGAGGTGGAGCACCAGCTACTGCGGATCGTCGGCGAGGCGCTGGCCAACGTCACCCAGCACGCCCGCGCCACCATGGTGCGGCTGGGCCTGGTCTACGGCTCGGACGGGGTCGCGGTCATCGTCGAGGACGACGGCGCCGGGTTCGACGTCGACGCCGAACTGGGACGGCCGCGCGGTGTCGGCTTGCGCGGCCTGGTCGCCCGGGCCGGCCAGGTCGGCGGCCGGGTGCGGATCGACTCCACCCCCGGCTGGGGTACCCGGGTGCGGGCGGACCTGCCCTACCGCGGCGCGAGCGCGCCCGCCGGGCCACGCCTGCGGGTGCTGATCGTCCATGCCCAGCCGGCGATGCGCGCCGGGCTGGTGCGCCTGCTGGCGGCCAGCGAACCCAGCGTCCAGGTGGTGGCCGAGGTCGGCGATCTGGAGCAGGCGGCCGAGGCCGTCCGGCTGCTTCATCCGACGGTGGTGCTGGCCGGCACCCGGCTGCCCGGGGTGACCGGCCCCACCCTGCTGAACGCGGTGACGGCGATCGACCCGGGCATCGGCGTGGTGGCGATCTCGGACCGTCCGGCGGCGGCCGAGGCCGAGGTGCGCGAATGGGTGGCCGCCGGCGCCCGCGGTTTCGTCAACGCCGACGCCGATGCGACAGCCCTGGGACGCGCCGTGGTCGGGGTGGCGCGGGACGACGTGCTGGTGCTCGGCGGCGTGCTGGAACAGCTCGGCGGCCTGCCCTCGGTGGAGGCCGATTCCCGACTGACCAGCCGGGAGACCGAAGTTCGCGCGCTGCTCGAGCAGGGCATGGCGGACAAACAGATCGCGCATCGACTGGGCATTTCAGCGAAGACCGTGGAAAAGCACGTCTCCGCGATTCTGCGGAAGGCGAACGTCCGTTCTCGCACCGAACTGCTGGTGCGTTCCTGATCGGCCCCTGGTCGCAGTTCGTGGGCTGTGGTCATCGTGCGAGGTCAGGTGTCGGCTCGGACCAACTGAATGCCGATGTACTCAACGCCATCTTGTTGGGTGATGTACCAGATTGTCACCCCGTCCGTGGGCAGGTTCAGCTCGTAGGCCCCGGGGAGCGGATGGTCGTCGGGGAAGGGATTGGCCGACACTGGTCGTGGTTGGTCCAGCAGGCCCCCAGGCCGTCCCCCAGATGGGGGGCGGGTTATCCCCCATTCACCTGACGAGCTCGCCTGCCTAGGGTGACCACATCCGATCCACTCGTCGTCGAGAGAGGCATCGTGCCCGTCACATCCCTGGCAGACATCCTGAAACCCGCCTTCGAGCAGCGCTACGGCGTGCCCGCGATCAACATCGTCAACGACCTCACCATGGAGAACGTGCTGGCCGGCGCGGTGGAAGTGCGTTCGCCGATCATCGTCCAGACCTCGGTGAAGACGGTGAAATCCATCGGCACCCACGTGCTGTACAAGCTGTGGGAGGCGATGACCCGCGGCATCGAAGTGCCGGCCTGCCTGCACCTCGACCACTGCCCCGAGCGGCAGGTGATCTCCGACTGCCTGGCCGAGGGGTGGAACTCGGTGCTGTTCGACGCCTCGCAGTTGCCGGTGGCGGAGAACCAGCGGCAGACCGTCGAGGTGGTCGCCGAGGCCCGTCGCTACGGCGCCCACGTCGAGGGCGAGATCGAGTCGATCACCGGTCAGGAGGACGGGGTCGGCTCCGACGACGAAGCCGTCCAGCAGACCCGCGAGGTCACGCTCACCTACCTGCGGGATACCGGAGTGGACGTGTTCGCCCCCGCCATCGGCAATGCCCACGGACGCTACAAGCGCGCCCCGATCCTCGACTTCCAGCGGGTCACCGATCTGGTGGCCGAGCACCCCATCCCGATGGCGCTGCACGGCGGCTCGGGGCTCTCCAACGAGCAGTTCCAGGATCTGATCGCCCGAGGTTGCGCAAAGGTGAACATCTCCACCGCCCTGAAGGAGCGGTTCATGCAGTCGAGCCTGGCCTACCTGAAGGACGCCGAGGCCGCCGACAAGTGGGATCCGCCGTCGCTGTTCAAGGTGGTCGGCGCCGAGATCCGTGACCTCACCAAGGGCTACGCCGAGGTTTTCGGCAGCGTCGGGAAGGCCTGAGATGCCGGCCCTGATCTTCGACTGCGACGGCGTGCTGGCCGACACCGAGAAGGACGGCCACCTGCCCGCCTTCAACGCCGCCTTCGCCGAGGCCGGACTGCCGATCGCTTGGAGCGAGGCGGAGTACGCCGAGAAGGTGAGGATCGGCGGTGGCAAGGAGCGGATCGCGTCCGTCTTCACCCCGGAACTGGATACTCAGCTCGGACTCTCTACCGACGTAGAGCGCGCCGACTGGATCAAGCAACTGCACCTGCGCAAGACCGCGCTGTTCACCCAGCGGGTGGCGGACGGCCTGCTGCCCGGCCGGCCCGGCATCCGCCGGATCATCGCCGATGCCCTGGCCGCCGGCTGGACGGTGGCGGTGGCGTCCACGTCCGCCGAGCCCAGCGTCCGCGCGGTCCTCAAACATGCGGCCGGGGAGGCGAGCTACGAGCAGGCGCACGTCTTCGCCGGTGACGTGGTGAAGGCGAAGAAGCCGGCCCCCGACATCTACCTGAAGGTGCTGGAGGATCTGCACCTCGACCCGGCCGAGTGCGTGGTGGTCGAGGATTCGGGGATCGGTGTCGCGGCCGCGGTGGCGGCCGGGCTGACCACGGTCGTCACCGTCAGCACCTTCACCGCCGAGGACGACTTCACCGGTGCCGCGCTCGTGCTGAGCGACCTGGGTGATCCCGGGGCGCCGCCCACCGTCCTCGCCACCCCCGCCGGCTTCGCCCCCGAGAGCTACCTCACCCTTGCCGACCTGACCGCCCTGATTGCGAAGGAGCACACCTCATGAGCGGAACCCTGGCCGATACCGAGTTCGTCGTCCGCACGATCTCGGAGACGATCCTGGAGAACGAGACCTACTTCGGCGAACTGGACGCGGTGGTCGGCGACGGCGACTTCGGCTACTCGCTGGCCCGGGGCTTCGAGATCGTCGTCGACCAGTGGGAAAGCTTCGACCGGACCGATCCGGGGTCTTCCTGCAGAAGGTGGCGATGACCATCTCCAGCCGGATCGGCGGCACCTCCGGCCCGATCTGGGGCACCGCCTTCCTGCGCACCGGCGCCCAGTTGAAGGGCAACGAGACCTTCGAGGGCGAAGACCTGGTGCGCGCCCTGCGAGCCGCGGTCGAAGGCATCAAGGCCCGGGGTCAGGCCGAGTTGGGGGAGAAGACCCTGCTCGACTCGCTGGTCCCGGCAATCGACACCCTGGAAGCCGAACTCGCCAAGGGCTCGTCCCGCGCCGAGATCGTCAAGGCGATGGCCGCGACCGCCCGTGAGACGGCGGACGCGACCGCGTCCCTGCAGGCGATGCGCGGCCGCGCCGCCTACACCGGCGAACGCTCGATCGGCTCGGTGGACGCCGGCGCCACCGCGATCGCCGTCCTGCTCGAAGCCCTGGCCGCCAACTGGCCCGAATAACTAAATGAGCAGGTGTGGACAGGGGGACGGTTCCCGGTGGCCCAGGAACCGTCCCCGGGTGGCCCAGGAACCGTCCCCCTGTACCAACAGCCTGCTGACAAGCTGGGACACCGGAACCGTCTCCCCGTCCCAGACCCGCACGGCCCACTGGACCAGGGGACGGTTCCCTGGCTCAGATCGGACCGGAGAACCGTCCCCCGGTCCACTCAACTCAACTCATCCACACCACTCGAAGGGGAGTCATGAAGAAGTTCGTCAACGATCCCAAGCAGTTCGTACCGGAGATGCTCGAGGGCATCGCGCTGGCCAACCCGGACACCATCGTCTACGTGCCGGAGTACAACCTGATCATGCGCTCGGACGCGCCGAGCCACGACAAGGTCAGCATCGTGCAGGGCTCCGGCTCCGGGCACGAGCCCGCCCACGTGATGGTGGTCGGCCCCGGCATGCTGGACGCCGCCTGTCCGGGCGACGTGTTCGCCGCCCCGCCGGCCGACTACGTCTACGAGACCGCCAAGCGGGTCGCCTCCGACAAGGGCGTGCTGCTGCTGGTCAACAACTACACCGGCGACCGGATGGCCTTCGACATGGCCGCCGAGCTGGCCGACGCCGACGGCATCAAGGTGAAGACCCTGTTCATCAACGACGACGTCGCCGTGCAGGATTCCACCTGGACGGTCGGCCGCCGCGGCGTGGCCGGCAACTTCTTCGTGATCAAGGGCGTCGGTGCGAAGTCCGAGCAGGGCGCCGACATCGACGAGGTCTACCGGGTCGGCGAGAAGATCAACTCGGTCACCCGCACCATGGGCATCGCGCTCACCGCCTGCACCCCGCCGGCGAAGGGGGCCCCGCTGTTCGAGCTCGGCGAGGACGAGATGGAGGTCGGCGTCGGCATCCACGGCGAGCCCGGACGCCGCCGTGCCAAGCTGGTCAGCGCCGACGAGATCGTGGACGAGCTGCTCGGCGCGATCGTCCCCGACCTGCCGTTCGCCTCAGGCGACAAGGTGGCCCTGATGGTCAACGGCCTGGGCGGTACCCCGATCAGCGAGCTGTACCTGCTCTACGGCATCGCCGCCAAGAAGCTGCAGGCCCAGGGCATCTCCATCGCCCGCAGCTACGTCGGCGAGTACTGCACCAGCCTGGAGATGGCCGGTGCGTCGATCACCCTGGTGAAGCTGGACGACGAGATCGAGGAGTTGCTGGCCGCCCCGGCGTCCATCGTGAACCGGATCTTCTAGCCGGGCACTTCGACAGGCTCAGCGACCTGAGCCCTGTCGAACCCCGCGCTGGTGTCGTCCGGGAACAAATCGACGTCCAGATTGCCCAGATGGGCCGCCCGGCCGCCCGGATGGCCCATCTGGATGTCGATTTGTTCACCAGCCGTCCGACGGCATCCCGGTGGGCCGACTCCGCTGACTACCATGACGTGCATGCCCGACGAGCCCCTGGTTCCCGTCTTCATTCCCGCGCTGGTGGCGCTGCTGCGGTTCGCTGAGGACAAGAAGGGCAGCCCCCTGACCGAGGAGGAGGTCCTCGAGATCCGGGACGACGGCACCTGCATTGCGATGAGCGTCGCGGACGCGGCGGCAATGGCTGAGGCCAGGGGATACGACGACCTCGACCCCGAGTACTGCTGGGAGCAGTGGCAGCAGGCGCGCCCCTTCTTCCAGGACGCTGCACCCGAGCAGGACGCGGCGGGCAGTTGAGATCTGCGTGCACCGCGGGCGAGCGGGTACGCGCCGGCGAACCCCTGCCCGCCTTCGAGCCCAACCTCGGTCTGCCATCCGGCCGTGGGTGGTGAACAGCCCGCAGTTGCTCGCCCGAATGTCCGCCGGAGGGCGGACGCGGTGTTCGCCCAAACCCCCGGAGATCGCGCTCGAGCTGCGCGATCAGGGGTTGCCGGGGTTCAGCCCAGCGACGCCGGCAGGATCGACAGCGGCACCGAGCCCAGGTTCAGCGCACGGGTGTGGAAGTCCTTCAGGCTGAACTGCTCGCCGCGGGCCCGGGCGGCACCCTCGGCGGACGCCCGGGCCTGTTCCCACAGCCGCTGGCCGACCTTGTACGAGGGTGCCTGCCCCGGCCAGCCGAGGTAGCGGTTGAGCTCGAAGCGCAGGAAGGCCTCGTCCATGTTGGCGTTGGCGCGCAGGAAGTCCCAGGCCTTCGCCGCGTCCCAGGTGCCGCCGCCCCAGCGCTCGGGAGCGGGCTTTCCGAGGTGGACGCCGATGTCGAGCACCACCCGGGCGGCCCGCATCCGCTGGCCGTCCAGCAGGCCGAGCCGGTCGCCGGGGTCGGTCATGAAGCCGAACTCCTCCATCAGCCGCTCGGCGTACAACGCCCAGCCTTCGCCGTGCCCGGACGTCCACAGCACCAGCCGCCGCCAGCTGTTCAACTGGTCGCGGACGTACACCTGCTGGGCGACCTGCAGGTGGTGGCCCGGGACGCCCTCGTGGTGGACGGTGGTCCGCTCCCGCCAGGTGGTGAACTCGGTGACCCCGGCCGGCACCGACCACCACATCCGGCCGGGACGGGAGAAGTCGTCGCTGGGGCCGGTGTAGTAGATGCCGCCGGTCTGGGTCGGGGCGATCATGCACTCGATGGTCCGGATCGGTCCGGGGATGTCGAAGTGCACCCCGTCCAGCGCGGAGATGACCGAATCCGCGGTGCCCTGCATCCACTCCCGCAGCGCGTCGGTGCCGTGCAGCGCGTAGGCGGGGTCGGCGTCCAGGGCGGCGATCGCATCTTCGATGCCGGCGCCGGGTCCGGCGATCTCGGCGACGATGGCGTCCTGCTCGTCCGCCATCCGCTGCAGTTCCTCCAGCCCCCACTCGTAGGTCTCGTCCAGATCCACCTCGGCACCGACGAAGGCGCGGGAGAAGCGGGCGTAGCGTTCCCGTCCCACGGCGTCGGCCTGCGGCGCGTGCGGCGCCACCTCGTCGGCGAGGAAGCTGACCAGCTCGCCGTAGGCGACCGCGGCATCGCGTCCGGCCCGCTCCAGATCGTGGGCCAGGGCGGCCGGCGCGGGGGCACCGTCCGGAGCCGCGCCGGCGGTGAAGCTGACGAAGAACGAGGACGCGGGGTCGGCCAGCTCCTCGGCCTGCTTGATCCCCTCGGCGACCTGCAGCGCGGCCGGCACCAGACCGTCGCGCACCCCCTCGCGCAGGCAGGCGATGTAGCCGCGGATCGCGTCCGGCACCTTCGAGATCCGGCTGGCGATGTTCGCCCAGTCGTCGGTGGTGCCGGTGGGCATCAGATCCAGGACGTCGCGCAACTCCTGCAGGGGGCTCGCGATCACGTTCAGGTCGGCGGTGTACTCCCGGGCGTCGAACAGCTCCAGGTTCAACCCGAGCCGGTCGCGCATCGCGGCCAGGGTCACCTCGTCGGTGGCGTCCACCGGCGTGGCCTGCTCGAGTTCGCGCAGGGTGGCCCGGTCGTTGTCGGCCCGCTCGGCGTGCCCGGCGGGGGAGTGGGCGGTCATCAGATGGTCGTAGCCCTTGAGACCGAAGCCGGTGGCCGACAGCGGATCGAGCGCTGCGACCCTGCTGGTGTACGCCTCGGCGATGGCGTCGATGGCACTGGGTTCACGAGTAGTCACCCGACGAGCCTAGCGATCCGGCCGACCCGTAGCGCGGGCGAGGTCGCGAACGGGTACCCCGCCGACCTGCCGAGGATCGGCCAGGACGAGCTTCCTGTTGCTCACGCAAGCCCGAAGTCGAGGTCGGGCCTAAACTCGGGGCCGTGAAGGTTCTGATCACCGGGGGAGCAGGGTTCATCGGCTCGACCATCGCCTCCGCCTGCGCGGACGCCGGAATGGACGTGGTGGTGCTGGACGATCTGTCCAGAGGATTGCGCGCGTTCGGCGAGCGGTTCGCCTTCTACCAAGGGGACTATGGCGATCGCGAGCTGGTGAGGACGGTCTTCACCGAGCACCCGGAGATCGAGGCGGTGGTGCACTGCGCGGCCAGCATCGTGGTGCCGGAGTCGATGGCAGATCCGCTGGCCTACTACGCCAACAACGTGGCCAGGATGCCCGGCTTCCTGGCCGAGGTGTTGGCCGCTGGCTGTCATCGCCTGCTGTTCAGCTCGACCGCCGCCATGTACCGGCCTGGGCGCGAACTGGTGGTCACCGAGGAGTCACCACTGGAACCTCTCAGCCCGTACGCGGCCTCGAAGTCGATGGTCGAGCGGATCCTGGCCGACACCACCGTCGCCACTGATCTGCGGGTGGTTTCGCTGCGCTACTTCAACCCGATCGGCGCGGATCCCCGGTTGCGGACAGGGCTGCAGTTGGTCCGTCCCTCGCATGCGCTCGGCCTGTTGCTCGCCGCCCGGGCCGAGGGGCGTCCGTTCACCGTGACGGGGACCGACTGGGAGACGCGGGACGGCTCCGGGCTGCGTGACTACATCCATGTCTGGGATCTCGCCCGCGCTCACGTCGCCGCGCTGGATCGCTTCGACCAGGTGACCGGTGTCACCCCGTACGAGGTGATCAACCTCGGCACGGGCACCGGCACGACGGTGTTCGAGCTGGTCCGGGCGTTCGGTGAGGTGACCGGTGAGGAGATGCCGGTGGTGCTCGCTCCACCGCGTCCCGGGGACGTGATCGGCTGTTGCGCCTCTGCCGCCAAGGCTGAACGACTACTGGGCTGGCGGGCGGAGTTGACCGTCGCCCAGGGAATCATGGACTCCCTCGCCTGGAGCGCGCGGTTGCCGGCCCTGATCGAGGGGTAGGGGGTAGATCCGTAACCCAAGGCCGGTCAAGCCCGGGTTGAGCCTTGGCCGCCGGATCGTCGATTTGATGAGGATTCCGCCGACGATCGTGCTTACACTCCCAGGGAACGTCTGTCCGGTGTGGAAGGAAGAATGGTGAAACGACGGCTCCTGACGTTGCTGGCGGTGGTGCTCGCGGTCGCGCTCGGCGCGCTCTCGACGATCTCGGCTCCGACGGTCGCCCAGGCGGCGACGCCGACGGGCAAGGTGAACGTCACCCCGGGGGTGAACGTCACCGCGCAGTTCAGCGGTACGAAGCTGGACAAGAAGCGCGTGGTCGACCTCGAGCGCAGCATCGACGGCATTACCTGGAGCAAGCTGACCAGCGCGAAGATGAGCTCGAAGGGCAAGGTCACGTTCAAGACCCAGCCGGCACCGGGCTACAGCTACCGCGCGGTCGCCAAGGCGTTCAACTACAAGTCGAAGGGCAAGAAGGTCACCGCCGCCGCGGTCGCCACCGAGCCGGCTGCGGTCGGCTGGGGGCTGGTGTTCGCCGACGACTTCGACGGCTCGGAGTTGAGCCCAGCCTGGGATCACCGGCTGACCAACTCCTACGACGCGGTCGGACGGCTGTGCGCGGCCCCGCAGACCCACCAGGCCTGGGTGTCCGGTGGGACGGTGAAGCTGCGCGCGGTGAAGGTCACCGACAAGGCGCTGATCTCGGCCGTGACCCAGAACGCCAAGGCTGTCCAGGCCGCTCAGGCCGGTTCGAAGTACACCAAGGCCGAGGCCAAGGTGACCAGCACCAAGGCCAGCTACGACAAGGCCAAGTCGAAGAGCGCGAAGAAGAAGGCGAAGAAGGCCTACGACAAGGCGGTCAAGGCCCGGAACAAGCTGGTGCCGGGTTGCCCGGACGGGGTCTTCGAGAACGCCATGATCGGCACCGGGGCGGCGGGCCACGGCGTCCTGGCCGGCCAGTCCGGCATCCTCGAGGCGCGGATCAAGTTCCCCACCCGGCAGGGGATGCACGGCTCGGCGTGGATGCAGTCGGCCAAGGGCCAGGAGATCGACATGGTCGAGTCCTACGGCAAGGGCCGCGGGATCACCTCGGTGATCCACCAGAACGGCAAGCGGTACCCGGCCAGCGCGCCGTACGTCTCGAAGTCCGCCACCAAGAAGTCCAGCTGGTGGAGTTCCTTCCACAACTACTCGGTGGAATGGAACGCCAAGGAGGTCATCTTCCGGGTGGACGGTGTCGAGGTCCGCAAGCTGAAGAACAAGAACATGAACGACACCGACTACTACCTGGTGCTGAGCATGCTCTCCTCCGACTGGGAGACCTACCGCCAGAAGAGCTGGAAGTCAGGGACGATGGAGGTCGACTGGGTCCGGATCTGGGCCCGGTAGGTGCCGTTCAGGCGGACGGATCGGTTGGCTGCCGGGTGGCAGCCGAACCATCTCCGCCGGACGCGCTCCGGCCGATTGGAGCCCGGAGGCGGTTCGGTAAACTGCCCCGGGAATCAGTCGCGGACTGATGGATGAGGAAGGGTTGATGACCCAGGAATCGCAGCACGGCTCGCGTCGGGTCCGGACCGCACGCCTGGTCGACCACATCGGGCCGGTCGGCCAGTTCGCCCTCGATGTCGCATGCTGGGCGTTGGCGGTGATCGGGGGCGTGATTCTCCGGTACGAGTTCATCGTCGAGCGGATCACCTGGCCGTCCATTCTCGGCCTGATCGCGGCCCTCGCCCTCGCCCACCTCGCCTGGGGCTGGCCGCTGGGGCTTTTCCACCGCCGGTACGCCTTCGGCTCGTTCGAGGAAGTCCGCGCCCTGGCCATCGCCGTGGTGTGTTCCGCCGCGATCGTGGCCGTGCCCGCCGTCATCCTCGGGCCGCGCGTCGGGATTCCGCGCAGCACCGTGTTCATCTCCGTCCCGATGGCGCTGCTGCTGATGTTCCTGGTCCGCTACCTGCTGCGGGTGGTGTTGGAAACCCGTGCCGGGCCCGATCAGTCCGCCGAGCCGGCCATCCTGTACGGAGCGGGCTACGTCGGGCGGGTGGTCGCCCAGCGCCTGCTGACCGACACGGCCTCGGCCTATCGCCCGGTCGCGTTGGTGGACGACGACGCCGCCAAGCAGCACTCCAGGATCCGGAATCTCAGCGTGATGGGCACGCTGAGCGAGTTGGACAAGGTGGTCGACGAGACCGGTGCCACCACCCTGATCGTCACCATCGCGGACGCCGACTCCCGCCTGATCCGTCGCGCCGCCGACGCGGCCCGCCGCTGCGGCCTGGCGATCAAGGTCGTGGCACCGCTCGATCACGTTCTCGGCGACGTCGCCTCGGCAACCAGCGTGCGGGACCTGTCGATCGAGGACCTGATCGGACGGCAGCCGGTCAACACCAACATCGAGTCGATCGCCAGCTATCTGGCCGGTAAGCGGGTACTGGTCACCGGCGCCGGTGGCTCGATCGGCGCCGAGTTGTGCCGGCAGATCCACCGGTTCGCACCGGCCGAGTTGATCATGCTCGACCGCGACGAGACCGGTCTGCAGACCGCTCAGATGCTGGTGGACGGCCATGGCCTGCTGAACACCCCGGACGTGGTGCTCGCCGACATCCGCGACGTGCCGGCGCTGACCCGGATCTTCGAGCAGCGCCGACCCGAAGTCGTGTTCCACGCGGCCGCACTGAAGCACCTGCCCATGTTGCAGCAGTACCCGGAGGAAGCCTGGAAGACCAATGTCATCGGCTCGCTCAACGTCCTGAAGGCCGCTCAGGCGGTGGAGGTGCTCACCTTCGTCAACATCTCCACCGACAAGGCGGCCGATCCGACCAGCGTCCTGGGGTACTCCAAGCGGGTGGCCGAGCGGTTGACCTCCTGGATGGCAGCGCAGACCGGCCGGCCGTACCTCTCGGTCCGGTTCGGCAATGTGATCGGAAGCCGCGGATCGATGCTGCCGCTGTTCACCAAGATGATCGAGAACGGTGGCCCGATCACGGTGACCCACCCGGAGATCACCCGCTACTTCATGACGATCCCGGAGGCCTGCCAGTTGGTGGTGCAGGCCGGCGGGATCGGTCGGCCGGGAGAGGTGCTCATCCTCGACATGGGCGAGCCGGTGAGGATTCTCGACGTCGCCAAGCGGATGATCGAGATGTCCGGCAAGCACATCGAGATCGTGTTCACCGGGTTGCGCGAAGGGGAGAAGCTCCACGAGATCCTGGTGACCGAAGGGGAGCAGGACGAGCGCCCCATCCATCCGAAGATCTCCCACTCGCAGGTGCCGCCGATCAACCCGGCGGAACTCGACTACGAACGGTGGCTGGCGCAGTTCAGCGGCGCGCAGGCTCCGGGCCCAGCCGTCAAGCAACCGGAGGCGATCAGCCGATGACCGAACGGATCTACCTGTCGCCGCCGGACGTCGGCGAGCTGGAGAAGCAGTCGGTGATGGCGGCGTTCGACTCCGGCTGGATAGCCCCGCTGGGCCCCGAGGTGGACGCTTTCGAAGCGGAGCTCGCGGCCTACTGCGGCCGACGCCATTCGGTGGCGCTCTCCTCGGGCAGCGCGGCGTTGCACCTGGGACTGCTCACCCTCGGTGTCGGCCCCGGCGACATCGTGGTGACCTCGACGATGACCTTCGCCGCCACGGCCAACTCGATCACCTACGTCGGCGCGGAGCCCGTCTTCGTGGATTCGGACTCCAGCGGCAACCTCAACCCCGAGCTGCTGCGGGTCGCGCTGGCCGAACTCGCCGCGGAGGGCCGCCCGGCGAAGGCGGTCGTCCCGGTCGACCTGCTGGGCAAGGTGGTCGATCACGACCGGATCGACCCGCTGACCGTGGAGTTCGGGGCGGAGCTGCTCAGCGACGCAGCGGAATCGCTCGGCGCGGTCCACGCCGGACGTCCGGCGGGTGCCTTCGGCAGGGCCGCCGCGGTGTCGTTCAACGGCAACAAGGTGATGACCACCTCCGGCGGCGGCGCCCTGCTCACCGACGACGAGGCCCTGGCGAGCCGGGTGCGCTACCTGGCCACCCAGGCCCGGCAGCCCGTCGTCCACTACGAACACACCGACATCGGCTACAACTACCGGATGTCCAACCTGCTGGCGGCCCTCGGTCGGGCCCAGCTGAGCCGGCTGGATTCGATGATCGAACGCCGTCGCCAGCATCGGCTCGGTTACCGAACGTTGTTCGCCGAGGTGCCGGGTGTCACCCTCTTCGGGGAACCCTCCGGTGTCGACGGCGGCGAGACCCGGGACAACTTCTGGCTCACCTCGGTGGTGATCGACCCCGACGCGGCCGGCTTCTCCGCGGAGGAGCTGAGGCTCGCCCTGGCCGAGCGGAACATCGAGTCCCGTCCGCTGTGGAAGCCCATGCACCTTCAGCCGGTCTTCGCCGGAGCCCGTGCCTACGTGGACGGCACCAGCGAGCTGCTGTTCCGTACCGGGCTGTCGCTGCCCAGCGGCTCGGCGCTCGGCGGAGCTGATCAGGAGCGGGTGTACACCACGATCCAGCGGTTCCTCGAGGGACGATGAGCGCCGTCCAGCACCCGGGCCACCGACCCTACGACGCGGTGAAGCGCGTCCTCGACGTCGGCTCCGCGGCGGCGTTGCTGGTCGTCACCGCCCCGGTGCAGGCAGTGGTAGCCGTGATGGTCAGGCTCCGGCTCGGCAGCCCGGTGCTTTTCCGTCAGCCCCGGCCCGGCCGCAACAACCGGATCTTCCTACTCCGCAAATTCCGGACGATGCTCGCGGAGGATCCGGAGCGGGGTCTGGTGGATGACGCCGATCGGCTCACCCCGTTCGGACGCACGTTGCGCTCGCTCAGTCTGGATGAGTTGCCGACCCTGTGGAACGTGCTGCGCGGGGACATGAGCATGGTTGGCCCGCGACCGCTGCTGGTGGAATACCTGGAGCACTACAGCCCCGAGCAGGCGCGACGGCACGAGGTCCGACCCGGGATCACCGGCCTGGCCCAGGCGATGGGGCGGAATGCGCTCAGCTGGGAGGAGAAGTTCCGGCTGGACGTCGAGTACGTCGACAAGCGGAGCCTCCGGCTCGATCTCAGGATCCTGCTGGCCACGGTCCGCGCGGTGGTCACGCGGCAGGGCATCTCCCAGGCCGGCCACGCCACCATGCCGAAGTTCGGGGAAACCCATGCCGACTGAGGTGGTCCTGGTCGGCGCCGGAGGCTTCGGCCGGGAGACCCTGGATGTCATCGAGGCGCACAACCTCGCCTCTCCGGACCGCGCGATCAAGGTCCTGGGCATCGCCGACGATGCCCCCAGCGACCTGAACCTCGAGCGGCTGGCCGCCCGGGGTTATCGCTATCTCGGGCCGATCGCCGGCCTGCTGCCGACCGCCGGTTGCCGTAACTACGTGCTCGGTATCGGCAGTCCGGCCGCGAAGCTGGCGGTCGATCGGCGGTTCACCGACGCGGACTGGCGTCCCACCAGCGTCATCCACCCGGCCGCGGTGATCGGCTCGCTGGCCACGATCGGCGAGGGTGTCGTCGTCTGCTCCGGGGTGCAGGTCTCGACGAACGTCACCCTCGGCCGGCACGTCCAACTCAATCCGAACTCCACCATCGGGCACGACACGGTGATCGGCGATCATGCCTCGGTGAACCCGGGCGCGATCGTCTCCGGCGAGGTGACGGTGGGCAGCGGCGTGCTGGTCGGTGCCGGCGCGATCATCCTCCAGCAGTTGTCCGTCGGCGCCGGGACGACGATCGGGGCAGGAGCGGTGGTCACCAGGCCTACGCCGGAGCAGGTGGTGGTGAAGGGCGTGCCCGGAACCTGGGGTTAGGCCCTCCGGTCAAACGGACGCCGCGTCCGGTCCGGTCAGGGCGGCTGGCTCGGACGGAGCCCGACGCCGCCGGTCGAGCACGCGGCGGAGGAACTGCTGCGCCGGGCGTTCGATGACGATGTGGGCGCCGACGGCGGTGAGCATGATGACACCGAACTGCAGGCCGGTGACGAACACCCACCCGTACCAGCCATCGGTGGGTGGAGCCGCCAGCACCTGGAGCATGGGCAGGTGCAACAGGTAGAACGCGAAGGAGGCCTCACCGGCGAGCACCAGGGGCTTCGAGCCGAGCAGGCGGGCGATCGGGGAGTCCGGGCTGGTCGCCAGTCCCCAGAGCAGCAGCCCGGTCGGCGCCAGGTAGGCGAAGTCCCAGGACCAGACCGACCGGTTGACCGTTGTCGAGGCCATCACCGCCAGCAGAGCCACCACCGCGAGCACCTGGGACGCTGCCCCCAGCCAGGACCGGGCTGTCACGGCGCGGACCAGCAGCGCGACGACGATTCCGACGGTGAAGTCGCCGATCCTGGTGAGCGGTGTTCGGTACAGCCAGCGGTGGGCCGATTCGGGATCCAGCGGACTGAGCTGTCCCCTTCCGGTCGCGCTGAACCACCAGGTGAGCAGGCCGACCGCGAGCACCGCCGCCAACCCGATCGCCAACAGCAGCCGAGGGTTCTCCCGCACCCGGCCGATCGCCACGATGAGTACCGGGAACAGGGCGTACAGGAAGAACTCCACGCCGATCGACCAGCCGGGACCGTTGAGGCCGAAGGCGACCGCGAGGTCGGGGTGCCAGGTTTGCAGGGCAAGGAAGTGGAGCCAGGTGTCCTCCGGCAGCGCATGGCCGACGATGCCCGGTGCACAGACCCAGATCAGCACAGCCAGGTAGAGCGGGTAGATCCTGGCGAACCGGGCGACGGCGAACGACCACACCCCGCGACCGCTCAGCGGGATCAGCCGGTCGGTGTAGTTCCAGGCGAGCACGAAACCGGAGAGGACGAAGAAGATCGTGACGCCGCTGTAGCCCGAGTCCATCAGGACGGCCACCCTACCGGGGATGAACTCCGGCGGATGCAGGTGGCTGAGGAAGACCGCGGCCGCCGCGAAGATCCTCAGCCCGGTGAGCGAGTCCACCCGTCCGCCGGTCGCCGCCGCATTCACCCGGTTAGCGTAGAGCCTGGTGGGGGACCGCCATGCCAGGTCGATCGAAATGGGCCTCCGGCCGGTGCCGCAGGGAGCCGCCCGGCGTGGTTCGGCTCGCTATACTGCGACAGATCTGAACGCCGATTCCGGGAGCGACTTTGTACCAGGCATCTCCGAGCGGTTCGGGCGAACCGGCAGCGGCGAGCGAGTTCTTCGTCCACCCGTTGGCCGATGTGGCCAGTCCGTCGATCGGGCCGGGCACCCGGATCTGGCAGTTCTGCGTGGTGCTCGCCGAGGCGCGGTTGGGCACGGACTGCAACGTCTGCTCGCACGTGTTCATCGAGAATGACGTCGTGGTGGGCAACGGCGTCACGATCAAGAACGGCGTCCAGCTGTGGGACGGCGTGCGGATCGAGGACGACGTCTTCATCGGACCGAACGTCACCTTCTCCAACGACCGGTATCCCCGCAGCCGGCAGCAGCCCGATCGGTTCGAGCAGACAGTGGTGGAGCGCGGCGCCTCGATTGGCGCCGGTGCGGTACTCGTCCCCGGGGTGCGGATCGGCGCGGGTGCCCTGGTCGCGGCTGGGGCTGTCGTGACCAGGGACGTCGCCCCGCGCACCCTGGTGGCCGGCAACCCGGCCCGGGTGCTGCGGCAGTTGGAAGGGCAGGAGAAGTGACCGGCAGAGTTCCCCTGAACGACCTCTCGCGGGACGACCACGTCGAGGCCGACCTGGCGCTGGTGAACGACACCATCCGGACCGGCTGGTTCGTGCTGGGCAACCAGGTGAAGGGCTTCGAGGCCGAGCTGTCCGCCTACCTCGGGACGGCCGGCTGCGTCGGGGTTGGGAACGGCACCGACGCGTTGATGCTCGCCATCCGGGCGATCGGCGTCCAGCCCGGAGAGACGGTCGTCATGGCGGCCAACGCCGGGATGTACGCCGCCGCGGCCGCAGTCGCTGTCGGCGCGGTGCCCGCCTGGGTGGAGGTTCTCCCCGACCGGGCGTCGATCGACCCCGACGCGCTGCGGGAGCGCCTGGCGGCCGATCGTCCGGCAGCGGTGGTGGTGACCCACCTGTACGGCCTGATGGCGGACATTGCCCGGATCTCGGAGATCTGCCGGGCGGCCGGAGTGCCGCTGATCGAGGACTGTGCGCAGTCCGCCGGGGCCTCGCTGGACGGCCGGGCCGCCGGCACCTGGGGCGCCTGCGGCACCTACTCGTTCTATCCCACCAAGAACCTGGCCGCCTGGGGCGACGCCGGCGCGGTGGTCAGCACCGACCCCGACCTGCTGGAGCGGGTGAGGCGGTTGCATCAGTACGGCTGGACGAGCCGGTACCACGCTGATGTCTCGCACGGCGTGAACAGCCGGATGGACGAGGTGCAGGCGACCGTGCTGCGTGCCCGGCTGCCCCGGCTCGACGCGGAGAACCGGATCCGTCGCGCGATCCTCGGCCGGTACGTCTCGGCTCTTCCGTCCAGTGCCCGGCTCTACTTCGAGGACGGCCCGACCTGCGTTGGTCACCTGGCCGTGATCGCGTTCTCCTCCGAGGCGGAGCGGGACGGCGCCCGCGCGGTTCTCGACGCGGCGGGAGTGGGCACCGATGTCCACTATCCCGTGCCCGACCACCTCCAGCCCGCCATGGCGGCCCTGGCCGATGGTGTGCGGCTGCCGGTCACCGAGGAGCTGACCCGGCGGATCCTCACCGTTCCCTGCTTCCCGGCCCTCACCGAGACCGAGGTCGAGCAGGTGACGCAGGCCCTGAGCACACTCCGGGCCCAGGTATAGGATTCCAGGGTGCAGGAGACCACGGGCGCCGACCAGGGCCACGCGTCGATCCTCGGCCCCGAGGTGGTGAGCGATCCCGCCGTGGAGCTCGGCATCGGCGTGGTGATCACCGGCCGGGTGACCCTGCTCGGATCGACCCGGATCGGTCCCGGAGTCGTCATCGAGGGACCGCGGATCGGCGCACCCCTTACCATCGGTCCGGACGCGGTGGTGGGAGCCGGGGCGGTGGTCAGCATGGCCAGCATCGGTGCCCGCGCCGTCCTCGAGGCCGGTGCCGTGGTGGCGCGGCCGGTACCCGCGAACGCGGTGATCGGCGGGAATCCCGGACGCCTGATCCGGACACGGCCGGGGCGTGGCGGGGACGCCGGGCCCGTCCAGCCGGCGGCGCCCGCCGCCCAGGACCAGCAGCGGGATGCCCTGATCGGCCTGAGGCTCGCCGACGACATGCGAGGCGCGCTGGTCGCCGGTGAAGCCCCCGGGCAGTTGCCGTTCACGGTGTCCAGGTTCTTCACCGTGTTCGACGTGCCCGGGCCCGAGGTTCGGGGCGAGCACGCCCATTACGAATGCCATCAGCTGCTGGTCGCCGTGGCCGGCTCGCTCGAGGTGATCTGCGACGACGGCCACCAGAGCCGGACGTACACCCTGTCGCGACCCGACGTCGCGCTGCACATCCCTCCGCTGGTCTGGGGGGTTCAGCACCAGTACAGCTCGGACGCGGTGCTCCTGGTCCTGGCGTCGCATCCCTACGACCCCGCCGACTACATTCGTGACTACGAGGAGTTCCGCCGGGTCGTCCGAGAGCGGGCGCCCGGCCAGAGCCCGCGGATCGGGTCTTGAGCTCAGCGAGGCGGGATCTCCAGCTGGCCTCCCTGGTGACCCTGGGCTTCGGCTTCCTCACCGGCAAGGTCATCGCGGTCACCTGGGGTGTCGAGGGAGTTGGCTACCAGAGCGCCGTGGTGGGCGCCGGTTCGCTGGCCGCGCTGCTGTGCACCTTCGCCATCGGGAACGTGCTGCCGGAGATGGCGGCCGCCCACCCGACGTCCACCGCGGCCGACTTCGGCAGGGCCTTCTGGCGGGCCTGCGGCATCGCCGCGATTCCGGCGATCGGGCTGGCGCTGGGGCTGACCGCACCCGAGCTCTCCCGTTCCTTCACCGCCGTCACGGTGGTCTCAGCGGTAGTCCTGGCGGCGGCCGGGTCGATCCTGCTTGCCTTCCGGGCGGTCGTGCTCTCGGTGTTCGCCGACGGTTCGGTGGCGGCGCGGTTCCAGCTGATCTCCGCCGCGGTGACCAGCCTGACCATCGTCTCGGCGGTCCTGCTCACCCCGATCGGCCTGTTGCCGCTCGCGGTCGGCGCTGGCATCGTCCTCGGCCCGGTGGTCAGCACGATCGCCACCCTCTCCGGCATCCGCCGGCGTGGAACCCACACTCAGGTGGCGGCCGTCGGGCTGGTCCGGCATGCGCTGCCGACCTACGGGAGTTCGCTGCTCAGTGCCGGCGCGGTCGCGGTCGCCCCGCTGATCATGCTCAACCTCAGTGGCGCCGAACCGACCGGGATGCTGCGGGCGGTCACCTCCCTCGGCGGCCTGCCCTCGGCCGTGGTCATCCCCGCCATCGCCCTGCACTTCTACCCCACCGCCTCGCAACTGGTCGCCGGCGGCGAGGACCCGGCGGCCCTGTCCCGGGACAGCATCAGCCACCTCGGCGGCCGGGCCGCGCTCGGTGCGGTGGCACTGGCGGTCGCCGCGCCGCTGGCGCTGTGGGCGGCCTACTCCGGCTCGTTCATCGGGGCGTCCGCCGCGCTCGCCCTGATGGCCGGCGCCGGCGGCGTCCGCGCGATTGCGCTGCACGGCGCATACCTCCTGCTTGCCACCGGGCGGCGCGGCACCTACCTGGCGGCCGAGACCTGCGCGGCGGTGGTGCTCCTGGCCGGTACCACGGTGGCCGGGTGGTACGGGAACGTCACCGCGGCGGCCGCGGCGTCCTGGCTCAGCGCGGTCGCCTACCTGGTCTTCCTGAAGGTGGCGCTCAACCGGCTCGGGAAGGACGTCCTGCCGGTGCCGGCGAAGCTGGTCGTCGCGCACCTGGCGACGGTCGCCCTCGCGGCTGGCTGGGTGGCCCTGTCCGCCAACGGAATCCTCGGGGGATGACCATGACGATCTTCCTGCCCATGCTCGACTTCGGCGCCTCAGGCGGATACCGGGTGCTGGCCGAACTGGGCAACCGCTGGCACGCGGCCGGGGTGGAGTGCGCCTACCTGGTGCCCTGGTTCGCCGGCGAGGCCCGTTATCCGGTGGACGCCCCGGTGATCCGCGTCGACGTCCTGGGCCGCCGCACCGCCGGGCGGACCAGGGAGCTGTCCGGGATCGCCCGCGTGGCGCTCGCCCAGCTCGCGCTGACCCGGGGGCTGCGGACGGTGGCCCGACGGGGGGACGTCGTGCTGTCGAACCACTTCCTGACCACGAACGCGGCCTTCGGTGTGGAGCGGCGCGGGGTGACCCATGTCCGCCTGATGCAGGCCGAGGAGAGTGAGTACTACCCCGGCGGCGGGTTGAAGGCCCGGTTCTTCCGGCGGTTGGTGCGGCGAGCGGACCAACGGGCACCCTACGTGATCGTCAACTCCCCGGAGTTCCTGGTCGGCGATCCTCGCCGGCTGGGCGTGCTCCCCCCCGGGATCGATCTGACCACCTTCGGGCCCGGCTCCCCGCAGCCCCGACCGCTCACTATTGGGACGATCGGCCGGTCCGAGCCGTGGAAGGGCACCGACCGCGTCCTGGAGGCGATCCGGCGGGCCGGTATCACCGAGGAGTACGTGGTCAGCATCGCCGACTTCGGCGCGGAACTCGACGGCTTCTCCGACCTCCCGATCCGGACCACGGTGCCCGCCAGCGACGCCGAACTCGCAGCCTGGTACCGCTCGGTGGATTTCGTCCTGGTCGGCGGGACGGGCCAGCCGGGCGCCTACCACTACCCGTGCATCGAGGCGCTGGCCAGCGGGGCGACCCTGGTCACTCCCTGGTATCGTCCCGCCGACTCCGACAACGCCTGGGTGGTGGACGAGCCCACCCCCGCGCTCCTGGCGGAGGCGCTCACGGAGGCGTTGGACGATCCGGAGCGGCGCCGGCTCCGCCGGGAGGCCGGTCTGGCCGCGGTCAAGGACCTGGACTGGCGCGAACTGGCGGCCTCCGCCCTGGAGTTCATCCGGGTCGCCGGCGGCTAGATCCCCGCTTTCGCTGGGGTGAGGTTGATCAGGGGTTCCTAGCCTGCGCAGCTCTCGAGGAAGTCGGCATTGGCGGTGGCGACCAGGGATTCGTTGAACCGGTCCTCCACCCAACCCCGCGCATTCTGCGCCATCCTCGCCCGAGCCGGTTCGTCCGCCAGCAGTTCGGCGGCGGCAGCGGCCAGGGCCGGTTCATCGCCGAACGGAACCAGCACGCCGGTGAAGCCATCCCGAACCGCGTCGATCACCCCGGTCACCCGCCATGAGACCACCGGCACGCCACAGGCCTGGGCCTCCAGCGGCACCTGGGGCAGGCCCTCCCTCCGGGTCGGGAAGAGCAGCAGATCCGAGGCCTGGAGGAAGGGCAGCACGTCCGCCTGCTCGCCGACCCACTCGACCTGTGGGCGGTCAACGACCGCGCGCATGGTGGCGTCGTCCGGCGGGGAGGTCTCGTCCAGCCCCCCGACGATCAGCAGCCGGGCGTCCACCCGCTGCCGGACGCTGTCGAGCACCCGCAGCAGGGCATCGATTCCCTTGTCCCGGTTGAGGCGTCCGACGAAAACCATCGTCGGGGTGCGATCGTCGCGGACCGCGGTGGGCCGGAAGCGGTCGGTGTCCACCCCGCAGAAGGAGCCAGAGCCCACCACCCGCGGCTGGTGCCGAGCAAGTCCTCGCGCCCGCACCAGCCGCGCCAGTGAGTCCGAGACCGCGATCTGGGTGGTGGACGCCGCGATGGTCGCCCGCTCCGCAGCCTCCAGCACCCGGCGGCGCAGGCCGGTGGCGCCGTCCCACACCGCGCCGTGGAGGACGTACACGCGGGCGGGCGTCCTGGCGATCCTCGCCGCGGTCATGGCCAGCAGTGAGGCCTTCGGCGTGCCGGCCACGACCATCCGGGGCTGCACCTGGCGTAGGTAGGTGACCCAGGCGTTCAGCGAGCGGAGGTCCTGTGTGCCCGCGGTGCTGCGGGTCATCGGCAGCACGGTGGTGGTGTTCGGGAAGTCGGTCCGGGGCTCGCGGTCGCCGCAGACCAGGTGCACCCGGTGGCCCCGGCGGACCAACTCCCGGCCGACCGGCTGGAGGAACGCCTCGATGGTCATCGCCACCGTCGTTGCCAGGACGATGTCATGGCCGGGCATGTGCTGTCTCCAACCTGTGCCGGTGGACGGGCGCAGCTCCGTCGTCCGCCCGCAGCATGTCGCTAGTCGGCCAGGCCGACGACGGCGATGTCGGCGTCGGTCACCTTGGCCAGGGCGCGGCCGGTCCGGGTCAGTTCGGTGTACCGACTACGGCCGTAACCGACGACCAGACCGACCACGTCCGCCGAAACCGAGGCGCGGAGGGCTTCGGCGTCCAGGCCTCCGGCGGCGATCGCCACCCGCAGGTCCTGGGAACCACCGGTGAAGGGGCCGTCGAACGCGGCGGACTCCACCAATGCCGCCGGCCGGTCCAGCCCGGACCACGCCCTGGTGACCAGGTCGCCCACCTCCCCGGCCTGCTCGGCGGTGACCGGTGCCACCGGAACCAGCAGGACGGACGTGCCGGCGGTGCGGTCCTTCGTGAGGGCCAGGGCGATGGTGGCGCCGTCCTCGGGGCGTCCCGACACCTCACCCAGGGTCCGGGCACCCAGCCGATCCTCGAGATCCCGGCCGGTCCAGATCCAACCCCGGACCCAGACGAGCACGTAGACGATCGCGAAGCCGGCGATCAGCAGCAGGAGAAGGGGTAGGGCAACCTTGAGGATCGACGAACCCGCGGCGACCCCCTGGGGATCGGTGACCACCGGACTCGGCTCAAGGGACGGGGAGGCCTGCAGCGAGTCCGCCTCGATGAAGCTGCGGGCCACCTCGTCCGCGATCGCCTTCGTCAACTGGGTGGCGGTGGCCTGGTCCAGATCCTCGTTCTCCAGCTGGATCGACACCACACCGCCGTCCTGGGATGAGATCACCACTCGGGCCGAGTCATCCACCGGCTGACCGGTGGCGACCGCGATGGTGGTCGGCGGCGTGCTGATCCCCTGCGCGAGCATCAGGTCGTGGATCGGCTGGCTGGACAGCGCCAGCTGGATGTAGCCGGCGAGCCTGGTCTTGGCGACCTGAGCCTCCGCACCCCGGGCGGCACCGGCCGAATCCTGGCCCTGGTCGCCGTCCTGGAAGGTGAACAGGACGTGACCCGTGGTGACGACGGCGGGACGGGAGCCGCTCGCCGCGGCGAAGCTGAGCCCGCTTCCGATCAGCAGGGCGAGCACCGGTACCCACCAGAGTCGGCGAAGTCCGCGGACGTAGTCGGCGATGGAAGGTGTCATCGGTCCCCTCGGGAGTCAACAGGCGAGCGGCCTTCAGTCTAGGGCCTGCCCCGTCGCGACCCCATATCATCCGATCGCCGTGCAGTGAGGCCCACCCGAGGCCGCCCCGGGTTCCGGAGCGGCGATCATCACCGTATGGACCGGACGCCACGACCGGGGTTGTCCGGTGGCATCCGGTAGACTCGCGAGGCGTGTTGACAGGTCGATGATGGGCGGGTGGTGAGGTGCAGGTCCGGCTGGGCATCGCCGTCGTCACCTACAATTCCGACGCGACGCTCTCCGACTGCCTGACGTCCATCGCGGCCCACCACCCCGACGCGCTGGTCGCGATCTCGGAGAACAGCGGCCAGATCGACTCCTTGAGGCAGGTGGCCGCCGACCACCCGGGGCTGGACGTGACCGTGCTCGACCCCGGCGGCAATGTGGGCTTCGCCCGCGGGGTGAACCTGGCGGCGGCGAAGCTGGAGGCGGCCGGTTGCACCCATCTGTTGATCCTCAATCCCGATGTGGAACTACTGGCCGACCCGCTGCTGCTGGTTCCCTTTCTGGAGCGGGTCGACGTCGTCGGCGGAGTGCTGGTCGGCGACGGCCAGGCGGAGTTCTTCGATTCCGCCGGCATGATCCGGCCGTCGAACGCCAAGCGGCGGGTGACCTGGGCCTCGACGCTGGTGCAGGCCCTGGTCGGCACCCGGTTCAACGGCGCCGGCGCGATAAAGGCAGGCGAGCTCCAGCCGGTGCCGCAGCTGGACGGCGCCTATCTGCTGCAGACCACCGCCTACTACCAGGCCAATCCGCTCGACGACAGGTTCGAGCTCTACTTCGAGGACGTGGACTACTGCGACCGCGCCCGGGCCAAGCGAGGGGTGGCGATGGTCGGGACCGTCGTCGGCCGCCACGTCGCCGGGGTGAGCTACCGCTCGTCCGGCGGACGGGCCTATCTAGCCAACCGGGTGAGTCACGCCAGGTATCTGCGTGGTCGCTACCCACGGTTGCCCCGCGCCGCGCTGAGGCTGCCTTTCGCGCTTGAACTGCTCACTCGGGGGCTGACCCGGCAGGCCGAGGGCCCGGCCATCAGGGCAGAGGCCTTCCGGCTCGTCTCGGCGGAGTTGCGGAATCCCGGATCGGTGGCCGTGCTCGACTCCCCCGCTCGCCAGGGACGAGGAGTGGACACGCCATGAGCGTGGTCGAAGGCCTCAACGAGGGCCCCTGGCGCGCCGCGCGAGAGAGATGGCCGATCGGGTCGCCGGTCGGCAACGCCTTCCTCCCGCCCGCGACCCGGAACTGGCTGGCCGGCCGGGCCCGCCGGGACTGGCCGAGCGCGCCGGATCAGAAGAGTTCGCGCGCCGGCCTGTGGCTGCTGATGCTGATGGTGCTGCTCGCCGCCCATCCGGTGCGGGTGCCGCTGGGCTCGGAGACGGTGTCGGTGTTCGACCTGGCCCTGGTACCGCTCGGTCTGGTCTTCGTGGTTCGCCGGCTCGCCGGCAGACGGATGGAGTGGGGCCCGCGGATCGTCCTGGTCGCGCTGATCGTCCAGTTTGCCGTCACGCTGCTGTCGATGACCTGGACGGTGAGCTCCGGCGAGACCCTGGTGGCCACCATTGTGGCCGCCGAGGCCCTGGTGGTGTACCTGCTCGTGCTGGATTTCGGCACCGGCCGTCCCGCTGGACAGCTCGCCGGCCTGCTGGGGGTGTACTCCCTGCTGCTGGTGGCTTCCTCGACGGCGACCTTCGTGGGCCTTCCCGGGTTCGAGCCGCCCGCGACCGCCGAGGATCCATGGGGTTGGACGGCGCGGCTGTCCCATTCGTTGATCGGCAAGTCGAACAACCTGGCGACGCTCCTGGTGCTGATCGCGCCGGTGGTCTGGTACGCCGGTCGGCTGCTCGACCGGATGTGGCTGAAGGTGACCGCCCTGATCACCGTCGCGGCCATCGCCCTGACGCTCAGCCGAGGCGCCATGCTGGCGCTGGTGGTGATGGCAGGCGTCTGGTTCCTGACAAAGCCGGGCTCCCGCTGGGCTCGGGCCAGGCAGCGGAGCCAGCGGGTCGGCACCGTGGTCGTCACCGTTCTGGCGGTGGTCGGGGGATCGGTGTTGGTGCTGCTGGGTCTCACCGCCGTCCAGGGACGCGGCGTCTCGCTGGACGGCCGGCTGAGCCTGGACGACAACGGCAGGTTCGCCCTGTACCGGCAGGCACTGGAGCGGGCTTCGGAGCGACTCCTCGGCTTCGGACCCGGTGCGAGCGAGGTCGACGTCCACAACACCTACTTGCAGGCACTGGTGGACTCGGGCGTCATCTTCGGGACGCTGTTCGTGGTCAGCCTCGCGATGCTGGTGGTGCCGTGGTTTGCCAGGGCCTACCGGAGCGTGAGCGAGGGCACCCGCAGGATCACCGGCCTGGCCTTCGTCGGCCTGCTGGTCATCTGCATGGTCGAGAGCAGCTATGAGGGGACGCTCCTGCGCCAGTTGATGTGGCTGGTCCTGGCGCTGATCGTCGCTTGGCACGGTGCCAGCGCGCGGCAGCGCGAGGGCGATACCGGGTGGGACGCCCCCGCTCCGGGCTGGAGTCCACCGGACGGGCGAGGCTGGCTGGGCCGCGATGCTTGAGGCCTTTCTTCCGTACGGGCCGGCCGGCTCCTCCGCACGGGTGCGGTTCCTCGACTGGATAGCGCACACCGGGATCTCCGCGCGAGTGCACGA
Source organism: Actinomycetes bacterium (assembly GCA_023393755.1). Lineage (GTDB taxonomy): Bacteria > Actinomycetota > Actinomycetes > Propionibacteriales > Propionibacteriaceae > Propionicimonas. The sequence goes on along the minus strand of JAEXCA010000122.1, from coordinate 49,115 downwards.
CTACGCCGGGCTGCCGAACAACGCGCCGGGGACGGTGCTCCGCCATCCGGTGGCGGTGGCGGCCGCGGAGCTGCGCACCAGGGCCCTGGTCCGCAGACGCCATGACCGGGTCCTGATCCAACGCGACGTTTCGCCCTTCACCTCCGGGCGGCTCGCCGAGCGGCTGGCGGCGAACTCGACGCTGTCGGTATTCGACTTCGACGACGCGATCATGTGGACGCCCCGCACCGGGGTGCAGCGGATCTGGTCGAGAGCGGAGAGCTGCCTGCGATCGGTCCGGGCGGTCGACCGGGTGATCGCGGGCAACCAACTGCTCGCGGAGTGGGCGGCCGAGCACAACCAGGACGTCCGGTTCATCCCCAGTTGCGTGGAGCCCTCCGACTACCGGACGAAGGAGAGCTTCGAGGTCGGCGACGTTCCGCGCCTGGTCTGGCTCGGTTCGCCCTCCACCGAGGTCTACGTGGAGGCCTTCGCCGCGGAGCTGTTGAAGGTGCACGCCGCCACCGGTGCCCGGCTGGTCCTGATCAGCGCGGGGGACCGGAGCCTGGGCGCCCTCGATCGGATGGTGGACCGGGTGCAGTGGAGCAGGGAGGTCGCGGCGTCGATGAGTTCGTCCGACCTGGCGATCGCTCCCTTGATCGACGGCCCGATCGAGCGGGGCAAGTGTGCCTACAAGGTTCTCCAGTACGCCGCGGCCGGGTTGCCCGCGGTGGTGAGTCCGGTCGGCGCGAACGCCAAGGTCTCCGCCGACCTGGGGTACCCGTCCCCTCGGGACTCCGCCGGCTGGGTCGATGCGCTGGTTGAACTGCTGCGGGCCGCCCCGCAGGAGCGGGCGGAGCTCGGCAGGGGAGCCGAGGATGCCGTGGTGCGCGGCTACAGCTACGCTGCCTGGGCGACGGAATGGCTGGATGCGGTCGGTGAGGTGAGATGAAGGTCCTGTCCGCGGTTGGGCGCCACAGCTGGCTGCTGTATCCCGTCTTCCTGTTCCTGGCGCTGGCCGGCTGGAGCCTGGCCTCCCCGCCCGGATCGTCCCCGGACGAGGACTTCCACCTGGTCAGCGCCTGGTGCGCGCTCGGTCCGCGGGAGGGTCTGTGTGCGCCGGGCGCGGTGGAGACCACCCGGGTGGTGCCGCTGGATCTGCTGCTGACCCCGTGCTACGCCTTCCAGCCCGAGATGGCCGGGACGTGTCCGCTGGACAGCGGCCAGACCATCGAGACCGATCGGTTCAACTTCCTGAGCTACTACCCCAACGGGTTCTACATGTTCATGGGGGTGTTCGCCGGGCCGTCGGTGGTCGGGTCGGTACTGGTGATGCGGCTGGTCAACTCCCTGATCTACGCCGTCGGTCTGGCGGCGCTGTTGTTCCTGGCCAGACCGGGAAAACGGGAGAGCTACATGATCGGGGCGCTGATCCCGATGATTCCCCTGGGTGTCTTCGTGGTGGCCTCGGTCAACCCGAGTGGCTGGGCGTTCACCTCGGCCACCCTGGTGTGGGCCAGCGCGGTGGAGTTCATCCGGGCGACCGAACGGCCGCGCAGGATCGCGCTGGGCGTGCTCTGCCTGTTCGGGATCATTCTCGGGACGGCGGCCCGGGCGGATTCCGCCGCCTACGCCGCACTGGCGATCGGGTTGGCCTGGCTGGCCACCGCGAAGGTGGGTCGGCGCACGCTGATCTACGGCGGCATCGCGGGGGTGATCGGTCTGGTCGCCGTGCTCTGGAGCCTCTCGCTGGGCTCGGCGGAGATCCTCAGCACGATCACGCCGATCAACCCGCGCCCGCCACGGGGCGGCTGGCTGCAGCGACTCCAGGATCTCCCGCAGTTCTATGCCGGTGCATTCGGCACCAGAGGGCTCGGCTGGCTGGACACCTCGCTGCGGTCCGCGACCTGGGTGCTGGCCGGCGGGGCCTTCGTCGCGCTGGTTTTCTGGGGAGTCCGCCGGGCCGGCTGGCGCAAGATCACGTCCCTGGGCCTGATCGCCGCGATCGCCGCGGTCATCCCGATCACGATCGCGACCCTGAGGTACGCGACGTTGCAGGAGTCGCTCCAGCCGCGCTACTTCCTGCCGCTGCTGGTGCTCACCGGCATGATCGCGCTGGCCGAGGACAACGAGGACGGTCCCCAGTTCCATCCGGTGCAGGCCGCTCTGGTGGTGTTCGCGATGGGGGTCGCCCACGGCAACGCCCTGCACACCAACATGCGCCGCTATCTGACCGGGATCGACAAGAAGTGGTTCAACCTCAACCGCGACGTCGAGTGGTGGTGGAACTGGGCGCCGCCGCCGATGGTCTTCTTCAGCGCGGCTGCCCTCAGCTTCTTCGCGGCCGTCACCGTGTTCGCGATCGCGCAGCATCGTGCGGTCCGCGAACCGCTGGACGAACCGGCGGGGGAGCTCCCTCGGCGGGCTCTGCTCGAATCGGACGCTGGCTGAGGCGCCGTGCGCACGCTCGCTGTCTTCGCCCAGTTCGATCCGGACGGGATCGTCCCGTCCCACACCCTGCGGTACCTGGCGGCACTGGCGCGGGCCACCACCCGTCTGGTGGTGGTCAGTTCGTCACCCTCCCTCGCCGCGGAGGGCCGGGAGGCGCTGGCGGCACATGGTGAGGTGGTCACCCGTCCCAATCAGGGCTACGACTTCGGCAGCTGGGCGGCGGGGCTGCGGCAGGTCGGGGAGTGGGACGGCTACGACCGGGTGGTGCTCTGCAACGATTCCGTGGTCGGGCCGTTCGCGCCGATCACCGACGTGCTGGGCGACCGGGCACCGGGCGGAGCGGACTTCTGGGGGATCGCGGCCAGCCGGGAGATCGAGCCCCATGTGCAGAGCTGGTTCATGGTGTACGAGCGGTCGGCGCTGGACTCCGGGGCGCCGCAGCGGTTCTGGGCGGAGTATGAGCCGATCTCCGATCGCTACCAGGTGATCCGGGCCTACGAGGTGGGCGCCAGCCGCCGCTTCCGGGACGCCGGCCTGAGGATGGGCCAGTATCTGCGTCCCCGCCCGGTGGAGTTGCTCCGCGGCCAGGTCCGGTACCGCCGCGCATTGCGGTCCAGGCCCGATCGGGCCGAGGCAGCCCGCGAGTACGTCGGTGCGGCCAGTCGCCTCGGTCATGCCTGGAACGAGCTGGTCAGGCCGATGTGGAACCCGAGCTACGTGTTCTGGGATCTGGCGCTGGACGGTCGGCTCCCCCTGGTCAAGCTCGACCTGCTCCGCGACGACCCGTACCGGATGGGCAGGGGACGGGTGCTGAAAGCGCTGGAGGAGGCCAGGCCGGACGTGATGGAGGGCGTCGCGGAGTACCTCAAGCGCACCCGCAAGGCGCTGCGGAAGCTGCGCCGGGCCTGATCAACCCGATTGTCGATCCCCGGGGTCGCGCGAAGCGCACTGGGGCTTCGAGACTCGGCCCTGCGAGCCGACCTCAGCCGACGGGTCAGGACTCGGCCAGGGCTTCGAGACTCGGCCCTGCGGGCCGACCTCGGCCAACGAGTCAAGACCCATGGTCCACTGCCCTGCAAGGCATGGCTTAGAACGCCTGCAATCTTTGGCTTAGACGTACTGCAATCCTTGGCCTAGGTGGCGGGTGAGAGTACGGTGGCGGCATGGATACGGCGAAGGTGCTCGGGCACGCGTACCGACCGCGGATCATCGACGCGACCCTGCAGAAGGCGCTGGCCGCGGCCGGTGCGGTTGTCGTCGAAGGCGCTCGTGCCACTGGCAAGACGATGACGGCTATGAACGCCGCGGCGTCCTTCACCCTCGTCGACGACCCCGGTGTTCAGACCGTTCTCGAAGTTGCGCCGCGCGCGCTCCTGGAAGGCGAAGCGCCCAGACTGCTGGACGAGTGGCAGGTGGCCCCCGCGCTGTGGAACCTTGTGCGCCGGGCTGTGGACGCTGCCACGGAGCCTGGACGATTCATTCTGACCGGGTCCGCGGTCCCTGCCGACGACGTCACGCGGCACACCGGTGCAGGACGCTTCCTGCGGCTGCGCCAGCGCACCATGACGTGGTCGGAGAAGCTCGACCCGGCGCCCCGCACGGTGAGCCTGACCGGCCTGTTCGCGGGCGAACTGCCAGTTGCCGATCTCGCCGCCGGACCTGAGCTCGACGAGGTGATTGAGAACCTGCTTCGCCCGGGGTTCCCCGCGATGACCGGGCTCTCGCTGTCCCAGTCCGCGGATCGACTTCGTGGCTACATCGATGACGTCGCGCGCACCGACATCCACCGCATCGCAGACGTGCGTCGAGACCCGGAGGTGATCAAGCAACTCCTCGCGGCGCTCGCGCGCTCGGTTGCGTCCGAGGTCACCTTCACGACGCTCGCGGAGGATGTCCGCACGATCGCCCCGCGGATCGAGGCCAATACCATAAGCACCTACGTCGGGCTGCTCCGGCGGCTGTTCGTCGTCGAAGCCCAACAGCCTTGGACGCCAGCCCTGCGGTCCCGCGCCAGGGTGCGTACCTCGCCCAAGCTGCACCTGGCTGACCCCGCGCTGGCCGCGGCAGCGCTCGGCGCTGGGCCGAAGCGACTCAAGGCCGACCTCAGCACCCTGGGGGTGTTGTTCGAGAGTGCGGTCGTCCATGACCTCACGGTGCTGGCCTCCGCAATCGGTGGCGAGGTGCGGCACTACCGCGACTCCAACGCCAAGGAGATCGACGCCGTCATCTCGCTTCCCGATGGCCGATGGGGTGCAGTCGAGGTCAAGCTCAGTGGTACCCAGTTGCCCTACGCGGTCGACTCCCTGCGGGACGTCATCGGCCAAATCGAAACCGACCTGGTCGGCAAGCCGGTCTTCCGATTGGTCGTCACCGCTACCGGGCCGACGCTGGTCACCGAGGACGGGACGATCTCCGTCCCGCTCAGTGTGCTGGCCCCCTGACCTCCGGAGTGCATGGGGTGTGTCAGGGGAATGCGGGCCGACCTCAGCCAACGAAGACCGACGGTGCCTCAGCCCGGCGTCCAGACCTTCACCCAGTCGACCGCCATGGTCTGCGGGAGCTTGGCGGGGGTGACTCCCTCGGCGTTCTGCACCGGCTTCTTGAACCGCTTCTGCTCCCAGTCGGAACTGAGCATGCTCACCACCACGAAGTAGTCCACGTCGGGGGTGGCCTGCTTGATCCGCTGGGTCTCGATGCCGTCGACCCGGAAGACCAGCTCCTCGTAGTCCCACTCCACCGAGTAGACGTGGTACTCGTCCCACCAGGCACGGTCCTTGACCGGTTCGGTGTGGACGTAGGTGTCCTTGCTGTCGGCGGGGTAGCGCTGCCCGTCGACGTGGATCACGCTGGTCAGCCCTCGGCCGTAGCCGAAGGACTCGATGAAGTCGATCTCCGAGCCGCCGTGGGATTGCAGCCAGACCGAGCCGTGCATCCCCTGACCCTGGGCGAACTTGACCCGCGCGGCCGCGATCCCGGTCTTCACGGTGAACTTGTTCTGGGTGCTGATCATCGCGTTGGCGTAGTTGCCCGGTTCCTCGCAGCCGGCCGCTTTCGCCGCGGCGATCCGCTCCGGGTCGGTCTCCTTGGTCACCGAGAGGGTCACCGTGCCGTCGCCGAGCCCGACGTTCTCCGGGTAGGGGGCCGAGCAGTGGCGTCCGCCGGCGTCGTAGGCGCCGCTGGCACGGTAGTCCCAGGTGTCGGGGTCGAGCGCGTCGCCGTCGAAGTCGGTGTCCAGCGCGGTGATCCACTGCTGGTCGGCGCTGGCCTCCGGGGTGGCCGCGGGCGGACGTTCCAGGCCGCCGCTGCCGGCCGCCTGGAGAGCGACCGCGCGATAGGTGCTGTTGGGTTCGACCTTCACCTGGAAGTCTGCCGAACCGGCCTTGTTCTGCTCGGAGGTGGCTACTTCCTCCCACCCGCTCTCGGTCTTTCGTTGCAGAGAGACCGGGCGATCATCAAGCGGGAGGCTGAACCTTGCGTTGACCAGGCTGAAGTCGCCGTAGTCAACCGGGCTGATCAGCAGCTTCGCGTCCGGGTCGACGACGTACTCGTCGAGCACCGGGCTTTCCCGCGGGGTCGGGGTGGGGGTGGACGGCGAACAGGCCGCGAGTGAGATCGCCAGCAGGCCGGCGCTCAGCGCCGCTGCGATCCTGGTCGATCGACTTCGCTTGCCCATGTGCCTTCGCCGTCCCTTCACGGTGGTGTCGTCGCCGGGAAAGGCCCGGCCTGTGGGGGCTGGGGCTCACCCAGCCCCGCCCAATCTACCCAACGCGCTCAACGCCGGCCCGGGATTCGACGATCGTGCGCGATCACGGTTCAATCCCGAGCACCTCTCGAGCCAGGCGAGGCGAGATCGTGTCCGGGTCCCGCTCGGCGGCGTAGGCGCGAGCGTCCTCGCGGGCTTCCGGACGGGTCAGGCCGGTGCGGGCCCGCCACAGCGCCTCGGCCAGCGAGGCGGTGTCGCCCGGGGCGAAGGTCTCGACCATCGGCCGGCCGGCCAGATCGGCGAAGGCGGGTGAGCCGGGCACCACCACCGGCAGGCCGAACGTGGCCGCGAGGGCGAGCGAACCCGAGTTGAGCGCGCGTTCGAAGGGCAGCACCGCGATGTCGGCGGCCAGCAGGTAGCGCTGCACCAGATCGTTGGGAACGAAGCCCAGGTGGGCCCGGACCTGAGGACTGTGCCGCAGTCGCTCGACGAACTCCTCGGTGTGTGGCGGGTCGACCCGGCCGACCACGTCCAGGCGCAGCCGGGCGTCCTGGCCGGCGATCGTGGCGAAGGCGTCCAGCAGCCGGCCGACCCCCTTGTACTCGCGGATCAGGCCGAAGAAGAGCAGGCAGATCTCGCCGGAGCTCAACCCCAGCTGGGCGCGAGCCAGGTCCCGGTCGAGCACCACCGGGTACGCGCCGTCGTAGGAAGGGTGGTCGAGTCGCACGATCTTCTCCGGCGGCAGCCGGAAGTACGGTGCGGCGAGCGCGGCCGTGTTGCCGGCCATCACGTGGATCGCGTCGGCCTGCTCGGCGACGAACTGGCACAACTGCAGTTCCAGGAAGTAGTACCGCACCTGATGCGGCAGCACGTTGTGCACCGTCCAGACCACCCGGACCCCGCGGGACTTGAGGTCGAGGATCACCCGCCGGAACGCGTCCAGCCGTTCGATCGCCAGGTCGAGCCGGCCGGCCTCCTGCACCACCCGATCCAGCCAGTGCAGGTGCAGCACCCGCCCGTGCAGATCGCCGCCGGGATCCCGCGAGAGCGGATCGGTGACGACGTCCGTCACCGGGACGAGCGTGGCCACCTCGGGCGTCAGCGCGCGGTAGAGCAGCGTCTGGAACGGATTGCCGTTGCTGTAGTCGGGGTAGAAGTCGACGATGGGGCGGGGCCGGGACTCGCCGGCGACCTCGTGCAGGATCGCCGCGAAGTCGCCGGCCCTGCGCTGCAGCGAATGCCGGGTGCGCACCAGCTCGCCAAGCCGGCGAGCCGGCTCGTCGTACTCGCCCTTCCGGGCCCGGACGCTCAGCGCCTCCCGCTCGGTGGCGTCGGAGTAGGCCGGGACGTCGCCCAGCCCGGCATCGGCCAGCCCGATCCTCCGGTTGGTGATCGCCGGCGCGTCACAGGCCAACGCTTCCAGCAGCCGGCTGGTGAGCAGCCCGTACCCGGCGGCGCGGTCGGAGACCTCGGCCACGACGACCTGGGCGGAGCGGTAGTGGGCGGGGCGCTCGAAGTAGGGCGGCCGGCGCGCCTCCCGGACGCGGCGGGTCGACCTGCCCGGGTGGAAGAGATCGGTGTCCACGCCGATCGGGCAGGTCCGGATCGTCCCGGTGAAGCTGCGGGCGATCACCCGGCGGCCGATCTCGGACGGGGCGATGATCGCGTCCAGTGCGGTAAGACCGGGGTTGCGCAGCCAGGTCCCCACCCGGTCGCGCACCCAGGCGACCACGGTCACCCGTCCCGGCACCCGCCGGGGATCGCAGGAGGGATCCACGCAGACGACACTGCTGCCCGGCGGCTGCGGTTCGTACCACTCTCCTGGTCCCACCACCCGGACGCCCCAACCCAGCGCGGCCAGCTGTCTGGCCATCCCGGCGGCCATCGGCAGGTCGTCGCCGCGGTCGGCGAAGTCCGTCGAGCCCACCAGGAAGACGCAGCGGGCGGCGCCGTCGCGCGGGGCCGTGCCGACGAGGGTGGCCTCGTACTCGCGTCGGATCCGCTCCGGGTCAGGGGCCATCAGCGGCTGTTCACCGCGGACTCGCCGCGTCCGGTCAGCTTCCGGAGGATGGCCACCGGCCGGTAGAGCGGTGACTTCCTGATCCGTTCCAGTTGCTTGCGGTACTGCTTGAGCTCGCTGACGCTGCCCCGCAGGCGCTCGTTCTCGGCTTCGAGTTCGGCGTTGTGCCTGGTCACGGTCGTCAGCCGTTCGGCAAGCTCCGCCAGCTCGGCGGCCGCCTGACGTTGCTCGGCGGCGAACCGGTCGCGCTCCTCACGGATCAGCTGCTCCAGCGAGGCGATCCGCGAGGCGTCGTCGTCCGGGTCTAGTCCGACCATCCTGGTACCCCCTGTCGCTGGAAGCGGCGCAACTCCGCGCACTCTCCGGTGCGTCCCTGGCTGGCATCATTCTTGGCCATCGCCACGACGTTGTCGAAGTCGGCGACCAGTTCCGGCGCGGCGGCGGCCACCCGTTTGCGCCAGGGTCCGAGGAACCGCCGGTCCAGGTCGGCGTACGCCCGGTCGAGCGCGGCCGGGTCGCCGAGGTGCCGGGTGGCGAAGATCCCCCGGTTCCGGGTGAGGTAGTAGAGGTAGGGCAGCGAGGGCACCTCGCCGGTCGAGCGGCGGTGGTGCCGGGCCAGCGCGGCCCGGTCGACCAGGGAGAGCCAGCCCCGCCGGCGTGCCCGCACCGAGAAGTCGGTCTCCTCGAAGTACAGGAAGTAGTCCTCCGGCAGCAGCCCGACGTCCTCGAGCACCCGGCGGCTGATCAGCACGCAGGAGCCGGTGACGTAGTCGACCTCCGCCACCTCGCTGCCGAGGGTGTCAGCCGGTTTGTGGACGTGGAGGTGCACCGGGGCCGCTCCCCGCTCCCAGTCGATCCGGCCGCCGTCGGACTGGACGATCCGGCCGGGCCGATCGCCGTCCAGCAGCCGCGGGCCGACGAACCCCGCCTGCGGGTTCTGCCGCGCGGTGGTCAGCAGTCGTCCGAGCGTGTCCTGCTGCACGCGGGCGTCAGGGTTGAGCAGCAGGATGTACTCCACCCCCGCGTCCAGGTGCTCGGCGATCGCCAGGTTGTTCCCGGCCGCGTACCCGAGGTTCCGGCCGGTCGGCAGGTAGCGAACCCGGCCGGGCAGGCGTCCGGCCAGCTCGGGATCGGCCTGCTCGGCGCTGGTGTTGTCCGCCACGATCACGCTGAGATCCAGGCAGTCGCCGGCCAGCAACGAGGCCAGCGCCGCGAGGGTGTCGTCGGTGGAGCGGTAGTTGAGGATCACCGCTCCCACCCGGGCGGGCGCGCTGCGCGGGAACGTCCCGGTCACGGCAGCCGACGGGCTCACTGCCGCCCCAGGACCCGCTTCGCCAGCCGCCTGGCCCGTTGCAGCAGTCGACGGGGAAGGCTCTTGCGCGGCTTGGGGTTCGGCTTGTTGGCCCGCGACACCCGCCACTCGTAGCGCAGCCGGCGCAGCATGTGGAACGCCGCCTGCGCCTCCGGGCTGGGATCCACCTCCCGGAGCCGATCGCCGATGTCCGGATCGAGCCGGATGAAGTTGTCCCTGGCCATCCGGAAGGCGGTGAAGATCACCGCTCCGATCTGCTCGGCCACCCAGTCCTCGTAGTTGCCCCGCGAGGCCAGCCGTCGCATCTCCAGGTAGGTGACCAGGTAGCCGCGGGTGGACGCCGCCCGCTCGCCGGCGGTCATGATCGAACCGGGCCGGATCCGCCGGGCGTACATCGGCTCGGCCAGGTGGGTGGCGCGCTTGGCCTCCAGCATCAGGGCGAAGGTGAACAGGTTGTCCTCGTGGGTGATCCCGGGGTAGAACACCAACCCGAGTTCGCGGACCAGCCCGGAGCGCACCAGGTACAGGCAGGCGCTCGCCCGGTACTCGTCGATCGACTTCATCCGGGCCAGCAGCTCCGGCCCGGTCATCACGGTGCCGAACTTGTCCGAACGCCGGTAGTAGTGCTCGTAGCGTGCCCACACCTTGTCGCTGACCCCCTGCTCGCGCAGCGGGACCGCATCGAACAGCAGGGCGTCGAGCTTGTTCTCGTCCGCCCGGCGGACCATCCGGGCCAGGGCGTTCTCCCGCCAGTAGTCGTCGCTGTCGATGAAGCAGACGTAGCGTCCGGTGGCGTGGGCCAGGCCGGTGTTGCGGGCACCGGAGAGCCCGGCGTTGGGCTGGTGGATCACGATGATCCGCTCGTCCTCGGCGGCGAACCGGTCCAGCAGTTCGCCGGAGGTGTCGGTCGAGCCGTCGTCGATGCAGATGATCTGCAGTTCCACGCCGGTCTGGGCGCGAACGCTGTCCACGCACTCGGCGATGTACCCCTCGGTGTTGTACACCGGGATGATCACCGAGACGTCCGGCCGGGCGGCCGAGGGTTCGATGCGGCGGCGTTCGGGAAGCGACCTGGGCTGGGGCGGTTCCGGCTGGCTGGCCAGCCAGGTGGCGTTCGCCCGCACCTCGATCTCGCGCAGTGCGGAGCGGGCTTCCGCTCTGGCCTGGGCGGCGGCGTCGGAGGCTTCGGCGAACCGGCGGAAGAGGTACTCCTCGGCGGTGTGGTTCTGGATCGCGTCGAGTTGCCGGGCCAGGCTGGGCCGGACGAAGTAGGACGCCGGCCGGTTGAGGATGCCGAAGCGGGCGAAGACATCGGTGGTGAGTGCGCGGTGGATCTGCTGGAAGGCGGAAAGCGTGCTCGCCCGGCGCAGGTTGGCCAGGCACAGCTCCAGCGCCTCGTTGACGAAGGCCCGCTCCAGCTTCTGGTACTTGCCGATCTCCTCCAGGCGGCGCCGCATCGCGGCGATCGCCTCGACGAACTCCAGCGGACTCTCCTGGTTCGACCCCTGCAGGCTGTAGGGGTTCCCGCTGCGGTAGTTGACCAGGTAGCGGTCGACGTGGGTGATCCGCTTCGCCTGGGCCAGGGCCATGTAGGTGAAGTAGGCGTCGTTCGTCCGGCGCAGATCCTGGAACTCCAGCTTCGCCTTGCGGATGAACGACGCCCGGAACAGCTTGTTCCAGGCTGCCGGGTTGACCGCGAAGAACAGGTAGTCGCCGAGGTCGTCCGGCGCGAACGGCATCTTCTTCGGGAAGTACTGCAGCCGCATCGCCCAATCCGCGGCCTGCGAATCCCCGGTCTGCTCGTTGTGCACCCGGAACTTGCACAGCGCGACGTCGGCCCGGTCCAGCGAGGCCTGGGTGTGGAGCTCCTCCAGCATGGTGGGGGCGAAGTAGTCGTCGGCGTCCAGGAAGGCGAGGTAGTCGCCGGTGGCCATCGCCAGCCCGACATTGCGGGCCGAACCGGCGCTGCCCGTGGCGGGGCCCGGCACGCAGCTGACCCGCGGGTCGCGGGCGGCGAACTCGGTCACGATCGCCGCCGACTCGTCGGTGGAGCCGTCGTCGACGATGATGATCTCGACGTCGCGCAGGGTCTGGTCGGTGATGCTCTGCAGGCACTGGCGCAGGTTCTGGCCACCGTTCCGCACCGGAACGATCACAGAAACCTGCGGCACAACCTTCTCCTTGTCTCCGTGTCGCCCTGCGATGGCCGCGCTTAGCCTACCGCTCGCCCTCGGGTCGGCGAGTGGGGGCTGTGGCGATGCTTCCGGATCGGTCAACTCCGTACAGCCCCACGGTTGGGCTGACGCCGATCGGGACGGGGGAGCCCGAGTTCGAGAACCCCGCCTGTCGCTTGGCTGTGCGGTGCCACAGAAGGATGGTAGCCGTGGCTCCGTGGTTTGCGGAGGCCCCCAGCAGTGCCCGGCCACGCTTCCGTCAAGTGCAGCTTGAGGCTTTGCGGCCGGACGCGGAGTCGATGCGGAGCGGACGCGAGCGACAGGTAGAGTGCATGACGCGAAGCACGGAGCCCCCTCCCCGTCCGCACAACACACGAGGTGAATCGCTAGATGAAGAGAAGTGTCAAGGCCCTGATCTCAGGACTGGCCGGCGCCGCGTTGGCGGCGACCTTGCTGGTCGCGCCGGCCGCTCCCGCGGTCGCGGCGAAGCCCAAGCCGGAAGACGGTCTGCCCACGACGGAGCCGACCAAGGTGTGGAACTTCACCGAATGGGAGTCCGACTGGATCGATCGTGACTACATCGGGTACGGCGCCGGCGGACGGCGGTGCTCGGCCCCCTACGCCGACCAGCGGTACATCGTGGATGGCCGGATCGTCCTGCGGGTCTCGAAGGAGACCGACCCCGCGATCATCGCCGCCCAGAAGGCCGAGTGCGTGAAGAGCCTCAAGGGCAAGAAGATGTCCAAGTCGGTGAAGGCGCTGGGCAAGAAGTTCGAGAAGAACAAGGCCACGCCGATCTACCGCAACGCCATGCTCAGCACCAACGGCAACTTCGCCATGCAGACCGGCACCGTTGCCGCCCGGGTGAAGTTCCCCAAGGATCGCGGCATGCATGGCGGCATCTGGCTGCAGTCGGACGGCGGGTCGGAGATCGACTTCATCGAGTCCTACGGCTACGGCAAGGCGATCACCAGCGTGGTGCACACCCGCTACTCCACCGGCAAGACCAAGGAGAACAAGCTCTACAAGAAGAGCATGAAGAAGAGCTGGTTCAGCAAGTACCACGTCTTCGCCGTGACCTGGGACACCGCCAAGGTGACCTTCCGGATCGACGGCAAGGTGGTCAAGACCAAGAAGCTCAAGACCCAGGGCAACTACTTCCTGGTGATGAGCCTGCTCAGCTCGGACTGGGAGTTGAACAAGATGAAGAGCAAGCCCTCCGGCAAGATGGAGGTCGACTGGATCAAGGCTTGGGCGACCAGCTGACCAGTCGCTGATCAACGCGTCGCACGGAAGGGAGGGTTCCCGGTCACCTCGATCGGGAACCCTCCCTTCCTGTGTTGCACACCCCGGCGCCAGCCGCTCCACCTCCGTCGTCCCGCGAGCACCGCTCGGCGGTGGGGATTGGCTAGCCTGAGGCCATGAGCAACCCCTTCCAGCCGGAGCGCTGGCGGCCGGTGGACGGCTTCGAGTTCACCGACATCACCTACCACCGGGCGCTGGACGTCCCGGCGGTCCGGATCGCCTTCGACCGTCCCGAGGTGCGCAACGCCTTCCGGCCGCACACCGTGGACGAGCTCTACACCGCGCTCGACCACGCGCGGATGTCGTCCGATGTGGGCTGCGTCCTGATCACCGGCAACGGGCCGTCGGCCAAGGACGGTGGGTGGGCGTTCTGCTCCGGCGGCGATCAGCGGATCCGGGGCCGCGCCGGCTACCAGTACGCCGACGGCGAGTCCGCGGCGACCGTGGACGCCGCCAAGCTGGGCAGGCTGCACATCCTCGAGGTGCAGCGGTTGATCCGGTTCATGCCCAAGGTGGTGATCGCCCTGGTGAACGGCTGGGCGGCCGGCGGCGGCCACTCGCTGCACGTGGTCTGCGACCTCACCCTGGCCTCGGCCGAGCACGCCAGGTTCAAGCAGACCGACGCCGACGTGGGCTCCTTCGACGCCGGCTTCGGTTCGGCCTACCTGGCCCGCCAGGTGGGCCAGAAGTTCGCCCGCGAGATCTTCTTCCTGGGCGACACCTACACCGCCGAGGACGCCCACCGGATGGGCATGGTGAACGCGGTGGTGCCGCACTCCCGGCTGGAGGAGGTCGGCCTGGAGTGGGCGGCGAAGGTCTGTGGCAAGTCGCCCACGGCCCAGCGGATGCTGAAGTTCGCCTTCAATGCCATCGACGATGGGCTGGTCGGCCAGCAGGTGTTCGCCGGCGAGACCACCCGGCTGGCCTACATGACCGACGAGGCGGTGGAGGGCCGGGATTCCTTCCTGGAGAAGCGCGCCCCGGACTGGTCGAAGTTCCCCTACTACTACTGATCGGCGGCCTCCGGCCGAACGACGGTTGAGCGCGTGGCTGCTGGCAAACGATGGTTGAGTTGCTGCGCTGAGCCTGTCGAAGCGTCGAAACCAGGTTGTGCCGACCTGCTGCTCCCGATCCTCGAACGCACAAGCTGGACAGGCCAACCACGACGCCACTGGCGGTTTCTCGTCGGATGCTGGCAAGCGCTTACCCATGAGGGAGAATGGGACCATGCAGACCTCGGACGGCGCCAGCTATGCGCCGATGCCCATGCCCCGGCCGGTCGTGTCGCAGGGCGAGTTCGTCTTCGGCGCCACCCACCTCGACCACGGCCACATCACCGGGATGTGCCAGGGGCTGACCGGCGCGGGCGCGACCCTGAAGTGGGTCTACGACCCCGATCCGGTCAAGGTCGAGGCCTTCCGGGCCCAGTTCCCGCAGGTGCGGGTCGCCCGTTCGGAGGCGGAGGTGCTGGAGGACACCGAGGTGCGGCTGGTGGCCGGTGCGGCGGTCACCTCGGAGCGCGCCGGCCTGGGGCTGCGGGTGATCGACGCCGGCAAGGACTACTTCACCGACAAGGCGCCGCTGACCACGTTGGAACAGCTGGCGGCGGTGCGTGAGGCGACCGCGCGGACGGGCCTGAAGTACGCGGTCTACTACTCCGAGCGGATCCACGTCGAGGCGGCGGTGCTGGCCGGACAGCTGATCGAGCAGGGCGCGATCGGACGGGTGCTGCAGTTCATCGGGCTCGGCCCGCACCGGCTGCGTCCCGAAACCCGTCCGGACTGGTTCTGGCGCAAGCAGAGCTACGGCGGCATCCTGTGCGACATCGGTTCGCACAACTTCGAGCAGATGCTGTTCTACACCGGCGCCGGCGATGCGACCGTCACCGACTCGTCCATCGCCAACTACGCCCACCCGGAATGGCCGGAGCTGGACGACTTCGGCGAGGCCCACATCGTCACCGACAATGGCGCGACCGGGTACTGCCGGGTGGACTGGTTCACGCCGGACGGTCTGCGCACCTGGGGCGACGGACGGACCTTCCTGCTCGGCACCGAGGGCTACATCGAACTGCGCAAGTACCTCAACGTCGGCACCGACCAGGGCCCGGGCCACGTCTTCCTGGTCGACGGCAGGGGCGAGCACCACCTGAACGCCCACGGCCAGGTCGGCTACCCGTTCTTCGGCGAGCTGATCCTGGACTGCCTGAACCGCACCGAGAACGCGATGACCCAGGAGCACGCCCTGAAGGCCGCCGAACTCAGTGTGCGCGCCCAGCAGCAGGCCCGCGTGCTGAGTCGGGCCTGATCCGGCAGGATGGGCGGCATGAACATGACTGTTCCAGTGCGTCCGGGGGCCGAGCCGTACCAGGCCGGCGAGGGAAGGAATGGCGTGCTGCTGTGCCATGGGTTCACCGGGTCGCCGGCCTCGCTGCGGCCCTGGGCGGAGTACCTGGCCGGGCAGGGCTACACCGTCCGGCTGCCCCGGCTGCCCGGGCACGGCACCAGCTGGCAGGAGATGAACACCACGACCTGGCAGCAGTGGTACGGCGAGGTCGACCGGGCGTTGACCGAGCTGCGTGCCTGCTGCGACTGGACGGCGGTCTGCGGCCTGTCGATGGGCGGCGGGCTGGCCCTGCGCCTGGCGGAGAACCGGCCGGACGATGTCGGCGCGCTGGTGCTGGTGAACCCGGCGGTCGGGCTGAAGCGGTTCGATCTGAAGCTGCTGCCGCTGATCCGCCGGCTGACCCCCTCGCTGGCCGGGATCAGCAACGACATCGCCAAGCCGGGTCAGGACGAGTTGGCCTACGACCGGGTGCCGTTGCATGCCATGGCGCAGCAGCTGGAGATGTGGCGGGACATCCGCCACAACCTGGCGCGGGTGCACGCGCCGCTGCTGTACCTGCGGTCAAAGGTCGATCACATCGTCGACGACCTCAGCCAGAAGCTGATCCTGGACGGGGTCTCGTCGTCGGTGCGTGAGTTCGTCGAACTGGAGAACAGCTACCACGTCGCCACCCTCGACCACGACGCTGAGTTGATCTTCCGCCGCTCGGCCGAGTTCCTGGCTGAACACGCTCCTGCCTAGCCGGCGCGGGGCCACCAGGAACCGTCCCCGGTGGTCCAGGAACCGTCCCTGGTGGTCCCGACCCGGACCGACGGAGTGACTACGGGTAACGGATCTCGGCCTGGTGCACCCGGGCGCAGGCCTCGGTGAGCACGCCCAGCAGGTTGCCGCTGGCCGGGGTGAAGGCTTCGCCGTCGATCGCGAGCGGCGCGCCGAACACCACGACCGGGGCTCCGAACCCGGGGCAGGCCACCGCCTGGTCGATCGACAGGCCACCGACCGCCTGCACCGGGACGGTGGTCGCCGCCACCACCGCGGGCAGTTCGGTCAGCGGGGAGAGCCCACCCACCTTGTTCCGCTGGTCGTAGCCGATGTGGTGGATCAGCATGCCGACCCCCAGTTGCTCCAGCCGGACGCAGGCCTCGACGTAGTCGGGCTCGCCCAGGTCGTCGCCCATCACCAGCATCCCGAAGCGTTCGCCGGCGGCGACCACGCGCTCGACGGTGGCCCCGTGGGAACGGCTCATCACCACCACCGCGTCGGCCCCGGCGTCGCCCATCATCTCGGCCTCGAGGTAGCCGCCGTCCATCGTCTTGAGATCCACCACCAGCGGGTGGTCCGGGAACTCCTTCCGCAGCGCGCGGACGGCATGCAGGCCCTCGGCCAGCACCAGCGGCGTCCCGACCTCGATCCAGTCGACGCCGGCCTCGACGCCGATCGCGGCCGTGGCCAGCGCCTCGGCATTGTTGGTCAGATCCAGCGACAGCTGGACCAGCGGACGGGTCAGGTTCGACCTGGTCAGGCCATGAATGAGCGACATGGTGGTGGGCCCTCCTTCGGGCGGTTGGTGAAAGGTGATCAGTCCGCCGGGTGGCGGTGGGGGCCCGCGACGACGTTGCGCAGCGGCTCCCCGGCGTTCAGCGCCGCGGCGTTCGCGGCGATCAGGTCGGCGGCGCCCAGTGGACGGCCGCCGGCGGCATGAGGCGTGAGGATCAGGTTCGGCGCCTCCCACAGCGGCGAGTCCGGCGGCAGCGGCTCGGTGGCGGTGACGTCCAGCGCCGCCCCGCCCAGCCTGCCCGCCGTGAGCGCGTCGAACAGCGCCGCCTCGTCGACGGTGTCGCCGCGACCGACGTTGACCAGCCAGGCATGCCCGGGCAGCAGCGCGAGCCGTTCGGCGTCCAGCACCCGCCGGGTCTCGGGGGTGGAGGGGAGGATCATCACCAGCACGTCGGTCCGCGGCAGCAGGTCGGCGAGATCGTCCTCGGTGACCACGCCGACCCGGCCGATCGTCCGAGGCGTGCGGGCGATCCCGGTGACCGTCGCGCCAAGCCCGGTCAGGTGGGGTTCCAGGGCGGCGGCGATGCTGCCGTAGCCCCAGATCGCCACCCGGGCGCCGCGCAGGGTGGAGAACAGCCCGGGGCTGGGCTCGCGCTGGATGCCGCCCAGTTCGCTGGCCCAGCGGTGCTCCCGCTGGGCGTCGAAGGCGACGTGCAACCGGCGGGCGGACGCCAGGATCAGTGCCAGGGCGTGCTCGGCCACCGGACGATCGTGCAGCCCGCGTCCGTTCGCGATGCTCACTCCCTCGGCGAAGCCCGCCTTGACGGCGTTCTCATACCCCGCCGACAGCAGCTGGACGAGCCGCAGCCGGTCCAGCCGGAGGGCGGCGTCGTCCAGCAGGTGCTGCGAGCCGCCCCAGACGACCAGCGCGTCCGCGTCCTCGCACCCGGACGGAAGCGGAGCCGCCGGATCGTAGGGGACGTACTCCACCGTCGGATCGGAGGCCGGTGGCTGGATCGTGGTCGGAACCAGGACCTTCAGGCTTCTCATGCGGCGGCCCCGCGACGTTGTTCGGGGGAGCGCAGCGGAGGAGAAGAACGTCGCGGGGTGCTCATGCCGTTCCTCCTTCCGGGAACCGGACGCCCAGGCGCTCGCCGAGCTCCGACAGTTCGTCGACCACGTCCCCGGGCAGGGAGAGGCCCTCGGCGAGCCGCTGCCGCCGGATCCGTTCCTCCGGCTCGCCGGGCACCAGCACGCCGGACTCCCCGGCGGCCGGGACGGCGTGCGCCTGCTCGGCCAGGCGGTCCAGCCTGGCGGTGAACGCGTCCAGTGGCAGCAGGCCGGCGATGTCCAGGGCGAGGACGAAGTGCCCGGTCTCCTGCCGCCGGTCGAAGTCGGTGTACATGTTGCCCAGGTCGGAGGTGACCGCGGCGCCGGTCAGCACCCCGGCGAGTATCTCCACCATGAACGCCAGGGCGTAGCCCTTCGGGCCGCCGAAGTGCTGCACCGCCGCCACCCGGGTCGGGTCCGTGGTCGGCTCGCCGTGGTCGTCCACGCCCCAGTCGGCGGGGATGCTGCTGCCCGAGGCCTGGGCGTTGAGCACCTTGCCCATCGCCACCACCGAGGTCGCCATGTCGAAGCAGAACACCCCGGCTACGGTCGGCGCGGCGAAGGCGATCGGGTTGGTGCCGAACAGCGGACGCCTTCCGCCGAAGGGCACCACGATCGGCTCGGAGTTCGAGGTGACCAGCCCGATCAGCCCGCGCTCGGCCAGCGCGCGGGCGTAGTACCCGGCGGCACCGAAGTGGGCGCTGCCGTGGATCGCCACGCAGCCGACGCCGTGCTCCCGGGCGGCGCGCTCGGCTTCGTCCACCCCTGCTCGGGCGGCGAGCTGGCCCGGGGCGCCGGCGGCATCGATCCTGACCAGGCCGCGGTCACGGCTGACCACCGGGACGGCGGCGGGATCCACCAGGCCGGCTTCGATCCGCCGACTGTAGATCGGCAGCCGGATCAGGCCGTGCGAGTCGACCCCACGCAGGTTGGCCTCCACCAGGGTGTCGGCCAGGTACGCGGCGTCCGCCGCGGCGTAGCCGAGACGGACGAATACCTCGGTGGCCCAGTGCAGGGCATCGGAGTGCCGGATGGTGGTGGTCACGGTGGTCCCTTCGAACGTCCACATAATAATCAGATTTAACATGCTTTGGGGAAGTCCCTGGTCGGGTGAACCATCCGAAGCCGCCGAGTTCCCGCCCGATCTGGACGGGGTCGCGGCTCGTCGCGCAGTCCGGCCCGCCGTGAGCCGGGACGCCACCGGGCCGGTGAGGTCCGCGGCATCGTCGGACGGAGCCGTCCGCGCTCGGGAAGTCAACGGTTTGGTAACGCGGCGTGGCGGGGGTTGACAGGAGGCACCGCCGTCTGGCCCAATAAAAACAGACTTATTGAGCAGAGAGCTCTTCAGCGAGGAGGAGTCGCCAATGCGGATCAGCGTGTTTCCCAAGGGTGAGATGGATGCCATCCTGGACGGGTCGCTGAGTCTGTTCGCCTGGATCGAGCAGGCCTCCGCCCTGCCCATCGACGGTGTCGAGCTGTACTCCCGGTTCTTCTTCGACAAGCCGGACAGCTTCGTCGACGACGTCGGGGAGGCCCTGGAGCGCGCCGGCCTGGTGATGCCCATGCTGTGCGCCTCGCCCGACCTCGTCCACCCCGATCCGGCGGTGCGCGCGCGGGAGATCGAGCAGGAGGCGCGGATCATCCGGATCGCCCACCGGCTGAGCGGCCCCGGGGTGAGCGCCCGGGTGCTCACCGGGCAGAACTTCCCCGAGGTGACCCGCGAGGAGGGCGTTGCCGCGGCGGTGGCTGGCATCCAGGAACTGCTGCCCCTGGCGCGCGAGCTCGACGTCACGCTGGCGCTGGAGAACCACTACAAGGACGGGCTGTGGCGCTACGTCGAGTTCGCCCAGCGCCGGGAGATCTTCCTCGAGGTGATCGGGGCGATCGACGAGCGGGTCCACTTCGGCGTCCAGTACGACCCGTCCAACGCGATCGTCGCCGGCGACGACTCGGCCGACTTCCTCGACGAGGTGATCGACCGGGTGGTCACCATGCAGGCTTCCGACCGGTCGCTGGCGCCGGGCACCAGCCTGGACGACCTTCGCCAGGCCGACGGCACCCTTGGCTACTCGCCCGCGCTGCAGCACGGCGTGATCGGACGCGGCCTGAACGACTACCCGAGGATCTTCTCCACCCTGGCCGCCGCCGGCTACGACGGCTGGATCTCGGTCGAGGACGGGGTGAACGGCTGGGGCGAGATGCGCGAGTCGGTCGAGTTCCTGCGCGAGGCCCGCGACCTGTACTTCGGCGGCTCCACCGCGGTGGCCGTCCGCAACCATGACGAGTTGCGGGTCGCCGCCCGCCTGCCGGCGCTGTCCCAGACCAGGATTGGAGCCGCCCGGTGAAGGCCCTGGTGAAGTACGGCCTGCAGGCCGGCGACGTCGAGATCCGCGAGCTGCCCGAACCCCGGCTCGCGCCGGCCAGCGTGCTGGTCGCCCCGGTGGCGGTCGGGGTGTGCGGTTCGGACGTCCACATGTGGCACAACAACCAGAGCTGGGCGGTGAAGGACGACCTGGTGCTCGGTCACGAGGTGGCCGGCCGGATCGTCGCGGTCGGCGAGGACGTCGCCGGCTGGTCGGTCGGCGACCGGGTGGTGATGGAGACCGCCGCCGAGATCTGCGGACGCTGCGCGATGTGCCGCACCGGCCGCTACCACCTGTGCCCGTGGCGGCAGGGCTACGGCGCGCTCCGGGACGGATCGATGAGCGAGCTGGTCGAGGCCGATCCCCGGGTGCTGCACCGCATCCCGGAGGGCGTCAGCTTCGAGCAGGCGTCCATGACCGAGCCCTACTGCGTCGCCTACAACGCCGTGGTGGAACGCGGCAGCATCACCCCCGGCGACCTGGTGGTCGTCCAGGGGGTCGGACCGATCGGTGCGATCGCCGTCCAGGTCGCCCGGTTGCAGGGCGCCGGGACGATCGTGGCGCTCGGCACCGAGCGGGACGGCACCCGGCTGGATCGCGTCCGCTCGCTGGGCGCCGACCACGCGCTGGACGTGACCAAGGAGGATCCGATCGCGCTGATCGCCTCCCTCGGCGACGGGCTGGGCGCCGACATGGTGGTCGACGCCACCGGTGTCAGCGTCGCGTTGCGGCAGGGCATGGAGCTGGTCCGTCCGCTCGGCTCGATCGTGAAGGTCGGCTGGGGGCCGCAACCGCTCGGCTTCAGCCTCGACCCGCTGGTGGCCAAGGCGGTCACCCTCTACGGCTGCTTCTCGCACACCTGGCTCACCTGGGAGCGGGTGCTCGGGCTGTTCGCCAGCGGCCGGCTGGATCCGTCCTCGGTGATCGGCGGCAGCTACCCGCTGGCCGACTGGGAGCGGGCCTTCGCCGACATGGACTCGGGCAGGAACATCAAGTCGGTACTGACGTTCAGCGCCGACTGAACCGGTGACACTCACCACCAACTAGAGAGGAAACCCTATGAAGAAGGCGCCTCGCCTCCTCGCGGCGGTCGTCGGCATCGCGGCCGGCGGTGTCGCTCTGGCGGGCTGCGGTGGCAGCCCCGGCCAGGAGGCCCGTACCGACGTCAACGTCTCGCTGCCGAACCACACCTGGACGACCGCCATTCAGGAGCGGATCCCGGAGTTCGAGAAGGCGACCGGGATCAAGGTCAACCTGACCACCTTCGGTGAGGATCAGCTCTCCGACCAGTACAACGTGAAGCTCAACACCGGCTCGACCGACTTCGACGTGATGATGTTCCGGCCGCTGCAGGAGGGCAAGCTGTTCGTCTCCAACGGCTGGCTGTCGAAGATCGACGACCAGGTGAAGGCCTCGGCCGACTACAAGTGGGACGACTTCCAGGCGGGCCCGGTGGAGGCCGTCACCATGGACGGCTCGGTCTACGGCGTGCCGCTGGTCACCGAGCGCGAGATCCTCTACTACAACACCGAGCTGCTGGAGAAGGCCGGCATCGCCGTGCCGACCACGATGGAGGAGCTCGAGGCCGCCGCGGCCAAGCTGCACGATCCCGACAACGGGGTCTACGGGTTCGTCGCCCGTGGCCAGCGGGCCGCAGCGGTGACCCAGTTCTCCAGCTTCCTGTTCAGCTTCGGCGGCGACTTCGACGACGGCAACGGCAAGGCCACCGTCGACACCCCGGAGGCGCAGGCGGCGTACACCTTCTACAGCAACCTGCTGAACAAGTACGGGCCTCCCGGCACCACCGAGATGAGCTGGCCGCAGGCGCTGCCGGTGTTCGCGCAGGGCAAGGCTGCGATGTACACCGACGCCGACAGCCTGATGGGCAACTTCACCGATCCGGCCACCACGTCGATCATCGGCAAGGTCGGCTACGCGCAGTTCCCGGCCGGCCCGGCCGGCTCGAAGCCGTACAACGTCCCGTCCTGGGCGATCGGCATCAACGAGTTCTCCAAGAACAAGGAGAACGCCTGGAAGTTCATCGAGTGGGCGACCAGCCCGGCGACCGTGCTCTCCATCCAGGGTGACGGCGTGCCGTCCGCCCGGAACTCGGCCTGGAGCGATCCGGCCGGCATCGCGGGCTTCCCCGCGGAGCTCGCCAAGGTGATCTCCGACAGCGCCGCGGTGGGCATCGGCCACGACCGTCCGCTGGTGGTGAAGGTCGGCGAGGCGCGCGACATCGTCGGCACGCCGATCGTCGAGGGGATCGAGGGCCGGGACGTCGCAGCCGCGGCCGCCAGTGCCCAGACCGCCTACCAGGCCTTCCTCGATGAGGAGGCCAAGCAGTAAGTTCGCTTGCCCGCTGTGGTGGTGGTACGGGGGCGCTCCCCGCCCCACCACCCTTCGACGGAAGGAGCCCGGAGTGACAACCTCGCCGAGTGTCGTCGAGCGTCCACAGCCGAGCGTGCCGGCCCCGACGCTGTGGGACCGCTACGTCCATTTCGTGAATCGCCATCGCAAGTGGGTGCTGGCCGGACCGACGGTGGCCTTCATCGTCGCGATGGTCTCCTTCCCGCTGGTCTACACCGTCTGGCTGAGCCTGACCAACGCCCAGGGTTCGGTCACCCGCGCGGTCTCGTTCATCGGGTTCGACAACTACGCCGCGCTGTTCACCACCGACGACCGGTTCTGGCCGGCCGTCGGCCGCACCTTCTACTTCACCCTCGGCGCCGTGGCCATCGAGGTGGTGCTCGGCATGGCGATCGCCCTGCTGCTGCGCCGTCCGTTCCGCGGCGAGCGGTGGGTCCGGATCACCATCCTGCTGCCGCTGGTCGCGACCCCGGTCGCGGTCGGCATGATGTGGATGCTGATCTTCCAGCCGACCATCGGCGCGGCGAACGAGATCCTGCGCCGGCTCGGGCTGCCGACCCAACCGTGGCTCTCCAGCTCGGAGCAGGCCCTGCCCACCCTGATGTTCGTCGACATCTGGCAGTGGACGCCGATGGTGGCGCTGATCCTGCTGGCCGGCCTGACCGCCATCCCGGAGGAACCCGACGAGGCCGCCCGGATCGACGGTGCCAACGCGGTGCAGCGGTTCTGGTACGTCACCCTGCCGCTGCTGGGACCGACGGTGATCACCGCCATCCTGCTGCGCAGCATCGACGCGCTGAAGACCTTCGACATCCTCTACGCCACCAAGGGCAAGGGCGGCGGTTCCTTCCACGAGGCCGAAACGCTGAACATCCTCGCCTACAGCTACAGCTTCGACTACAACAAGTACGGCCTCTCCTCGGCCGTCCTGGTGCTGTTCTTCATCCTGATCGCGGCCGTCTGCGCCTTCCTGGTGCTCGGCCGGCGCCGGCAGAGGAGGTCGTGATGACCGTGCCGACCCAGCCCACCGAACTGGCGACCAACAAGCGCCGTCCGTCCGCGGTGGCCTACACGGTGTTCAGGTTCGTGATGATCACGCTGCTGATCATCTTCTTCCTGATCCCGATCGTCTGGATGGTGCTGGCCTCGCTGCGGACCAGCCTGGACATCACCGACCCCAGCCGGTTGCTCTCCTTCGACTTCACCTGGGTGAACTACGACAACGTGTTCCGCAAGGAGAACTTCCTGCCCTGCATCTGGAACTCGTTCCTGATCGGGCTGGCCTCGACGGTGCTGTCGCTGATCCTCGGCGTGCCAGCGGCCTGGGCGATGGCCCGGTTCGGCATGACGAAGTCGGCCGGCGGCGTGCTGATCGCCCGGATCATCCCCGGCGTCAGCCTGCTGATCCCGTGGTACTACGTCTTCGCCCGGCTCGGCCTGGTGGGCAGCTACGGCGCGCTCATCCTGAGCCACATGTTCGTCGCGCTGCCGCTGATCGTGTGGATCATGGTGAGCTTCTTCGAGCAGAGCACGACCGAGCTGGAGGAGGCCGCCGAGGTGGACGGTCTCACCCCGATCGGCGCGTTCCGCCGGGTGACCCTGCCGCTGGCAGCCCCCGGGATCGCGACCTCGGCGATCCTGGCGTTCATCTTCTCGTGGAACAACTTCATGTTCGCGCTGATCCTGTCGGCGGAGTCCACCCGCACCCTGCCGGTCGCGATCTTCAACTTCGTCGGCTACGCCAGCATCGACTGGGGCGGGTTGATGGCGGCCTCGGTGATCATCACCACCCCCGTGATGGTCATGGCGCTGTTCGCGCAGAAGTACATCGTCGCCGGCCTCAGCGCCGGCGCCACCAAGGGTTGATCCACCGTCGGGCGAAGGCCCGGCACCAGAAAGGAAGCTGCCAGCAATGCTGATCGACGTGTCCGGAAAGGTCGTGCTGCTCACCGGGGTGGGACGGGGCATCGGACGAGAGATCTTCCGCACCTTCGTGGACGAGGGCGCCACCGTGGTGGCGCTGGACGTCAACGAACCGGACCTGGCCTCGGCGGCGGAGGTGTTGGCCGAGGCCGGCGCTCCGGGCCGGGTGCACGTCGCCGATGTGCGGGACCTGTCCCGGATCGAGGAGGTCGTCCAGCAGACGGTGGACGAGTTCGGCCGGATCGACGTGCTGATCAACAACGCCGGGGTCGACCGCGGCGGCCCGGTGGAGACCTACGACCCCGCGAACTGGGATCTGGTGCAGGAGATCAACGTCAAGGGGGTGTTCCACACCTGCCGGGCGGTGACGCCGGTGATGAAGGCGCAGAACTCCGGCCGGATCCTGAACGCCGCCTCCTTCGCGGCGATCCTGCCGATCGTCGGCTCGGGTGCCTACGCCGCCTCGAAGGCGGCGGTGGCGCAGTTCAGCCGGGTGCTGGCCGGTGAGCTCGGCCCCTGGAACATCACGGTCAACGCCTACGCCCCCGGCATGGTGCCGACCACGATGAACAACTTCGCCGACCGCTCCGAGGCCGAGCAGGAGCGCCTGCTGGACACCCTCACCCTGCGCCGCTGGGGTGACAAGGCGGACGTCGCCCGGCTGCTGTGCTTCCTGGCCAGCGACCTGGCCGGCTACATCACCGGAACCCTGATCGACGTCAGCGGCGGCAAGCTGGCCACCCAGATCCCCCGCCTGGCCTACGAGTGGGCGGGGATGGAGTAGCTCCTCGCCGGGAGAGCCGGGTGTCTAGCCTGCCTGTCCTGAGTTCGTCGAAGGGTCGAGACCCTCGACCGCGTGTCGGCGGCGACGGGTTTCGACCAGCTCAACCGTCGTTGCCGCGATGCCCAGCGGGTCGACAGCCGTCGTTGCCGCGCGTTGCTCAGTGAGTTCCTCAGCCGCCGGCCTGATTGCGGGCGGCCTGGCGGACGTCCTCCTCGAACTCGGTGAGGGTGCCGTGGACGATCCTGCGGAGCACGGCCTCTGCCTGGTCCGGGTCGCGGGCGACCACGGCGTGTGCGAGCTGGACGTGCCGGCGCGCCGAGGGGGCGCCCATGAAGGCCGCGCCCGGCCGGTGGTCGGTGCTCTTGGCCAACAGCATCGCCTCGACCGTGTCGGCGAACTGGGCCACGATCGCGTTGCCGGAACCGTCCAGCAGAGCGCGGTGGAACTTGGCGTCGAACTCGTAGAAGGTCGCCCGGTCCTCGGCCTCGATGGCGGTCAGCATCCGGACGGCGTGGTGCAGCAGGACGCTGGACTCCTCGGCCGACATCCGCTCGGCGGCGAGCCGGGCCGCCGTCCCCTCGATGCCCAGCCGGAGCTCCAGCAGCTCGCGTTGCAGGTCGATGTAGTCGGCGCCCCGTCCGCGCCAGTAGACCACCATCGGGTTGAGCAGGTCCCACTGGGAGCGGGGCAGGACGCGGGTGCCGACCTTCGGGCGGGCCTCCACCATGCCCATCGACGCCAGGGTGCGCAGGCCTTCGCGCACCACCGAGCGGGAGACGCCGAACCTGCTGCACAGCTGCTCGGCGAAGATCAGGTCGCCCTCGGCCAGCACCCCGTTGACGATGTCCTGGCCGAGCGTGTTGATGACCTGCGCGTAGAGCCCGTCACCGCGCATGCCGCGGCTTCGCGGGAACTCGGGAACGGCAAGCATCCGGCTCTCCCTTTCGTCTGCTTTATCGTACTGTGAGCCGGCCCCGGTGGACATGGCCGTAGGGCCCGGACCCGGGCTCGTGCGCCCGTCCATCGCTCGAAGCCGGACACCGGGCCGGCCAGCCCGGCGAGGATGCCTACACTGCGGTGGTGTTCGACAAGCTTCAGCCCGTCCTCGCCCTCGACCATCCCGAGCTGGTGCCGCCCGTGGTGCAGGCGGCGCTGCGTCACGTCCCGGCCGCCCTGGTGTTCACCATCGACCCCGAGCATGCCGACACCGAGACGCTGGCCCGGGTCCACGACCTGCCGATGGAGATCATGGCCAACGCCGTGCTCGTCCAGGGGCGCCGGGCAGGCGAGGAGCGCCAGGCCTGCTGCATGACCCTGGCGCACCGCCGGGTGGACGTGAACAACGTGGTCCGCCGCCGGCTGGACGTGCGCAAGGCGTCCTTCGCGCCGATGGACGTGGCGGTGGCGGCTTCCGGCATGGAGTACGGCGGGATCACCCCGGTGGGCCTGCCCGCCGACTGGCCGGTCTGGGTGGACGCCGCCGTGGCCGACACCGACTGGGTCTGCATCGGGGCCGGCAACCGCACCGCCAAACTGCTGCTCCCCGGCGCCGACCTGCTCAACCTCCCCGGCGCCGAGCGCGTCGAGGGCCTCGCCCGCGATCTCTGAAGCCCCCCGACCGCCGATCTAGTGGTTGTCAGCGGGCTGAACGACGGCGGCGATCGTCCGACCGCCGAAGTGGTGGTTCTGAGCCGGGAAATCGCGTTGGTAGCGACAACATCCGCGGACGCCTTCGGGAGCGGCTCGGGGACCGGCCTGAGAACGACCAGATCAGCGGTTGCCTATCCCCCGACCGGAGGTGGCACCCGGCCGGCCGCCTTCGAGGGGCGCCGTGGTGGTTGCCGACGTGACTGGACGTCGGGCCGGTAGCTGCTACTCCGCCAGGCCGTAGAGACGGTCGCCGGCGTCGCCCAGGCCGGGGACGATGTAGCCGACGTCATTGAGTCGCTCGTCCACCGCCGCGACCACCAGGGTGCAGGGGATGCCGAGCGGGTCGACCAGTTCGCGCATGTGCTGGATGCCCTCGGGGGCGGCCAGCAGGCAGATGCAGGTGATGTGGTCGGCGCCCCGGTCCACCAGGAACTGGACGGTGCCGCCGAGGGAGCCACCGGTGGCCAGCATCGGGTCGAGCACGTAGCACTGCCGTCCGGAGAGGTCGTGCGGCAGCCGCTCGGCGTAGGTGAAGGGCTGCAGGGTCTGTTCGTCGCGGACCATGCCGACGAACCCCACCTCGGCGGTCGGCATCACCCGCATGAAGCCTTCGAGCATGCCCAGGCCGGCGCGCAGGATCGGCACCACCAACGGGGTGGGCTTGGAGAGCGCCGTGCCGATGGTGGTGGTGATCGGGGTGGTCACCTCGACCGACTCGACCCTGACCTCGCGGGTGGCCTCGTAGGCCAGCAGGGTGACCAGCTCCTCGACCAGCTTGCGGAAGGTCGGGCTGTTGGTCTTCTTGTCCCGCAGGACGGTGACCTTGTGAGCGACCAGGGGATGATCAAGCGCGCGCAGTTCCACGACCCAACCTTTTCACATCGTGCCGTACCGCATTGCAGCTGGGCATCAATCCGCTCCGGAACCGTGCCATCGACAAGGAGTTCTGACACGATGGGGAGGGGAGACAGTGAGGAGCAGGGCGTGAGCGGGACGACAGGCGACTTCGACATGGAGCTGCCCAACCTCGGCGACGACCGCCCGGGGCTGGAGGAACTGGACGACGACCTCGACATCGACGAAGTCGACGACCAGGGGGACGACGACTACGACGACTATCCCGAGGACGCCACCGACGACGACATCGACCTGGTCCTCGCGCTCTACCGGGAGGACGGCCAGCCCGTCGTCCTGCCGCTGGAAGCCGAGCTCGCCAACGATCTCGACGGCCTGATCACCCAGCTGCGCCGGGTCCCCGGGGACGGCGGCGCGCTGGGCATGGTCTCGCTGGCGACCGAGGTGTTCGTCCTGGTGCGGGTGCGGGGCAAGCACGTCCAGGCACTGCTGTCCGATGTCGGCGCCGCGGAGGACTGGCCGATCGCCCGTGACGTGGTCGACTACCTGGGCGTGGAACTGCCCGAGGACGACGACGATGACGCCTACCCGGTGGGCGATCTGGACATGCTGGCCGATTCCGGACTGCACGACTTCGAGCTGGAGGCGATCGCGTCCAACTACGACGATGATTCGGTGGCGCTGCTGGAGCAGATCGCCGAACGGGTGAAGTTCGGCCGCGAGTTCACCCGGGCCGTCGCGGCGCTGGACTGATCCCGGGCGGCACCCGCCCGGGCACGGCGAGGATCCGGAGGCTGAGCCATGAACCGCTGGGAGCCGGCGATGCGGCAGGCGCTGGACGAGGCGCGGGCCGCCGCCGAGCACGGCGACGTCCCGATCGGCGCGGTGGTGCTGGACCCCGAGGGCCGCTTCTTGGCGGGTGCCGGCAACGAGCGCGAACTGCTGGGCGACCCCACCGCGCACGCCGAGGTGCTCGCCCTGCGCCGCGCCGCGGAGGCGCTGGGCAGCTGGCGGCTCGAGGGCTGCACCCTGGCGGTCACCCTGGAGCCCTGCACGATGTGTGCCGGAGCGCTGGTGCTGGCCCGCGTCCAGCGGCTGGTGTTCGGCGCGTTCGACCCCAAGGCGGGCGCGGTGGCCTCGCTCTGGGACGTGGTCCGCGACCCGCGGCTGAACCACCGCCCCGAGGTGGTCGGGGGCATCCTGGAACCCGAGTGCGCCGAGCTGCTGCGGGACTTCTTCGCCGCCCACCGCGACCCGGGCGCCTGACGGGCTGGCTTCGGCGGATCGCGACCTGATGGCCGGGTGTGACGCCCCTCGGCCGGTCCATCCGGTGGTCGAGTTCGTCGAGATCCTGCTCCAGGCCCCGTGGGGACGGTTTGATCCCTCCCCGGGGTTTTGTGCGGCTCAGCCTCTTGCTCCCTCCCGCCGGTGGCGTTCGCGGGCATACCATGCGCGTGTGCACATCACGATCGGACGGGAGGATCCGGCTCCGGCGGCGGTGGCGGCCGTCCTCGCCGAGTTGCCGGAGGGCGTGGCCATGCCCCGTCCCACCGCGAGCTATCTCGCTGCCGCGGAGCACATGGTGACCTACCTGGCGACCACCGCCGAGGGCGAGGTGGTCGGTGTCCTGCTGCTCGAGCCGCACTTCGAGGAGTCGGTGGAGGTGTACCTGATGGCGGTCCGGTCGGGTTACCTCCGACAGGGGATCGGACGCCGGCTGCTGGCGGTGATCGAAGCCGATGCCAGGGCCTTCGGCGTCCGCCTGGTCGAGGTGAAGACGGTCGGGCCGTCCGATCCGAACCCGCGCGCGGCGGCCACCCGGGCGTTCTACCGCGATGTCGGCTTCCTGCCGGTGGAGGAGTTCCCCGGGCTGTGGGAGGGCAAGCCCGCGCTGGTGATGATCAAGGCGTTGTGAGCCCGCGACCGGCCGGCCCGGGAAAGCGAGTGGCCTGACCCCACGGTCGGTGGGTTCAGGCCATCTCCTGCGGCGGTGGCGGAGGGATTTGAACCCTCGGTGGGTTGCCCCACACTCGCTTTCGAGGCGAGCTCTTTCGGCCGCTCAGACACGCCACCGCGGGAGAGTTTAGCCAACCGGAACCGGAGCGGCGAATCGGTCCGATGGCGCCTGCCCACCGAAGCGCGGCTGCGCCACGACCGGCCCGCGACCGGGCTCCCCACCCGCGAGGGTGCGCGAGCTCGGGTTGAGTGCCCATCGGCTGGGGGCCTGGAGCGCCGCGCCGGTGACAACGGGTGGGACCGGACGCGGGCCGTCCGCCGTGATCCGCCAGACTGGTCCCATGGTGGAGAAGAGCTTGTGGACCCGGACGGTGGAGCAGAACCCGGGGCATTCGGCCTGGTACATCGAACGGTTCAAGGCGATGGCCGCCGCCGGCCGGGATCTGCACGGCGAGGCGCGCACGATCGACGCCATGGTGTCGCGCGGGGCGCGGATCCTGGACGCGGGCTGCGGGCCCGGCCGGGTCGGCGGCGAACTCGCAGCGCGGGGCCACCAGGTGGTGGGTGTCGACGTCGACCCGGTCCTGATCGCCGAAGCCACGGCGGTGTTCCCCGGCTCCACCTGGCTGGTCCAGGATCTGGCGGAACTCGATCTCGCCGCCGCCGGCGTGGCACCCGGGTTCGATGCGATCGTCGCGGCCGGGAACGTGATGACCTTCCTCGCCCCGAGCACGCGGGAACTGGTGCTGCGCAACCTGGGAGAAGCGCTGGCCGACGACGGCCGGCTGGTGGTCGGGTTCGGGGTCGGCCGTGGCTACACCAGCGAGGAGTTCTTCCGCGACGCCGAACGGGCCGGGTTGGTGCTGCAGGTCAGCCTGGCGACCTGGGATCTTCGGCCCTGGACGCCGGAGTCGGACTTCCTGGTGGCCATCCTGGGTCGGGCGGACTCCTGACCACAGGTGACCCCACCGTCACCCGGACCCGCCTGCCGAACCCGTCTCCGTTTCGATCCGGGGGATCAACGGCCCCACTACTCCTGGCACGCGTGAGCCTGGAACGGGTGCCGCCTGATGCCTGCCGGATGGCGGTTGCCGGATCGACTCACCGAGCGTTTCCACGAGCCACTGGGCGGTGATCCACCGGCAACCGTAGGCCGGTGAGTGGCCGAACGAGCCGCGGCTTGTCCGGCTGGCAACGGGTGATGGCGTGATTCCGTTCAGCGCCGCGGTGGGTGGTGAACGAAGGTGCGGGATCGTCCTCTTCCCCCTGCGGGCCGGACGGGGCAGAGTTGGCAGTACCCACCCGCCACGTCGTCGTGCGAGAAGGAGTTCCTGTGAAGAAACTGATCAACGATCCCGAGAACGTCGTTGCCGAAACCCTGGCCGGCTTCCAGGCCGCCCACTCCGACCTGATCACCGTGTACACCGATCCCGATTACGTGGTGCGCGCCGACGCCCCCGTCCAGGGCAAGGTCGGCCTGGTCTCCGGCGGCGGCTCCGGCCACGAGCCGTTGCATGCCGGCTACGTCGGCCTCGGCATGCTGGACGCGGCCGTCCCCGGCGCGGTGTTCACCTCCCCGACCCCGGACCCCATCCTCGAAGCCACCAAGAAGGTCGACGGCGGTGCGGGCGTCCTGCACATCGTGAAGAACTACACCGGCGACGTCCTCAACTTCGAGACCGCCGCCGAACTGGCCGAGATGGAGGGCATCACGGTCAAGGCGATCGTGGTCAACGACGACGTCGCGGTGGAGGATTCCACATGGACGGCCGGACGCCGCGGCGTGGCCGGCACCGTGCTGGTGGAGAAGATCGCGGGTGCTGCCGCCCAGCGCGGCGACGACCTTGATGGCGTCCTGGCGATCGCGGAGAAGGTGAACAGCCAGGTGCGTTCGATGGGCGTCGCGCTGACCGCCTGCACCGTGCCGCACGCCGGCAAGCCCTCCTTCGACCTGCCCGAGGACGAGATCGAGATCGGCATCGGCATCCACGGCGAGCCCGGACGCCACCGCATCCCGCTGGAGTCCGCCGACGCGATCACCGACCGGCTGGTCGACGCGATCCTGGCTGACCGGGAGTGGTCGGGCAAGGTGCTGCTGTTCGTCAACGGCATGGGTGGCACCCCCGAGGCCGAGCTGTACATCGTCTACAACCACGCCCGGGCGCGGCTGGAAGGCGCCGGCCTGGAGGTCACCCGCTCGCTGGTCGGCAACTACATCACCTCGCTGGAGATGCAGGGCTGCTCGATCACCGTGCTGCAGCTGGACGACGAGCTCACCGAGCTGTACGACGCGCCGGTCCATACCGTCGCACTGCGGCGCGGTGTGTGAGGATGGCTGCGTGAGCGACACACTGTCGACTGCTTGGGCGCTGGCGTGGATACGCGGCGCCCAAGCCGTCCTTGCCGAGAAGCGAATGGAACTGATCGATCTCGACCGCGAGATCGGCGACGGCGACCACGGCGCCAACATGGACAAGGGCTTCACCGCCGCGGTGGCCAAGCTCGAAGCCGGTGCCGAAAGCGTCCAGGACGTCCTGAAGGTGGTGGCCCAGACCCTGATGTCCACCGTCGGGGGAGCGGCCGGCCCGCTGTACGGCACCGCCTTCCTGCGGGCGTCCAAGGGCTTCGAGGGTGACCTCGACGCCGCCGGCGCGGTCGGCCTGCTCGCCGGTGCGCTGGACGGGATCGTGGCCCGCGGCAAGGCGACCACCGGGGAGAAGACCATGGTGGACGCCTGGACCCCGGCGTTGGAGGCCGCCAGGATCGCCTCGAACGACGGCGCCATGGTCGACGAGGTGCTGCGGGCAGCCGCCAAGGCAGCCGCGGCGGGCGCCGAGGCGACCATCCCGTTGCAGGCGACCAAGGGCCGTGCGTCCTACCTGGGCGAACGCTCGATCGGCCACAAGGACCCGGGCGCCACCTCGACGGCCTACATCCTGGCCGCCGCCGCGGATGCCGCCGAGGCCGAGAACGGTGGCTGACCCCGACCCGGCTCGGGCCGCGACCGGCGTCGCGCTGGTGATCGTCTCCCACTCGGAGAAGCTGGCCGAGGGGGTGGTCGAGTTGACCGCCCAGATGGCTCGGGACGTCGCCCTGCGGGCGGCCGCCGGGACTGACGACGGCCGGATCGGCACCTCCTTCGACAAGGTGAACGACGCCGTGACCGAGCTGCGCTCAGCCGGTCACGACGTCGTGATCCTGACCGATCTCGGCTCGGCCACGATGACCGTCGAGGCGGTGCTGGACTTCCTGGACGACGACGAGCGGGAGCACGTCGTCTTCGCCGAGGGCCCGCTGGTCGAGGGCGCGGTCGCCGCCGGGGTGGCCGCCCAGGTCGGCGGCGCCCTGGCCGCGGTCGCCGAGGCGGCCCGTGCCCGGGCGCTCTTCGCCTGAGCCCCTGCTCCTCAGCCGTTCCACCTCGCCGTCATCCCGCGAAGACGGGAACCTTCGTCCTGCTGCTGAGCCGGGAGATCCCCGCCTTCGCGGGGAGTCAGCCCGGGCAATGACGTGCGTCCGTGGTTTCTCGGACACAAACCGGGCAGCAGAGGCCACTCGCGTGCACTATCCACGCGACTGCCCTGTGCTGCCCGGTTTCTGTCGCGGCAGGCGGCCGACGCGACGACCGGTGCGCTGAGCGGTCCCGGCCCGGGCCGGGACGTGATCGGGAAGCGCCGGAACCCCTACACTTCGCTCTAGCTGGACGCATCGTCCCCGCATGGCGGCGGGGTGCCGATCGGCAGCCCGAGGAGGCACGGTGGAACTGGACCAGGTTCTGTTACTTGGTTCGGTCGTCCTGCTCGCTTCGATCCTCGCCACCCGGCTCGGCGCCCGGTTCGGGCTGCCGTCGCTGTTGCTGTTCCTGGGGCTGGGCGTGCTGGTGGGCGAACTCGGCCTGCACCTGCAGGACGCCGACCTGGCGCATTCGCTCGGCTTCGCCGCACTGGTGCTGATCCTGGCCGAGGGCGGGTTCACCACCAAATGGCAGGAGATCCGCGGCGCGCTGCCGATGGCGCTGCTGCTCGCCACCGTCGGAGTCGGACTCTCGGTCGCGGCCGTCGCGGCCTTCGCCCACCTGGTGCTGCGGATCGATCTGCCCAGCGCCATCCTGCTGGGCGCGATCATGTCGCCGACCGACGCGGCGGCCATCTTCTCGGTGATGCGCAAGGTACCGCTACCGCCGAGGCTGCGGGCCATCATCGAGGCCGAGTCCGGTTTCAACGACGCCCCGATCGTGCTGCTGGTGGCCACCGCGACCAGCATGTCGCTGGGACGTGGCGGCGACACCCCGCCGCTGGCCACGGTCGGCCTGATCGCGCTCGAACTGGTCGGCGGCGCCGCGCTGGGCGCGGCGATCGGCTGGGTGGCGATCCGGCTGCTGCGGGCCACCAAGCTGCCGGCCTCGGGTCTCTACGTCCTGGCCGCGATGGGCTGGACGGTACTCGCCTACGGCCTGGCCTCGTCCATCCACCTCTCCGGGTTCGCCGCCGTCTACGTGGCGGCGGTGGTGCTGGGCAACGGCGAGCTACCCCACCGGCATGCCACCCGATCCTTCGCCGAGGGCATCGGCTGGATCGCCCAGATCGGGTTGTTCGTCATGCTCGGCATGCTGGCCGACCTCACCACCCTGACCTGGGCGGAGGTGATCGCCGGCGTCGCGGTCGGCGCCTTCCTGACCTTCGTCGCACGTCCGCTGTCGGTGGTGCTGTGCGTCGCCTGGTTCAGGCTCCCCTGGCGGGAACAGGCGTTCATCTCCTGGGCGGGGCTGCGGGGCGCCGTCCCGATCATCATGGCCACCGTCCCGCTGGCGGCGGGGGCTCCGGCCGCGCACGGGATCTTCAACCTGGTGTTCTCGTTCGTGGTGGTGTTCACCCTGCTGCAGTCCCCGACGCTGCCGTGGGTGGCCCGCAAGCTGAAGGTTTCGACCGGCGAGGACGCCACCGACATCGACATCGAGTTCGCCCCGCTGGACACCATCAAGGCCGACATGATGCAGGTCCACGTGCCACCCGGCTCCCTGCTGCACGGTGTCACCATCCGCGAACTGAGGCTGCCCAGGAACTCGGTGGTCTCCCTGATCGTCCGGGCCGACGAGCCGTTCACCCCCAAGCCGGACGACCCGATCAAGGCCGGTGACGACCTGCTGATCGTGACCCAGGCCGAGGATCGTCGCCGGGTGGAGCGGCGGTTCATCGCGATCTCACGCGAGGGCCGGCTGGCGCGCTGGAAGCCCTGACGCCGCCGCGGTCACTCCTTCTTGCTGGGCGATTCGCTCGGGGTGGGAGTCGGGCTGGCGGTGGGCAACTTGGTGTCCGGAGGCAGGCAGACCTCGTCCTCGATGGGGATCGACTCCGATTCCGGCTCCCGGTTCCAC
The DNA here is from genome assembly GCA_023393755.1 of Actinomycetes bacterium. Lineage (GTDB taxonomy): Bacteria > Actinomycetota > Actinomycetes > Propionibacteriales > Propionibacteriaceae > Propionicimonas. The sequence goes on along the minus strand of JAEXCA010000122.1, from coordinate 13,946 downwards.
TCGGACTTGGTGCCCAACAGGATGTCCACGGTGCCGTCGATCCGGTCATCGGCCCGCAGCGTGGCGTCCTTGAAGTAGAGCGCCACCAGCTGGACCTGCGGGTCGGTCGTTGACCTGCCGACCACGACGGTGCTCTCCAGGCGCTCGTCGGTGTTGCCGTACTTGACCACCTTGAACCCACGGGCTCGCAGGAAGCCGGCGGTGGTCTTGGCCAACCCACCCTTGGTTCCGCCATTCATCACCCTGGTCTGCACCACGGCCGGGGTGAGGGTGTCACCGACGTCCGTCATCACGCAGGGCACGGGCGGACGACCGGCGACCGGTGCCTTGGCGTGCTCGTAGCCCCAGGCGGCGCCGTAGCCGACGAAGGCGAGCAGCAACAGCAGCATGACCGGCGTCTTGACGACCCGGAAGATCTGCCTGAATGCCTGCATCGGCTACTCCTGGTGGAAGGTTCGGCCCGAGTCTACGTGAGCTCCAACACCCGGGCATGCATGGTCTGCCGCTGCTGCAGCGCCGCCCGCAACGCCCGGTGCAGGCCGTCCTCGAGGTAGAGATCGCCCTGCCAGGAGACGACATGGGCGAAGAGGTCGCCGTAGAAGGTGGAGTCCTCCTCCAGCAGCGCGTCCAGGTCGAGGGTGCGCTTGGTGGTGACCAGCTCGTCCAGCCGAACCTGCTGGGGTGCGATCACTGCCCACTGCTTCTGGACGTAGCCGTGCTCGGGGTAGGGACGGGAATCGCCAACGCGCTTGAAGATCACCCCTCTAGCTTATGCGAGCCCAATGAGAGTTCCCTGAGCGCTCGCCGGGACAGCAGGGACCACCGGGGACGGTTCCTCCTGGCCCCACCACGAGGCGTAGGCAAAGGGACCACCAGGAACCGTCCCCGGTGGTCCCTTTGCCTGCCTTCAGCGGCCGGTGCCTGCGTAGACGACCGCTTCCTCGTCCGAGTCCAGCCCGAAGGCGGTGTGGGCGGAGCGGACGGCGCGGTCCACGTCGTCGATCGCCACCACCACCGAGATCCGGATCTCCGAGGTGGAGATCATCTCGATGTTCACCCCGGCCTCGGCCAGCGACTGGAAGAAGCGGGCGGTGACGCCGGGGTGCGAGCGCATCCCGACCCCGATCACCGACACCTTGCCGATCGCGTCGTTGTAGACCACGTCGAGGAAGCCGATCCGCTCCTTGGCGGCCTGCAGGGCGGCGATCGCCTTCGCGCCGTCGTTCTGCGGCAGCGTGAAGGAGAGGTCGGTGCGGCCGTGCTCGGTGGAGACGTTCTGCACGATCATGTCGACGTTGATGTCGGCGTCGGCCACGGTGGTGAAGATCGCCGCCGCCTCGCCGGGCTGGTCGGGCACCCCGACGACCGTGATCTTGGCCTCGCTGCGATCGTGCGCGACGCCCGAGATCAGTGGTTCCTCCATGCCGTCCTCCTGGTAGTCGATGTCCTTCACCCACGTGCCCGGTCGCTGCGAGAAGGACGACCGGACGTGCACCGGCACGTTCTCCCGCCGGGCGTACTCCACGCAGCGCAGATGCAGGATCTTCGCGCCGTTGGCGGCCAGCTCCATCATCTCGTCGTAGCTGATCGCCGGGATCTGCCGGGCCCCGGGGACGATCCTCGGGTCGGCGGTGAACACCCCGTCCACGTCGGTGTAGATCTCGCAGTAGGCGGCGCCCAGTGCCCCGGCCAGGGCGACGGCGGTGGTGTCGGACGCCCCGCGGCCCAGCGTGGTCACGTCCTTGGTGGTCTGGGAGACCCCCTGGAAGCCGGCGACGATCACGACGTCACCCTCTTCCAGTGCCGTCACGATCCGGCCGGGGGTGATGTCGATGATCCGGGCATTGCCGTGGGCGGCGGTGGTGAGCACGCCGGCCTGCGAGCCGGTGAACGAGCGGGCGGTCACCCCCAGGTCGTTCAGCGCCATGGCCAGCAGCGCGGCGGACATCCGCTCGCCCGCGGTGAGCAGCATGTCGAGTTCCCGCGGCGGCGGATTGGGCGAGACGCGCTGGGCGAGATCCATCAGCTCGTCGGTGGTGTCACCCATCGCCGAGATCACCACGACCACCTCATGGCCCTTGGCCTGGGTGCTGGCGATCCGCCGCGCCACCCGCTTGATGCTGTCGGCGTCGGCCACCGATGATCCGCCGAACTTCTGTACCACCCGCACTGTGCGTGAGCCTCCCTGGCCTGTTCCGGTTGGGCCGCGTCCACCTTAGTGGCTGGACGACGGTTCGCCGAGGTCGTTCATCGGCCTGGGACGGCGGGGTGGACGGGACCCCGCGGCCATCCCGCGACCGGCTCGCTACGGACACCTGAACGCCACCCGCCTACGATGGTGGGGTGAGCACCAACTGGCAGCCATCGGATCCCTCCCAGCCGCAGGAGCCGGCGCAGGAGTGGGCCCAGCCGCCGTTCGTCCCGACCGAGCAGCCGATCCAGCCAAACCCCTACCAGTCCGGGGTTCCGAACCCCTACCCACCGGCCGTGGTGCACGGCTCGGTGATCCTCCCCGCCGAGCAGGTGCCGCCACCCAGCCCGGCCGAGTCCGCACTGCGGGCGGCCGCCCGGGTGCTGCCGCCCATCCTGATCTTCGCCGCGATCTTCATCCCGGGGTTCCCGTGGTGGGTGGCGATCGTCGGAGTGGTGATCGCGAGTTCCGCGCTGGGCCAGGTGACCCGCGACATGAGGCGCCGCCGGATCGCCGCCGCGCGGGAGCAGCGCGTCCTGCCGCCTGACAGCACCGACTATCGCTGAGCCCGGCGAGCCGCCGGTCACCGGTGTCAGTCCATGATCTCCGGCTCGACCAGCAGCGGGCGTTGCCTGGCGTGACCGACGCTGTCCGCGGTGAGCACGATCAGAGCGATCCAGACCAGCCCGAAGCCGACCCCGCGTGGTGGTGGCATCACCTCGTGGTTCACCCGGACCCCGATCGAGAACTGGATGACGGGGGCGACGTACTGGATCATCCCGATCATGCTGAGCGGGATGCGCGCCGCCGCGCCGGCGAACAGTAGCAGCGGGACGGCGGTGATGATGCCGGCGCTGGCCAGCAGCACGGTGTGCAGCCCGCCCTGATCGGTGAAGGTGCCGGCTCCGGTGGCCTGCAGCCAGACCAGGTAGCCCAGCGCGAGCGGCGCGAGGGCACTGGTCTCGACGGTGAGGCCCACCAGCGAGGAGACCTTCCCGCCGACCCGGTTCTTGACCAGTCCGTAGGTTCCGAAGGTCAACGCCAGCGCCAGCGCCACCCAGGGGATCTGGCCATAGCCGACCGCGATCACGATCACCGCGAGCGCGCCGATCCCCACCGCCACCCACTGCGCCGGCCGCAACTTCTCGTGCAGCACCAGGACGGCCAGGGTGACGGTGAAGATCGGATTGATGAAGTAGCCCAGCGCGGTGTCGACGATGTGGTCGTTCAGCACTCCCCAGACGTAGACCAGCCAGTTGATGGTGACCAGGACGCCGCCGGCCAGCAGGCCGTTGCGCAGCCGGCGGTTGCCGAAGACCGCGCGGAGCTCTGGTAGCACCCGGAAGGCGACCACGCCGAGCAGGCAGAAGACGAAGGACCACACCACCCGGTGTCCGATGATCTCCACGGGTCCGGCGGCGTCGATCTGCTTGAAGTAGAACGGGAAGACACCCCACAGCACGTAGGCGGTCAGCGCCATCAACACACCGCGGCTGTCGGTGGCCTCGGCGCGCGCCACGGGGGTGGCGGGTGTCTGCGGGTTCGTCACTCCTGCTCTCCGTTCGGACCGTCCCGCAGCCTATTCCCATCGCCGAGGGACGCCCGCCGCGCCCATGGGTGCGGTGACGGGGGCCGAACCATCGCCACACCTGCGGGCGCGGTCCTCCCGCTACACCTCGCCGGCGGCGATCAGCGCCTCGAGCTTGGCGTAGCCCTCGGTGATGCCCACCTCCATGCCGCTGGCCAGGTAGGCGTCGCGTCCCTCGAAGGAGTCGCCCAGGGACTGGCCGTGCAGCCGGGTGGTGCCGTCGCCGAGATCCTCGAACCAGATCGTCTCCAGCGAGACGCTGTCCGGCATGCCCTCGAAGGTGAAGGTCTGCACGATCCGGTCGCCGGTGATCTCGTGGAAGCTGCCGTAGAAGCAGTACTCCGCGCCGTCCTCGAGGTTGGTGAACCGGTAGCTGCCGCCGCGCCGGGCGTCCCAGTAGTCGATCCGGGTGGTGAGCCGATGCGGCCCGATCCAGCGGGCGTAGAGCTCGGGATCGGTGTGCGCCCGCATCAACTGCGCGGGGGTTGCCCGGAAGTCCCGGGTGGTGTGGATCGCCGGCAGGTGGGGGTCGGCGGTGACCTGGGTCTGGGTGAAGTCGGTCATGATGCCATGCCTTCCTGGGTTGCGTTGAGGTCGGCCAGGACGGCGTCCAGTCGCGAGTACCGCTCCTCGGCCTGGCGGCGGTAGCGCTCGATCCAGGCGGTCATCAGATCGAAGACCTGCGCCTCCAGGTGCACCGGACGTTTCTGCGCCCGCCGGGACTTGGTCACCAGGCCAGCTTCCTCCAGCACCTGCAGGTGCTTGGAGACCGCCTGGACACTGATCGGGTACGGCTCGGCGAGCTCGCCCACCGTCGCGTCGCCGATCGTGAGCCGTGCCACGAGGTCGCGGCGGGTCGGATCCGCCAGGGCGGCGAACACCTTGGAGAGCTGGTCGTCCATCACCATTCCTCAACTGGTTGGTTGATTACAAGCTAGACCTGTCGCCAGCGGTTGTCAACCAATTGATTGAATAACTGTGACAGGCGGTATCGCGGGGGCGATGCCACACTGTGACCATGACTCCTGATGCGAGGGACGCCCGACGGGCCGAGGTGCGGCGATGACCGGGACCGCGCTGGCCGGTGCACGGGTGCTGATCACCGGTGGAACCCGGGGGATCGGACGGCTGATGGCTGGCGGAGCGGCCGAGCGCGGAGCTCAGGTGACGATCTGGGCGCGGGACGCCGCCGTCGGCCAGCAGGTGGCGGCTGAGCTGGGGGTGCGGTTCCTCCCGGTGGACGTGGCCGACCCCGCCGCGGTCGCCGAGGCGGTGGTGGAGACCGGGCCGATCGACGTGCTGGTGAACAACGCCGGGGTGATCGCCGGCAAGCCGTTCATCGAGCTGACCGAGGACGAGATCCGCCGTAGCTACGAGGTGAACGTGCTGGCGCCCTACCGGGTGACCCGGGCCTTCCTGCCGGGCATGATCAACCGCAACCGCGGCTGTGTCGCCAACATCGCCAGCGCCTCCGGGCTGATCGGGACCGCCCGGATGACCGACTACTCCGGGACCAAACACGCCATGGTGGGCTTCACCGAGGCGCTTCGGGCCGAGCTGCGGCAGCGCCGTTCGAGGGTGAACACCCTGGTGGTGTGCCCGTTCTACATCGACACCGGCATGTTCGACGGCGCTCGGACGGTTGTGCCCTGGCTGCTGCCCATCCTGCGCGAGGCCGAGGTGGCGACCAGGGTGCTGGACACCATCGAGCGCGGGAAGCAACGGCTGCTGCTGCCACCGGTGCTGCACACCCTGCCCCTGCTGCGCCTGCTACCGGTCGGCCTGGCCGACGCGATCGTCGATCTGCTGGGCGTGAACCACACCATGGACGACTTCACCGGACGTCAGGGCTGACCGACTCGCGCGGGTCGATCCCCGGTTCCGGCCCGACACAAACCGGGGAGTAGAGGGCATTCGCGTGCACTATGTCCGCGAGTCGCCTCTGCGCTCCGGTTTGTGGGGCTGAGAACCCACCCGGCGCCGGCAGTGTCCGGGCCGCGGCCATGCCGGCCGGCACTGGTTGGCGCGTGGTGTCGGCGCTCAGTCCAGGAACTGCACCATGGCCCGGTTGAAGGCGTCCGGGTTCTCCAGGGGTGGATGCCCGCCACCGGGGATGACCTCCAGGCGGCCGTTGGGCAGCCGCTCGGCCAGGGTCTTGGCGGAGACCTGGCCGGTGGCGTCCGACTGGCCGACGACCACTAGGGTGCGGGCGGTGATCGCGTTCAGCCGGGAGGAGAAGTCGGCCTCGGCCATCACGTCCAGGGCCTTGACCAGATCCTCCTTGGTGAGGCCGGTGTTCTCCAGGCCGCGGACGGGCAGCATCCGCAGCGTGGCCTTCTGCATCCGTAGTGCCAGCCTGCCCGGCAGCAACACGGCGCCGCTGACCACCAGCCGACCGATCCGGTCGGGGTAGTCGGCGGCAGCCTGCAGGGCGACCATCGCCCCCAGCTGATGAGCCACCACATCGACGGTCTGGTAGCCGGAGAGGTCGAGGGTGTTGATCAGCTCGGCGCTGGCCGTCTTCAGGGAGAGGTCGAACCGGCGCCCCGGGCGCAGCCCCGCGATCCACGGTGCCATCGCCCGGCGCTCCGCGCCCAGGGCTTCCACCTGGCTCTGCCACATGGTCGGCAGTTGCCCGGCCCCGTGCAGCAGGATGACCGGCGGCTTCTTCGGCGGCCTCGGTGCAGCGGACTCGCCCGGCTCGACCGGTGGGAAGTCCGGCACCTCGGGGAGGTCCGGCAGTTCGGGGCTAGACACGCTGCACCGTGAAGGTGAGGCCGAGCTCCGGATCGCCGAACTGGGCCCGGGTCGCGATGCCGGGCTGATTGGCCGTGGTCCGGCTCGCTCGCGCGGCGTCTTCCTTCCCGCCGGGGTCTGTGACAGCGGAACCGTCCCCGTCTCCCGGGCGCGAGATGGTGACCGCCAGCACCTCGTCGGCGATCAGGGCGGAGTGGGCTTCGATCGCTTCGGCGATGGCCTTTCCGGCGTCGGTGTCGTCGGGAACCCAGCTGAGGCTGATCCGATCGGAGACGTCGAAGCCGGAGGCCTTGCGGGCGTCCTGCACCAGGCGGATCACCTCGCGGGCCAGGCCGGCCTGAACCAGTTCCGGGGTCAGTTCGAGATCGAGGGCGACGGTTTCGCCCTGTTCGTTGACCACCGACCAGCCTTCCCGTGGCCGCTCCGAGACGATCACCTCGTCCGGGCTCACCTCGACCGCGCCCAGTCCGGGCACCTCTACAGTTGCAGAGCCGGACGCGAGTGCGCTGGCCAGCGCTGCGGCGTCGGCCGCGGCGATGGCATTGGCGACCACCGGGGTCTGCTTGCCGAACCGCTTGCCGAGCGACCGGAAGTTGCCCTTGGCGGAGTGATCGACCAGGTCGCCGGCGGAGGCGAACGATCCCAGCTCGACCACGTTCAACTCGGCCTTGATCTCATCGATCAGGGCCGGCTCCAGGCGTCCGAATGCCGCCGAGGGCACCAGCGCCCGGGCCAGTGGCTGCCGGGTCTTCACCTTGGCCTCGGCGCGGGCCGATCGGCCCAGTTCGACGACCCGGCGGGTGAGTGCCATGGCCTCGTTCAGCTGGGCGTCGATCAGCGCCTCGTCGGCCACCGGCCAGTCGGCCAGATGGACGGACGCGGGTGCGTCCGGCACCACCGGGACGATCAGGTCCTGCCAGACCCGCTCGGTGACGCACGGGACCAGCGGAGCCAGCAGCCGGGTGACGGTGTCCAGGGTCTCGTGCAGCGTCCACAGCGCCGACGGGTTGCCGTCCCAGAACCGGCGGCGGGATCGCCGGACGTACCAGTTCGACAGGTCGTCGACGAAGGCCGCCAGCAGGGCGCCGGCCCGCTGGGTGTCGAAGTCGTTCAGCGCCGCGGTGACGTCCCGCACCAGCGAGTTGCGGGCCGACACCAGCCAGCGATCCAGCACGTGGCGCTCGGCGTCCGCGGGCGCACCACGGTGGCTGAGGTCGGACGCGTCAGCGGCCGAGTCTCGAAGCCCCTTGCTGGCGGCGGTCGACCCTTCGGAAGGCGACGACGAGAGCGCGGAGTGAGCTTGCTCACTCTCGCCGAGGAGGACGCCTGGCCGCCGCGAGGCGTCCAGACTCGCGCTTCGCGCGACCTCTGTTCCTCGGCCCGCTCGCGCGGCCCTCGTCAAGACTCCTTCCTTCCCGCCGCTGACAGCGGCGTGGCGGTCGTCGTCTGGGATCGTTGGCGCCCAGTTGTTCGCCCGGGCGTAGAGGGCGTGGAAGGCGACCGTGTTCCAGTAGGTCATCAGCACCTTGCGGACCGTCTCGGTGATGGTGCTGTGCCCGACCCGACGGGCCGACCAGGGCGAGCCACCGGCAGCCATGAACCAGCGGACGGCATCCGCACCGTGCGAATCCATCAGCGGGATCGGCTCGAGGATGTTGCCCAGGTGCTTGCTCATCTTCCGGCCGTCCTCGGCCAGGATGTGGCCCAGGCAGAGCACATTGCGGTAGCTCGACTCGTCGAACACCAGGGTGCCGACCGCCATCAGCGAGTAGAACCAGCCGCGGGTCTGGTCGATCGCCTCGCAGATGAAGTCGGCCGGGTAGGCGGCCTCGAACTTCTCCTTCGAGCCTTCGGCCCAGGGGTAGCCCCACTGCGCGAACGGCATCGAACCGGAGTCGAACCAGGCGTCGATCACCTCGGGGACGCGGTGGCTGGGCTTGCCGCAGGTCTGGCAGCCGAAGCTGATGTCGTCCACGAACGGACGGTGCGGGTCGAGTGCGGCGAGATCCCGCCCGGTCAGCTCGGAGAGCTCCGCGCGGGAACCGATGCACACCTGGTGGTCGTCCTCGCACCGCCAGATCGGCAGTGGGGTGCCCCAGTAGCGCGAGCGGGAGAGCGCCCAGTCGATGTTGTTGTTCAGCCAGTCGCCGTAGCGACCCCACTTGATGTTCTCGGGGTACCAGGTGGTGCCCTCGTTCTCGCGCAGCAGGGCGTCCTTGATCTGGGTGGTCCGGATGTACCACGACGGCTGCGCGTAGTAGATCAGCGAGGTGTGGCAGCGCCAGCAGTGCGGGTAGGAGTGGGCGTAGTCGAGCTTGCGGAACAGCAGCCCGCGGGCGCGCAGGTCGTCCACCAGGTCGGCGTCGGCGGTCTTGAAGAACTGTCCGCCGACCAGCGGGACGTCGTCGGCGAAGTGGCCGTTGGGCCGGATCGGGTTCACGAACGGCAGCCCGTAGGCGCGGCAGACCGCCATGTCGTCCTCGCCGAAGGCCGGCGCCTGGTGGACCAGGCCGGTGCCGTCCTCGGTGGTGACGTACTCAGCCAGGACGACGTAGTGGGTGCCGCCGACCGCGTCCGGGAACTCGACCAGCTCGAACGGCCGCTGGTATCTCCACAGTTCCATGTCCTTGCCGGTGAAGGTCTGGCCCAGCCGCCAGCCGTCGCCGAGCACCTTCTCGGCCAGCGGTTCGGCGAGCACCAGGGTCTCGCCCTCGGGGACATCCTGAGTCGCGACCACGTAGGTGACGTCCGGGTGGACGGCGACCGCGGTGTTGGAGACCAGCGTCCACGGCGTGGTCGTCCACACCAGCAGGGAGGCCTTGCCGGCCAGCGGGCCGGAGATCAGCGGGAACCGGACGTAGACCGACGGATCGGTGACGTCCTCGTAGCCCTGGGCCAACTCGTGGTCGGAAAGGGTGGTGCCGCAGCGCGGGCAGTACGGGGCGACCCGGTAATCCTCGACCAGCAGGCCCTTGGCGTGGATCTGCTTCAGCGCCCACCAGCACGACTCGACGAAGGACGGATCCATCGTCCAGTAGGCCTGGTCGAGGTTCACCCAGTAGCCCATCCGCTCGGTGAGCTCGGTGAACGCATCGACGTGGCGGCTGACCGACTCGCGGCAGCGGGCGTTGAACGCCTCGACGCCGTAGGCCTCGATGTCGGGCTTGCCGTTGAAGCCGAGTTCCTTCTCGACCGCCAGTTCGACCGGCAGGCCGTGGCAGTCCCAGCCGGCCTTGCGATCGACCCGGAAGCCCTGCATGGTCTTGAACCGGGGGAAGACGTCCTTGAACACCCGGGCCTCGATGTGGTGGGTGCCGGGCATGCCATTGGCGGTCGGCGGACCCTCGTAGAAGGTCCACGGCTGGCCGCCGGCGGTCTTGGCCAGGGTGGCTGAGAAGGTGTCGTTGGCCTTCCAGAACGCCAGGATCTCGTGCTCCATGGCGGGCAGGTCGATCGCTGCCGGCACTGCGTTGTACTGCGCAGGTCGGTGGCTCGGCTGGGGCGCTTCGGCGGTCATCTCGGTCTTCCTTCGTCGTTCGCTGACGAAGGGACGAGCGTGAGCCCGCGGTACCACCCTTCTTGGACGCGCGAGGCGTCCCACTTCGTTGCTCGCCGCGGCCGGTTCTAGTGAGCGCTGACGCGCCGTTCTTCCGGCAGCTCCGGGGTGATGGCCCCATCAGTGCCTTGCGGACGATCGCCCAGTCTACCGGGCTTCGCCCGATTCTTCCTTCTCAGCCCGATCGAGAGCAGGCTCGTCGTTCCTCGTCGTCGAACCTACGCGATCCCTGCGGGTCGGATCGAGCGCCGGTCTCCGCGTCCGGTTCGTCCTCGCCTCGCGGGAGGACGCGGCGGAGCCCCTTCGGCACAGTCGGTTGGTTGGGACCGGCTGGCATGCGGTGGAGGCGTAGGACAAGAAGCGTGCCCGGCTGCGCTCGGTGTGGTCGGGTGTGACGGGTCAGGACGCGCCGCGCCTGCGCTCAGCGGCTGCGGGGCCCGACGCCGTCGTCCGGTTCCGCGGGCGGGCCGTCGTCGTCGGGCTCGTCCAGGCGGTAGCGCATACCGTTCGGGCGCTCCCCGCGCAGCGCGGCGATGCGGGCCAGGTACTCGTCGATGCTGATGTCGCCGCGGGCCATCCGCTCGTCCAGGATGCGCTGGGCGTCCCGGGTGAGGCTCGACGCGTCCCGCGGCACCCGTGCCCGGTTGGCGATCGCGAGGGCGGCCACCGCCACCAGGAAAGCCACCCCGGCGAGCAGCATGATCAGCAGACCTTGCATCACGACCTCCTCGATACCCATCATTCCCCCGAGCGGTCCACAGGGCCAGCCGATCGGGAGATTTCATGGGCGGCGGAGATCACCGAGGACCGGCCCTCGGCGGGTGGAGCCGGCCCTCGACGGCTGGGTTGGCGGATAGCGCGATCAGCTGGGCTTCTCCGGCTGGTCGGGGGCGCCGGCCTGATGCTGGAACTCGGTGCCATTGGGTGGCCGGTCGCCCAGCAGGGCTGCCCGCCGGGTGAGGTAGTCGTCCACCTCGATCTCACCGCGGGCGAGACGCTCGTCGAGGATCTGCACGGCGTTCGCCGGCGGCTGCGGCATCGGCGGACCGGGGCTGGTTGCCGGGCCGGGCTGCCACGGTGGGTGGGGCTGGAAGGCACCGGCCGTCCTGCGGCGGCGGATCAGCCACCAGACCAGCGCGGCCACCGCGCCGACCAGCAGGATCAGGAAGGCGATCGCCAGCAGCGAGCCGAACAGGCTGGGCGCGAAGTGGGAAGGTCTCATGGGTTGCTCCTTTCGGGGAACCCCCACGATGGCTCCCGACTCCAGCCGCCGGCTGAGCCGGGCCTGTCGGTTGGCTGTGACGCTCAGGCCGCCAGGAGCGTCTCGATCGCCAGCGCGAGGCCGTCCTCCTGGTTGGAGGCGGTGGAGCGGTCGGCAGCCTCGATCGCCTCGGGAACGGCGTTGCCCATCGCCACGCCGATGCCGGCCCAGGCCAGCATCTCGACGTCGTTGCGGGCATCCCCGACCGCCATCACCTGAGGTGCCTCGAGCCCGAGCAGCCCGGCGAGCCGGGCCACGCCGTGGGCCTTGGTGATGCCGGGTCCGCTGACCTCCAGGATCGGTCCGCCGGAGGTGGTCGGGTGGAAGCCGGTCAGCCCGGAGGCCAGTAGCGAGTCGAGCAGGACCTCCGGCCGCAGCGACGGGTGGCGGGCGGTCAGCTTGATCAGCGGTCGGTCGATCGCTTCGAGGTCGGTCAGCACCCGGTACTCGATCGGGAAGTTGCGGCGCTCGACGTCGCTGAGCAGTTCGGGGTAGCCGGGCTGGGCGTAGTGCGTCCAACCGTCACCGGTCGCCACCTCGGCACGCGAGTCGGGAAAGTGCGCGGCCAGGTGGGCCATGATCTGGGCGGCCGCGGTGGTCGAGATGGTGTCCTCGAACAGCAACTCGGTGGTGCTCAGCCGGTAGCACTGGGCGCCGTTGCTGGTGACCGCGTAGTCGACCCCGACCGGGGTGAGGATGTTCGGCAGGCTCGCCAGGTAGCGGCCGGTCGCCGCCACCACCTGGACGCCGGCTTCGTGCGCCAGCCGGATGGCCTCGGCGGTGCGTGGGCTGATCGTCTTGTCGTTGCGGAGCAGGGTGCCGTCCAGGTCGGTGGCGATCAGCCGGATCTGCTGCGGTGGGACGGGGAAGGTCATGCGGTGCGGGTCTCCTCGCTGAGCTTGCGGCGTCCCTGGAAGGCGCGGCCGAGGGTGACCTCGTCGGCGTACTCCAGGTCGCCGCCCACCGGCAGGCCGCTGGCCAGCCGGGAGACGGTGACCCCCATCGGCAGCAGCAGCCGGGAGATGTAGGTGGCGGTGGCCTCGCCCTCCAGGTTCGGGTCGGTGGCCAGGATCACCTCGGTGACGGTGCCGTCGGCCAGCCGCAGCACGAGTTCGCGGATCCGCAGGTCGCCCGGCCCGACGTTGTCGATCGGGCTGATCGCGCCGCCCAGCACGTGGTACAGCCCGCGGAACTCGTGGGTGCGCTCGATCGCGGCGACGTCCTTGGACTCCTCGACCACGCAGATCGAGGTGCGGTCGCGGCGCGGATCGCGGCAGACCCGGCAGGTCTCCTCCGCGGAGATGTTGAAGCAGATGTCGCAGAACCGCACCTTCTCGGTCACCTCGCGCAGCGCGTGCGCCAGCCGTTCGACATCGGCGGAGTTGGTGGTGAGGATGTGGAAGGCGATCCGCTGGGCACCCTTCGGCCCGATCCCGGGCAGCCGCCCGAGCTCATCGATCAGGTCTTGAATCGGACCCTCGTACACATTCCTCCTTGTCGGTGGACCGCAGTGGCTTCGTCAGGCTTCGCCCCTCGGGCGGTTGCCTGCCCGAGCCGGTCGACGCGTCGTCCAGCAGTGCCCTAGAACCCGATCTCCGGCATGGGGGGCATGGCGGCCTGGGCGAGCGCGGTGGCCCGGTTCGAGGCATCGCGGACGGCCGCCACCACCAGGTCGGCCAGCGTCTCGGTGTCGGACGGATCGACGACCTCGGGCGAGATGGTCAGCGAGAGCAGCTCGCCGGTACCCGAGACGGTCGCCTCCACCAGCCCTCCACCGGAGGTGCCGGTGACGCGCTGGTCGGCGAGCTCCGCCTGGGCGCGCTCAAGCTGGTCCTGCAGGGCCTGCGCCTGGGCCATCAGGCCGGAGAGGTCGAGGCTGCCGGGATCGAACATGGTGGACTCCCTTCGAGGGTCGACGCCATCGTATCGGCTGCCGCCGACAGGTAGCTCGTCCGCCACCGCGGGCCGGCTACGCCTCCTGTTCGTCGATCAGTTCGGCGCCCAGGTGCTTGATCAGGAGTTCGTCGCTGGAGACCTCGTCGTCCACCGAGAGGTCGTCCCGGCTGGGCTCGGCTTCCGGTTCGGTCGGCGAGTTGCCACTGCGGCCCCGGCGGAGCTGCTCGCGCGCCTCCTGGGCGGCCGCCGAGCGCTGGGGGACGGGCTCCGGCACCGGTGGTGGGGAGGCCGGCTCGGCCGGGGTGCCGCCGGCATTGGCGTCCACGATCGGCTCGATCTGCAGGGCGAGCCCGGCGACGTGCTGCAGGGCTGCCTTGAGCAGATCGGCGTGGGTGCCCCGGACGAAGTTCTCCCGAACGCCGGAGTTGGCCAGGCCGAGAGTGAGGGTTCCGTCCCGGACGTCCACCACCTGGGCGTTCTGGCTGAGCAGGATCCAGGTGACCCGGCGGCGTCCCTTGACGTCCTCCAGGACGTCCGGCCAGATCCGGCGCAGGTCGGCCACGCCGAAGCCGCCGCGTGGCGCGGGCGCGGCTGGGGCCGGTTCCGGCTCGGGTGCCGGTGACGACGGCGGGCTGACCCGGGCGGGCTCCGACGGGTGGGCCTCGGCGGCCGGGACGGGCGTCGCGGGGGCTTCCCG
>JAEXCA010000114.1 GCA_023393755.1 Actinomycetes bacterium | reverse complement strand
CGGCCAGGCGGCGCGCCGCAGCCTCCGCCGGGCGAGCCCGGCCGCCGTCCCGGAGGCCTGCAGCCGGCGGCGGGCCTGGGTCTCGAAGAGCTCGCGGTGGCGCTGCTTGACCTCAAGGAGCTCTTCGAGGGTGCGGCTCAGGTCAGCGTGCCGGCCGGTGTCGATCAGCCGCTGGTAGGCGGCCTGGACCAGCCATTCGTCCAGCGCCCCGGCCAGGCAGTGGACGGCGATCACGTCCTCGCCGATCAGGTTGGCGATCACCGATTCCCGGATCGGCTCGAACCGTTCGCCCAGGGCATGCCAGCCGCGGCGCAGCCGCAGCGACAGCGGGGCCGGCGGCTCGGCCCGGGCCGGATGGGCATCGCCGATGGCCTCCAGGGCATCGGCCAGCCAGAACTTCTCGTAAGCCCAGGTCACCAGGAAGGCGGTCATCCGGGCATCGGCGTGGGTGGGGGTGACCAGCACGCTGCGCAGGTAGGAGAGCGCCCCGCGTTCCAGCCGGGCCAGCAGCCGAACCAGCTCGAGGGTGTCCTCGTCGAGCGGGTCGGTGGCATAGCGGCTCAGGTCGAGCCGGTCGCGGTGGCTGCCGCGGGCGGTGCGGGTGTAGTCGCGCAGGTCGAACGCCGAAGCCGGCGCCGGGCCCTCGCTGCGGCTCATCTGCATCTCCTCGTGCGCCGGATGGGGTTACAGAACGATCGTTCTGTCAGGTGACAGCGTATCTCCCGCCCCCGGCGCGGGTGAGGGGGGAGTGTTGCGCAGTCACCCAGGTCAGGCGTAGGTCACGGTAGCACCCGGCTCCAGGGCCGGCGCCGGGCGACCAACCTCGGGGACGCTGCCGCCCGGGCGCCGCGGTGGGCCGATCGGGTCGCCGGGCGGAGCGACGGGAATACCCAAGGGGGTATTCCGGTTATACTGGCGACGACGACACCCGAGGAGCACCATGGCCACCGTGAACCTGACCGCCGACACCTTCGAGCAGGCGGTCACCGACAACGGCATCCTGCTGGTCGACTTCTGGGCGGCCTGGTGCGGGCCCTGCCGGATGTTCGCGCCGGTCTTCGAGGCCGCCTCCGAGAAGTACGCCGACGTCGCCTTCGGCAAGGTCGACACCGAGGCCGAGCGCGGGTTGGCCGGCGCGGCCGGCATCTCGTCCATTCCCACGCTGATGGCGTTCCGGGATGGCATCCTGGTCTTCTCCCAGCCCGGCGCACTGCCCGCCACCGCGCTCGATGAGTTGATCGTCGCGATCAAGGGCCTGGACATGGACGACGTACGGACGCAGATCGCCGCGCAGACCGGCGGGGCGCAGTGACCCGGAAGGGGTGGGGCGGATGAGACTCAGCGCCGAGGACATGGCGACGGTCACCCGTCGCCTGAAGCGCGCTCAGGGCCAGATCGGCGGCATCATCAAGATGATCGAGGACGAGCGCGACTGTCAGGAGATCGTCACCCAGCTGGCGGCGGTCTCCAAGGCGCTGGATCGGGCCGGCTTCGCGGTGATCTCCACCGGCCTCAAGGAGTGCCTGACCAACCCCGACACCAACGACGTCGATCTCACGTCGCTGGAGAAGCTCTTCCTCTCCCTGGCCTGACCCGCCCCCCGCGTCGCGCCTGGATCGTCGTCCCGCCACGACCCGTTGGAGGGAGTCGAGGGCTGTCGCGGTTCCTGCTGCCTGCCCGGTGGCGGTGCTGACGTCCGTCCGCGCGGTTCGCCGGACGTCCGCACCCGCCCGCCGCCGTCGGTGCGCGGCCGCCTGCGGCCTCCGTGCCGGCTCCTGCCGGGCAGGCCCTTGCGTCCGGTGCCCCGATCGGTGTTAGGTCGGTGCGTGAGCAGTGCTGCGGACGTAGCCTGCCCACGCGTCCGGCCGCCCCTGGAGTGCCTCCGCGGATGCATTCCTCGGGCTGCTCGCCCCCTCGCCCCTAGGGCGAACTGAGCAGACAGGAAAGAGGATGGCTGCCCCCAATACCGCTGAGCAGATCGTCGAACACATCGGCGGCCCGGCCAACATCGTGAGTCTGACCCACTGCGCCACCCGGCTCAGGTTCGAGCTGGTGGACGCCGGCAAGGTCGACGCCAAGGCCCTCGACAAGGTCCCCGGCGTCCTCGGCACCGTCCCGCAGAGCGGAGACCGCTTCCAGGTCGTGATCGGCGGCGCCGTGCAGGGCGTCTTCACCGAGATCATGAACCTGCCGTCGATGTCCGGCGCCAAGCCCGCGGCATCCGGCGGCGGGCAGAGCGACGCCGACGTCAAGGCCGCCGCCCGCGCCAAGGCCCGCGGCAAGAACGCCTGGCTCGACGCCTTCTTCGAGTACCTCTCCAACAGCTTCCGTCCGCTGCTGGGCGTGCTGCTGGGCGCCTCGCTGGTGATCGCCTTCGCCGCCATCCTGGACGCCCTCGGCGTGGTCGACTTCCGGGCGGCCGACAAGCCGGCCGGCTGGATCTTCATCGACACGATCTGGCGGGCGGTGTTCTACTTCCTGCCACTGGCCGTGTCGTACAACGCGGCCAAGGCGCTCAACATCGACCCCTGGGTGGGCTTCAGCGTGATGGCGGCGCTGATGACGCCCGAGTTCGTGAAGCTGGGCAACCCCGCCCTGGTGAGCAGCACGGTCTGTGCCGCCAACCCCATCCCGGGTGGATCCGATATCTGTACCGCGACGATCTTCGGGATCCAGATGCCGATCAACGACTACAGCGGCGCGGTCTTCGTCCCGTTGATCATGGTCGCGGTGCTGGCGTTGATCTACAAGGGCGCCCAGCGGGTCATTCCCAGCAACCTGCACCTGGTGTTCGTGCCGTTCCTGTCCATGGTCATCATGGTTCCGGTCGCCGCGTTCCTGATCGGCCCGCTCGGCCTGTGGATCGGCACCGTGCTCGGCCAGGGGCTCTCCTGGCTCAACACCTTCGCTCCGTTCATCTTCGCCATCCTGATCCCGATGGTCTACCCGTTCCTGGTGCCGTTGGGCCTGCACTGGCCGCTGAACGCGCTGATGCTCGCCAACCTCGCGCCGCCGCCGGCGGGCCTGGGCTACGACTTCATCCAGGGTCCGATGGGCGCCTGGAACTTCGCCTGCTTCGGTGCCACCGCCGCGGTGCTGGTGATCTCGGCGCGGGAACGCGATCTGGAGATGCGGCAGACCTCGACCGGCGCCCTGGCCGCAGGCCTGCTGGGCGGCATCTCGGAGCCGTCGCTCTACGGCATTCACCTGCGGTTCAAGCGGATCTACCCGAGGATGCTGGTGGGCTGCTTCACCGGTGGAGCGATCATCGCGGTGGGATCCCTGCTGCTGCAGACCGACGGTGTCCACGCCAACACCTTCGCCTTCACCTCGCTGCTGACCATCCCGATCTTCTCGCCGGTGTTCCTGTACGTCATCGCCATCGCGGGTGCGTTCTTCGTCGCCTTCTTCCTGATCCTGTTCGGTGACTACCGGACCGCCGAGGAGCGGGACGCCTTCCGCGCCGAGCGCGACCAGGCCGAGGCCGACCGCGCCCTCGAGGCCGGCCGGCCGTCCGCTCCGGTGGCAGCCGCCGCGC
>JAEXCA010000064.1 GCA_023393755.1 Actinomycetes bacterium | reverse complement strand
ACAGATCCCGGCAAAGGCACCCCAACAGGGGGCCAGGCGATTCACGAGTCACACCCGCAGACGAGCACGACACCGACCCTGCCAGCCAGCCCCAGGCCAGCCAACAGAAGAGTTACAGGCGGTTCAGTTGTTGTGACGGGTGATGACCTGATCGCCGGTCGATGCCTGGTTGCCGTCGGCGAGGGTGACTTCTCGTCCGGGCCGCTGTTCAGACAGCCGGTGTTCGCGGGCACGGGCATTGAGGCTGGCGACCTGGTCGCGAGTGGGTGCGAGCATGAGGGCGTCCAGACCGGCCCGCTTGTCGGTCAGCCACGCGGCGAACAGGCCATCGAGGGCGGTGTCGCTGTCGCCGACGTGAACGCGGCCGTGATCGAAGTAGAAGCCGAGAGCGGACGGGTCGCCTTCCCGCAGGGCGAGCGAGGCCGCGGCCTCGGACGGCAGCTGGAAGCGGACGACCTCCTCAAGCCGGAGGGCGCCGTGCTGGCGGGCGATGTCGCGTAGCACACCGCCGGACGCGATCGCCCCGAGCTGTTGATCATCGCCGATCAGCCGAACGCTGCCGCCGAGGTCAAGTACGCGGGCGACCACCCGGTCGAGAATCAGGGTGTCGGCCATGCCGGCTTCATCGATGATCGCCAGCGTCCGTGGTCCGATCGCCGCCACCCAGTCCGGCGGGTTGGGCTGGTCGAGTTCGCGGGCCAGCTTGTGGAGCGTGTCGGCGTGGACCTCTGCGGGGAGTTCGCGTCCCAGCTGGGTAGCTGCTGCCGCAGTCGGCGCCAGGGCGAGGATATCGCCGCCGCTGTCGATGAAGGCGAATGCGGTAGCCCGCATGGCGGTGGTCTTGCCCGTTCCGGCTGCGGCGAGTGCAAGTTGCACGCGCCGGCCGGAAGTCGCCATGCCGGTAACGAGGTGGACCTGGCCTGTGTTGAGCGCGGTGCCGTTGGCCAACTCAGCCAGCAATGCAGTCTGAACGGAGTCGGCAGTGGCGCTGGGTCCGCCGCTGCGTCCGGCCGCGTCGATGATCCGTCGCTCGGCCAGCAGGATCCGCTGCGAGGTGTACCAGTCGGTCCCCACTTTCCGATACACCGAGCTGCCATCCGACCGGCGGAGTCCGTCGGGCTCCTCGATCTCGTCCCCGGGCGGTGTCAGGAGGACCGACTGCTGGACGACGGCGGCAACTAAGTGCTCCACTGCGGTGTCGAGATGCCCTATGGGGACTGCGGCGGCACGGACGTAGCGCAGTGCTTCGGCGCGGACGTGGTGTTCCTGCCACTGGCCCCGGTGTTCCTCCACCGTGGCGAGTACCGTCGCGGCAGAGCGGACGTACCAGGCGCCGTCCAGTGCAGCTACCGGGGCGGGCCCCTGGCCTGCGATGCGGCGGAGCATCCGCTCCACGCCACGCGCGCCAAGCAGTTGATCGGCCTCGGCCCGCCACGTGGCGCGCTGTTCGTTGAGCGATCGGGGAGCATGCTTGGACTCTCGCGTGGCGAGGGTCGCAGACTGATGCAACTCGATGCGCTCGATCGGACTCGGAGGACGCCCGTTCACCTGTTGGAACGCGGCCGCCAGATCGGCAGCCTTTCGTTCGATGTCCTGGCGGCGCCGCGACCACAACGACACCAGCCGGGAGTCGACGCCGGCCACTTCGCGCACCGGTCGTCGCCCATCCGTTCGCGGGACCTCGGCGAACCGCCACCCGAGCAGCCGGGCGAGGTGGAGTTCCAGTGCGGTGTTGCAGGTCTCGGAGGCGGCGGTCAGATCCCTGTACAACACTTGGGCGTCAATCGCTCGCCATTGGCCATCGCAGACGGCCTGGACCTTGTTCGCGATCACCACGTGGCTATGTAGATCGGGATCACCAGCGCGACTGTCGCGGTGGGTGAACGCCGCCGCGACCGCGCCAACCACCTCGACCTGCTCGACCCCGCTGTGGCCCATGCGTGTGAAGAGCACCTGGTTCTCCAGGAACCGCAGGGCGTCGCGCACCGCTGCGTCGTGGGCGGCTTCGACCAGCCCCGTCGTCCGGCGGTCCAGCAGAGACCACAGTGCCGACACGCTCTTCACCGGAGAGAACGTCAGGTCGAACCCTGCCACCGGAATCGACGGCTTCCGCGACACCCTGGTCAGGAAGCCATGCAACTCGCGGGCATCCGGGGCGCGACCTTCTCGGGCCGTGAACCACTCGATCGCCAGGTCGGTGCGGATAGCGGCTCGGACGTCTGTCGCGATCGTGTCCTTCGCCGGTTGGCCGTGGGCTTGGTTCCAGGCGACATAGCGGCGTCCCAGCTCGGCGCGGAACTCGACGACCGTGGTGTCAGGCTGGCGGAAGGCTCGGCCCAGCCGGACCCCGTTCAATAAGTCCTGCTTCGATGGGTTCGGCCCGAGCGCGGCGAGCCGCTGTGCCGCCAGCGGATGCAAACCTTCGCCGAAGAGCGACTTCATCTGTTCCGAGGTGACGGTGTCGCCCTCGAACAGGCCTTCGATGCCGGTCAGTCCCGTCCCCAGCCAGACCCCGGGTGACTCGCCCTTCTCGTCGTAGTAGTCCGCCAGCGCCGTACCCGCGCCGACGGCAGTGTCGTGCGTCGCGACTTGCCGGATCAGGTAGTCGTACCCATCCCCGGCGGACACCTTGTGCAGACTCATCACCATCGCCGTTCTCTCCTGCCGTCATAGGCAGATGAGCCGGTACCGATTCGGACATCCGATGGTGACCTCTTGCATGTGCGGGCTGAGGGGCGCCCTGGTGAACATTGATCTGCTGGCATTCGCATTGCCTCCCTACCCTTTACAGGCAGATGGGGAGGCCTTCGGCGGCCACGAGATTTGCGACGACGTGGCTGACCTGGGTGTGTTGACTGTGGAGAGAACTCAGCGAAGCCCCTTGCCAAAGGGATGTTCCCCTCCTGTTGCCGAGAGCGGAGACTTTTTGAGGTCTGCAAAGCGCTCGTGGCCAAGCTCAGAAGCGGCCAGTGGGCTAGGCTCACCTGTCTCGAAAGGGCTGATGCCGTCCGGGCTTTCTAGGCTGATCCACGCGGATCAGGCATTTGACAAGCAGTTTTGGGCAATCGCGTGGTGCAGAGGGTGTGTCAGGAGAATCGGGACTGGGGCATGGGATGCGAAGAGTTGGGACCTATGTTCAAGTTGATTTCAGGGTCGAGGAGTCGGGTTGGTGGCTGATGAGGCCTTTGGCTACGGCTTGGGGGTCGTTCAAGGCTAACGGGTGGGGGTTCGGGCTAAGGGGACTCGACCAGGGCGGGCACTTTTATCGCGGTGACGATGATGTGCGCACACTCCCGCCGAGCTTGCTATACGTTCCCTTGCGCCCGCGAGGCTCGGAACGGCGCTGTTCCGCAGCCGTCTGACGCTAGCTGTTCGCCACCCGACGATTCCGTCAGGTCAAGAAATCTGCCCGGTGCCTAGATTTTGTACTTGTCCCGACGCTTCTGGAACTCCTCTTCGCCACCATCGAGAATCTCGACAGCGTGTTCACGTATGCCCATGCGCTCGAGGTCGTAAGGCGCTGTTCGCTTGGGCTCGCTGTGTTCAAGCGATCCGGTGAGGTAGTCGAATGTACGGTTGCCTCGGTTCTTGCGGTCATCGCCGTGGCGGTTCGCCACTAGCACCTCTTCTGCATCTGCGCCGACAACCAAGTTCGCATTGTGAGTCACGAGGATGATCTGACGGCGCTTCTTCTGCTCGATTAAGTAGCGCACGATGTTGTCGTACACGGAGCGGCTGTCCAGGTCGTCCTCTGGCTGGTCGATGAGCAGCGTCCAAGTATCCTCGGCTTCGCCGAGTATCAGGGTTAGTGCAAACAACGCCTGCTTGCCTGGAGTCATCGTCGATCGCGTGAAGCCGCCAATCTGGTCTCCGTCGAGCTCGGCGGTGAACCGAACCTCGGGAGTAGCCGTAAGTACGGTACGTGCGACATCGACAGGATCGTTGCCCGAGTTGAGTCGCTGCTTCTTGGAGAAGAGGCTGCTGAGGAACCCGGCCGGGTCAGCCTGGGCCTTCTGGAGATCGATGCCCGCTTCTGCTGCATCAGTAAACGGACCCTTCTCGCGCTTGTCGAACGGCACCGACAGCGCGTTGATGACCTCTGGGTCAAAGCCCCTCGCCACTCCAAACTGGAGTTGATCCAGTACCCGAGGCTCTGCGCCAAACGACACCTCGAGCGCCGCTAGTGCCGTGGCGCGCGCGGCGAGGCTGTCCCCAACGCGATTGCAGGCCGCGGACTGATCCTTCGCAGCTTTGGATCGTTGCTCCTCGAGCTTCTCGATCTTGGCGATTGAGGACTGCTGGTCCTTCTGGCGTTTCACGAGCACGTCGAGCGCCGAGTTGGCCTGGTGCTTCTCAATCAAGTCCTTGTTGTCAGACTCCAGCTTGACGGCGGCCGCAGTCAGATCCTTCACCTCCGCCGCTAGAGAGGTTCGATATGTCGCGACAGAAGCTTCGACCTTGGCGACTAGCGCTGCCTTGCACTCCTCTACGAGCGGGGTCAGAATCTCGGCTAGCTTCTCCGGCACGTCATCAAGGTCCGGTGTCAGCCGCACGTTAACGGCCACTGAACCTGGGGCGGGCTCAAAGCCCGAGTCAGCTGCGACTACGAACGGATCCAGCTGCTCTCCCTCGACTCCCGCCTCAGCGATCCGTGCTCGTTTATCGTCGACCGCGTTCACAACGGTTTGGTACTTCTCCAGATCCTCAGCACTCAGAGCGTTCTCGGAGCGAAGCTTCTCGATCTGCACACCGATCGAATCACGCTCCTTGGCGATAGCGGTCTTGTCGCCAATTTGGCGGATCTTCGCGTCTAGGTCAGCAACCTCGGCCGCCAGCTCAAACCATCTACCGACAGCCTGGTCGATAGCTTCGTTCGCAGCCTTCGTAGCATCAATCTGACGCTCGTGCTCACGGAAGTACGGCGCGTACTGGTGTTGCAGGACCGGCTGAATCTTCTTGGTGACTTCCTTCGGGTTGTCACTGATCTGGTAGAGCCAGTTCTGCGGAATGTAGATCACACTGCCGCCGGTAGTACTGCCGTCAGCCCACTCCACAGTGCAGATGGTCGACTGAACTGACTTCCACGATAAGCCGGCCGCGGGGCCAACCTCGTTCGGCTTGACCTTGGTGGCGAGCACCTGTTGCTGGACGGTGTAGTCCGGATCGACCGCGTGTGCGATATGAGCTAGCAACGTCGACTTGCCGGATGACCGGCTACCGATGATGGCGTTGAGGTTTGGGTTCAGGACGATCTCCGACGGGAAGTCTGACGAGCCCTGAAATGTGACCCGCTTGATGACCTTGTACGCATCCTTGGTGTCAGGCTGAAGCTCCGCGAGAGATACGCGGTCACGCGGCTCGACCAGGGTTTGCTGAAGGCCTGCGAAGGTCGGGTCAGCCTTGACCCAGGTAATGACTTGGTGGGAGTCCTCGGCGGCATCCGCCTTGCCGAGCCACCGTTCAAGCTGCTCGAAGCTGTGTGCATCAGAGCCGCCGAAGACCGGCTTCGGCTTGGACTGTTGAGACGCGTCTTCGAAGCGGTCTGTCTTCAGATACCACTCCGTGTAGTTCTCGTCCTTGCCAAAGATTGCATGAACTACCTTGTCGATCTCGTCAGCAAGGTTCGCCCTGCGCTGGCTTCCGGCCGCCGCCCGCAACCCGTTGTTGCTCGCCGGCGCCAAGTAGATCAGATGATCGGTAGGTTCGGCCTTGTCACCGAATGTCTCCCTGAACGCCTTCTTGATATCAGTGCGAGTGACAGTGGCGCTGTCGTACTCGCCAGGTTCAAGTTCAGTACACGACTTCTGACGGTCCTGAGCGTCGGTTATCTGGGTCTTGAGATTTCCTACGAACTCCCTCACCTTGGCTTTGGTGTCCTCAGACGCTGAGTCCTTGAAGATCACATGGAAGTCGACGGTCTCGGTGGCGCGATTGACCGCCTCGTTCAGCCTGAGTTCGAGATTGACGAGCAGGAGCTTCTCTGACTGTGGATGGCGCTGCTTGAAGAACTCTATGAACTCCAGTTGAGACTCAACCGAGAAGTAGTCAGTGATCCCGATCACAGCAACGTCCGATGCTTCGAGCGCGTCAGCAAATCGCTCCCAGTCGGGCGCTCCGTTCTTGGTTGCGTAGCCGTTATTTAACTTGGTCCCTGGCACATGAACGTGAAGGTCCCACTTGCGCCACTCAGATCCAGAAGGAACCCGCTTAGTCATGCCACTCCTCCGCTGCCAGCGGCGCCTCGTTCAGCTCGTCTCGGCGGGCGCGCCAGGCGGGCATATGTTTGTCCATCAGTTCAATGAATCGGTCGTTGTGGGTGCGCTCGAGCAGGTGAGTCATCTCGTGCACGACGATGTACTCGAGGCAGCGGGGGTTCTTCTTGGCGAGCTCGGGGTTGATCCAGATAGCTCGGGACGCAGTCTGACAGGTGCCCCACTTCGTCTTCATGCGGCGCATAACGACCTTGTCGACCCGTTCACCGATGATCGGTTCCCACTTGGCGATCAGACCGGGCAACGCGGCCTTGAGTTCGCGGCGGTACCAACGATCAAGGATCGCCTTCTTGGCTTCGCCATCGGCGTCGGCTGGGGCGGTGAGCCAGAGCGTCTTGCCGACCAACTTCACGCTCGAGCGACCGACTCGTGACGAATCGAGGCGGTAGCGCTCGCCCCACACGTAGTGAGTCTCGCCCGAGACCATGCGGCGCTCGGTCTGCCGGTCAGCATCCTGGAGTTGTTGGCGTTGCTTCTTGATCCATGGCAGGCGCTGGATGATCGCGAGGCGGATTGCATCTTCGTCCAGGCGGTGCGGTGCGGCCACGCGAACTCGCCCGACTGGTGGGTAGACCGAGATGTGCAGGTTCTTGATGTCCTTGTAGATGACATCGATCCCGAGGCCGGCGACGGTGAGGTAGGCGCTAGCGGTACTCATTGCGTGCCTTCACAAGTTCAATGAGTTCATCGAAGCGATCAAAGTCGGCGGGCAGGATGCGGCGCAGGGCTCGAGCCATGGCGCGCTCTTTCATTCGGTTGCCGACCCAGTCGTGCTCCTTCTCGTGGCGCACGGTGTAGTCGACCACAACAGGGAGGCTCGGATCGGCGAACGCGAAGTCGACCAACGCCTTCTGTGCTCCGTCCTTGGCCCATTCCGGGTAGATGGTGTCTGACTCGCCCTTGCCCACCTTGGCGGCCAACTCAAGTAGGTGCTGCAGATAGGTCTTGTAGTCGAGCGCTTCTTTCTTGGCGCGTTCGATCAGGGCGTCCAGGAGCGAGGACATCGTGTCGTAGTACTTCGGGTTCATCGCGTGCTCGTCGATGATCGTCTTGCGCACGTTGTTGATGATGGTTTCGGCGGCGGCCTCTGGGTTCTTCTTGATGCCGGGTGGCAAGGTGTCGAGGGCACCCTCGCCACGTTCGACGATCAGCTCGACGAGGCCCTTGTCGAAGGTGGCGACGACCTTGGATGGGTCGGCCTGGATGTAGGTGTCGAGCAGGGCGCGCATGCCAGCCTCGAACTGCTTGATGTCGACGTTCTCTCCGGCACCGAGTTCGACTTCGTCCTTCACGTCAACGAAGTGAGCGACCTCGCTCTTGATCGCTGCGGCTTCGGCGGCGGTGTAGCCGGCCTCTTCCATCTCGTTGGCGATCGCGCTGTAGGCACGGACCAGTGCCGAGACGGACTTGTAGAGCTCGACGCGCTTGGCTTCGTTGGCCTTGATCTGCGCAGCGTCACCAGGAACCGAGGCGACGAAGTAGTGCTGATACTCAAGCGTGCCTTTTGGCGGAGCGACGGCTTCGACCAGGGCGCGGATCCTCTCGAGCGCCTCGTCGAGATCCTTTCGGCCTTGTTCGGTGCGGTCTTTGAGCAGGCCGTCGATGTCGTCCTTCTCGTAGCCATCGAGGGCTTCCGAGGTGTAGTCGGTGATCGCTGTTTCGAGGGAGTTGAACAGGTCGCGGTAGTCGATGATGTAGCCGTAGGTCTTGTCGTCACCATCGAGGCGGTTAACCCGACAGATCGCCTGGAACAGGCCGTGATCGCGCATCTTCTTGTCGATGTAGAGGTAGGTCGCGCTCGGTGCGTCGAAGCCTGTTAGCAGCTTGTCGACCACGATGAGCAGGCGCATCTGCCCCGGCTCTTCGATGAACCGGCGCTGACCTCCTTCTCGAACTCCTCGATCCGGCTGACGCCTTCGTCTTCGCTCACGCCAAAGAAGTCCGCAAGCATCTTGCGGTAGATCCCGTACTGGCGCAGCCTCTCTGTCGCGCCGTCGCCTGCGTCTTCTTTGGAGATGTCGCTCGGGTTCGGAACGTAGCTCGTCACGATCGCGACCTTGTCCTTGAAGCCCGCATTGACGAACATCTCGTAGAACTTGCAGGCCTGGTAGATGCTCTCGCCCACGAGCATGGCATTGCCGCGGCCGCTCACCAGGCGCGGCTCGGTCTCCATGTCGAGCAGGATGTCCTGAACGATCTGCTTGGCGCGCCGCTCGGCCGAGACGACCTTCTGCATGGTTCCCCAACGCTTCTTGAGGGTCGCCTTGCTGAGGTCAGTGAGCCCCTTTGTCTTGGCCTCGAACCACTTGTCGACCTTATTGGGGCTGCTGAGGTCTTGCTCGATGTTGCGGGCCTCGTAGCGCAGGTCGAGCACGACGCCGTCCGTGACGGCCTCGTCGAACTTGTAGGTGTGGATGAACGAGCCGAAGGTCTCGATACTCGTCGCCTTGTCAGCCTTGAGCAGCGGCGTACCAGTGAAACCGACGAACATGGCGCCAGGCAGCAACTCCTTCATGGCCCGGTGCATCTTGCCCGACTGGGTACGGTGCGCCTCGTCGACGAAGACGAACAGGTTGCCCTTGGCTGAGAAGTTGGCCGGCAGTCGCGAGTGGAGTTCAGAGATGAAGTCTTGGCCGGCCTCGTCAAAGTCACGGTCGTCATCGCCGCCGCGGAACTTGTGAACGAGCGAACAGATCAGCCAAGGGTCGTGCTTGTTGATCTGGGTCAGCAGGTCAGCACCCGAAGTCGTGCGATAGATGTTCTCGTTGACACCACCAAAGACCTTCTCGATCTGCTCGTCGAGCTCGGTGCGGTCGGTGATGATCAGGACGCGCGCCTGGTCCTGACGCTCACGGATCCACTTGGCCAGCCAAACCATCGTGAGGCTCTTGCCCGAGCCCTGCGTGTGCCAGATGATGCCCCCCTCGCGCTTGGCAATGCGCTCCTGCGCAGCCTTCACGCCAAAGAACTGATTGTGACGAGCCGTTTTCTTGATACCCGCATCAAAGACCATGAAGTCATGAATCAGCTCAAGGAACCGATCCTTTGAACACATTTGTAGAACAGCCCGGTCTAGGTGCTCGGCCACATCGGCGCCAAGCGAGCTTCCTTCGCGCTCCTTCCACTGCAGCCAGTACTTCTCGGGCGTCTCGATCACGCCGTAGCGCAGGCCCTCGACGTCGTTGCCAGCAAAGAGCAGCTGGACGGTCGAGAAGAACGGCCGGATGAAGTGCGCGCTCTGGTTGCCGATGTTCTGGCGGATACCCTCCGTGACACTGACCTTCGAGCGCTTGAACTCGATGATGCCCAAGGCCAGGCCATTGACATACAACACGACGTCCGGACGCTTGTTGTGCTCGCCCGCGATGGCAACTTCCTCAACCACAACAAAGTGATTGGCGCTTGGGTTCTTCCAGTCGACGACCCAGACAGTCTCGAACTGATCGGCCACACCACGCTTGACCTTCACCCCGTATCGCAGCAGATCGTAGACCTCGCGATTAGCCTCGTACAATGATCGGGCGCCACCAACAGAAGCCGCCTTGCGCAGCTCGTTGATCGCCTTGCCAATGATCTCGTCGTCGTAACCACGAGCGGCCAGGTTCTGGCGAAGGAAGAACTCCTCGATGTTCGAGTTGGTACCACGATCTTCCCAGTTGCCGGCGTACTCGTAACCGAGACGATCCTGGAACAACCTGACCATGCGGTTCTGCGTCACACGTTCGAGTTGACCTACCTGGCTCATGAGGTGACTCCTGCGTGCTCCACTGACGATTCATCGACCCAGCGAGCGAGCACACTCAGCGCCGCGAGATACTCGAGCGCCACTTGCCCGTCCAGCTCCTGGTCGGCCTCGTGGCTCAGCGGGTTGCGAATGCCGGCGAAGATCCCCTCGGCCAGCGCCATGGCACCGCGCTGAACGGACTTGTAGGTGTCGCTCCCATCGGGAGTCATCCGGCGCAGACGTGCCTTGCCAGCCTCGGCCGGCTTTTCCGTGAAAGCTTCCTGGAAGAGCTTCGTCTCGCTCAGATCGCGGCGGCCGACCTTGTTCTGCGTTTCTGCGTTGACCTTCTTCGCCGCGTCCTCCACTGCGGAGTGGTAGTGCCCCGACCGCCAGAGGGACGCTGCACCGCTCCAGATCCACGGGTGCAGACTGGATGCCGAGACCTCCGGAGCGTCATCCCCGAGGTTCGCTCTGACCTCGTCAGCTCTCATCAGAGCTTCCTTGGCCCGTATCGAAGCCTCATGATGTACGGCCCACTTTTTGCGATCCGTGTCTACCTTGAGGTCATGCCAACCAGGCACGACGCGGTCGAGGATCTGCTCAACGACCTGGGCTTGCTTCACGATCTCGGGCTCGGACTCAGCCGTCCTGTAACTGTGAAAGCCGATCGAGTTCGGTGGTGACGGGACGTGGGTAAGGGTCGTTGCGCTGATGAAGGCGTCGAGCTGTTGGATCGCCCACTCGCTGTTGATGCCGCTCATACTGATGCCTCCGATGGTAGGAGTCGAGTGCGACCCGTCAGGAGCTCCTGCATCATGCCCTGCTTGATGGCACGAGTGGCGTCAAGGAGACGCTCGAGGGCTTCGATCTCGGTGTCGGCGCCACGCAGAACCGCAGCGATCGCTTGCTGCTCAGCAATTTTGGGCAGCACGATGACAGTTCTCACGAGCTTCGTCTTCGCGATGTTGTAGCGGGTAGACCCTTGAGCGAGAGAGACGATCAGATCTCTACCCGGAGTCGCCCGGAAGAAGTACGCAAGGAAGAGCGGGTCGATCACGTCGAACCGTGAGAGGCGATATCCGAAGCAAAAGCTATTGAGCAGAACGCCGGGTTCATCGAACTCGACTGCTGCAGCTAGTGCGACCTCGTCAGGCGTTTCCGACGAGCCATTGAACAGCACGTCTCCGAGTCGAACCTCGTTCTGGCGCTCACTCCGCTTCACATCAACTCGCGCAAGCTCCACTCCTCGAAGCCGCGCATCTCGCATCACCTCCACAAAGGTGACGAAGCGCCCGCGTCCATGGCCAAAGTCTTTGCCTGACTTGCCGACAAGCCCACCGTACGTAGTACCAACTGCACCTAGTGTGACTGGTGCCCACTCATGATTGAACCCATGCAGGCGCGTGCGGCCAGTCAAGAGTTCCTGCATCAGGCCCTGCTTGATTGCTCGCTTCTTGGCGAGCAGGCGTTGGAGCGAAGCGATCAGGTCATCCGCGTCCCACAAAGCTGTAGCGATCCGTCGCTGCTCCTCAACCCTGCGAGGCACCTGAATCTCAAGCCCTCGGACAATGTCCGAGTTGACGTTCATCTGCGAGCCCGACTGACCAGCCTCGCGAAGTCGCGGTTCCGAAGCTTTCAACAGGTATAAGAGGAAGGTCTGATCGGCCTTAACATTCTCCAGCGCAACGAAACCGTCATGGATGCATGCAGGCACACCCGTGATGACAGGGATTCCTACCGTCGCGGCGATGCTCATGATCAAAGTTCCGGGCTTCAGGTATCGACTGCGCACGATGCCGTCGGGAGACAGCGCTTGGGTCGTCGCTAGAAGAGTTCGGCCGTCTGAACGATTCACATCGGCAATGCGAACCCAGCGGACATCCCCATCAGCATCAAACCACCTAGGCGAAGCGATCGGCCGCGGAGATGCTCCACGAGCTACTGATGCCAATGCTCCCACGGTCGTTGTTGTCCAATCAGCAGCCGCAACGTTCATCGCTTGACTCCCATAGCGGCCAAATGTTCAAACATCCTGGCACTGAGTCTCTCGACGTCGACACCCAGATCACCCACAGTCCGCGAGTAGCGATCAGCCAGAACGGTGAGACGATCGACGAGGCAACGAATCAAGCCGTCGAGCTCAGTCCGAGACCCGCGCACGAAACGAGCACCCCACTTGTCGTCGATGACGAGGCTCTGGATGTCCTCGGTCGTGAGCTCGCCGTACCTGGCGAGGGTTTTGCGGTCGAGTTTGGTCTGGGCTTCCTTGGCCGCCTTCTTGGCCTCGGCCTCGTCGTTGTACAGCCCGATGAGCTTGGCCAGGGCGGCAACCTCGTCGCTCCTTGGGTCTTCGTACTTGGTGACCCTCAAGCGAGCGGCGGCCACCACCTTGCTGATCTTGTCGTCGTCCATCGCGTCAGCGAGCAGACCCTCCTCACCCGAGTTCTCTTCAATGAACTCCTCAACCGCCTGGCTGGCCTGTTCAGCCCGAGTGTTCAGCTCGTCTACCTCGGCCTGTTCGGTGGCGAAGTAACGAGCAACGATAAAGGCCGGCGGCAGCAGGTCCATCTTGTACTTGGTAGCTCCACGACCGGCACCGATGACGAGATCTGGGGTCTCGTTGAGCTTCCGTTCCTTGTTCTCGATAGTGGGACGTGGCTTGGCGGCATCGTCCCAGCCTTCGCTCATGACCAGGGCGACGTCGTCGTGCATGACGTCGTTCCAGTAGCTCATGAGTTGCTCGTACACGCCGTACTCGTCGACGAGAGGTCGGGTGCGGAAGGCAGCTAGAAGTGAGTCGCCGATCTCCTGGATCAGGTCAGCTGGTCGGGTGGACGGCGAGATGGCGGTCAGCTCGTCGACGTGCTTGTTCCACCAGATCTTGACGATGCCCTCGGTCGAGGTGGCGAGTTGCTTGTGCTCGGCCGAGTCGGTGACGGTCTTTTGGATGTCCGCCCGGTCAACGTCAAGCTCGGAGTAGCCGTTGCGGAGCGGCTTGAAAAGCTGCGCACGCAGGCTCGGGAACGCATCCCAGTACGGCTGCAAGGCGTCGAGATCACGGTTCGGGATGCCGCCCTTGAGGTGAGCATGCAGATCCTGGATGTCCTCGGGCTCCGAGCTGTCTATGTAGCGCGGAATGTTGAGGTTGTAGTCGTTCTTGGCGCTGGCGATCTCGCTGATCGGCACCATGCGCGAGTAGCGATCGACCTCAAGTTGCTTGGTGAAGGTATCGACGATCTGGTGCACGTCACGCGGACGCAGACGGTTCTTGGGGCCGTCCTTGGCGAAGCCCCTGCTGGCGTCGATCATGAAGATGCCGGTGCGTGCCTGGGCGTCGTGCTTGTCGAGCACGATGATGCAGGCCGGGATACCGGTGCCGTAGAAGAGGTTCGCCGGCAGACCGATGATCCCCTTGATATAGCCACGCTTGATCAGTTCCGTGCGGATGGTGGCCTCGGCGTTGCCGCGGAAGAGCACGCCGTGCGGCAGAATCACCGCTCCCCGGCCGGTCGACTTGAGGCTCTTGATCATGTGGAGCAAGAAGGCGTAGTCGCCGTTCTTCTCAGGCGGACGTCCGAAGGTGTCGAAGCGTCCGAACTCGTTCTCGAGGCCGTTGGTCCAGGACTTCACGCTGAACGGCGGATTCGCTACGAGGAAGTCGAAGGTGCGCAGCTCGTTCCCGATCGTGAACTGCGGGCTCGTCAGGGTGTCGCCTTGGCGGATGTCAGCGGTGGCGTTGCCGTGCAGGATCATGTTCATCACGGCCAGCGCTCGGGTCGCGTTGTCCTTCTCCTGGCCGTAGACGGTCAGGCCGTTCGGAGCCGAGTCGGCCACCTTGAGCAGCAGCGAACCAGACCCGCAGGTCGGGTCGTAGACGGTCGCAGACTTGGGCGTGTTCTTGGTGATGCCGATCAGCGAGGCCATGATCCGCGAGACCTCGGCAGGCGTGTAGAACTGGCCCTTGCTCTTGCCCGACTCGGTGGCGAAGTGGCGCATCAGGTACTCGTAGGCGTCGCCCAGCAGGTCGTCGCCCTCAGCGCGTGAACCCGAGAAGTCGAGATCCTGGAAGATGCCGACGAGCTTGGTCAGACGGTCGACGAGCTCCTTGCCCTTGCCGAGCTTGTCGGTGTCGTCGAAGTCAGCGTTGTTGATGACCCCCTGGAGATCGTTGGCATCGGCCAGCGTGCGGATGGCGATGTTGATCTTCTCGCCGATGTCCGGCTTGCCCTTGAGTTTGACCAGGTCGTCGAACGAACCGCCCTCGGGTACCTCGACCAGGCTGTTCGGATCGGCCTTGGCCTTGTCCGAGACGTACTTCACGAAGAGCAGCGTGAGGACGTAGTCCTTGTACTGGCTGGCGTCCATGCCGCCACGAAGCTCGTCCGCTCCAGCCCAGAGTGAGCTGTAAAGATCCGACTTCTTCAGCGCCACGGTCAAGCCACCACCGTATGGGTGTTGGCTTGGTGATCCTCGGCGAGCGGTGGGCGGTTCATGTTCGGGTGGTCTCCTCCAGCCGAGGGCGTGCGAGTTCGTTGATCAAGCTCGGTGATAAGGCTAGCGATGCCCACGGGCAGGGGCAGCCCTTACACGGGCCAATCGTGCGATCGCAACCGTTGGTCGACGTCAGCGCTGGTCTCGGCGGCCTGGAATCGGAGTCCGCGATGCTCGGCGAGCCGTTTCCCCTCGCCTGTGGCGAGTATCGAGTCAACGGCGATTTGGGTGCGGGGAGGCTCTGCGGTGAACTCATCCGACGCGCTCCTGCCGCATCGGCCGCGCATGCCGATCAGATGCTCGCCCTGCTCGCTGCCCAGGTGACAGATCTCGCATGCAGATTGGAGGTTCGGGCAGGGGACAGCTTCGGATCGGCCTTCCTGGTGCGCCCTCTGGTCGGTGTCGGCCATCCTGTCCTACCACGCAACTGCGACTCACCGGGGGTTCAACCTGGAGGAGAAGCTTGCGGCACGGCGAGTTGGGTTTGCTGATCGCCCAGTCGGACACAAGAGCGTGAGACAGTGACTGGGTGGGAACGATCGACTGGACAAAGGCCCTTGACATTCGGCAAGCCACGAAGAACGTCGAATCAGAGTTTTACGGTGACTGGTACAACGACCCCTGGGGCTGGCCTGAACTTGTGTTCCTTACCAAGCATGGTGCCGACGACATCATCCTGCACTTGAACGGCTCATCCACCCACCAAGCCGCCTTGCTGGATGTGCCGAAACCGAACTGGGGGTATCGCCCAGCGGTGGTGCTGGACCCACTGGACCGTTTGGTATACCAAGCTCTGATCGATCGACTGAGCGTGGACCTCATCGGCACGCTGCCGCCCAGCGTCTATGGCTGGCGCCTTCCTGCGGGAGCTCCCCGTGTTGGACAGTACTCCCACAACGATTTTCAGTGGGACGGCTACCGTTCGCACCTGAGTGATGCCGCATCCAACTTCGACGCAGCGTTGGCCACAGATGTGGTGTCGTGTTTTGCGAGCATCGATGTGGATAGAACATGCGAGGCCGTCTCCGAACGCTGCAAGAAGGGCGTGCCCGTGGATCGGCTGCTCGCCGTGTTGCAGTCCTTCGAGGCGAACACACCTGAACGCTCCGGATTGGTTCAGCGGTCCACGGCGTCTGCGGTACTCGCCAACATGTTCCTGTCCGTCCTGGACGACGTCGTCGATGCGCATGCTGTCGACGTGCCCGAGATGCTGGTCACTGTACGTGGGGGAACTCAGCGCAGCGCCAAGCGTTCCTGGGTGCGTTGGATGGACGATATTTGGTTGTTTGGCACGGATGCCAGCGCGATGCGTCGTGCCCAGACTGAGCTGCAATCGGCCGCAAGTTCAATCGGTCTGCACCTTAATGGCGCGAAGACTGAAGTGTACGAAGGGGACGATGTATTTGCCCGCGCAATGAATGTGGAGCACAGCGCCGTCGACGGCGCGCTCGAAGCGAGAAGTAAGGACAAGAAGCCACTCAAGGAGATGATTGATGGGATCCTCCTAGACCCGGTTAAAGCCAGTCGGACGGCTGTCAAGTTCGCCGTCAATCGGATGCTGAAGCATGACGTGAAGTACAGGCAGCGTGACCTTGTCGAAGCCTCGCCTCTCATGCCCCACTGTGCTGACGCGCTTGCGAGGCTGTTTGCTCACCGGTTCAAGCAAGCCGCGCTGGCCGACTGGTTTGTGAGTCAGACCCAGTCATCCTGGTTGCAGTTCGACTGGTCAACGTCCTTCTACGTGCGGATGCTGGACTCAAGGACCAAGCCGCGCCGTGAGGTCTTGGACTATGCGGCACTTCAGGTGGAGTCAGCGAACGGCAGCGTCCAACTGCTTGCCGCCTGCGCACAGCGCCTAACCGCTTGGGACCGCACGCTCGCACGCGCTTCGATCCGTGCCGGCATGGCGAAGGCCGCCAACCCCCACCACCGGAGGATCCTGGCACTGGCGTCTCTGGGTGCGGGTGAGTCGGGCCGTCAAGTGAGTCGATGGCTCCGCCAGCACGGGGAGAATGGCCTCACACAGAAGATGCTCGCCAGAGAGCACTTTGCAGCGCCGCCTGTGCTGGGCACCTATGCGTCGGCCAGGTGATCGGCCTCGGTGCAGAGTGTCGTCGGAGTTGCGGAGTGGCTTTGCCTCGACAGGCATCAATCTCCTTGAGCGTCGCGAAGGCGCGGCGTAGCTTCGGTGCGACACCCACCGACGGGCGATTGAAGTTTCGTTTGGCTGAAGTTATATTTCAGTTATGAGAACTGAGGCGCCCGCGCTGCTGCCGATCTTTCGCAGCCAGGCGCAGGCTGAGCTTCTCACCTGGCTCTACCTCCACCCCGGTCAGCAGTTCAGCCTGACCGACCTTGCTCGACGAGTGGGCGCGTCAGTGCCGACAGTCCATCGTGAGGCCGAGCGACTGGTGGAGTCCCGGCTGGTCACGGAGACGATTCTGGGCCGGAACCGGATGCTCAGCGCGAACCTAGGTCACCCGGCGGCTGAGTCGCTGGGTCGGCTCCTGGAGGTGACCTTCGGGCCTCGTCAGGTGGTTGCGGAGGAGTTCGCCGGGGTTCCCGGCGCAGACCGGGTCTTGATCTTCGGATCGTGGGCGGCTCGCTATGCCGGCGAGACCGGCCATGCCCCGAACGACATCGACGTGATGGTGATCGGTGACGCCGTCGAGCGCGCCGACCTCTATGCGGCGGGCGACCGAGCCCAAGACCGGCTCGGAATCCCGGTCAACCCGGTCACGCGAACCCACGAGCAGTGGGAGGATCCGTCCGACCGGCTGTCGGCCCAGTTGCGCACCCAGCCACTGGTCGACCTTGGCACTGTTGGGAGGGAGGCGTAGATGCCCCGCTGGAAGCGCGGAGAGGCAGCAGTCGAGCGGCTGCTTGCGTCCGGTGACCTCGATGAGATCGGGAAGTCAGCGTCGGACGGTTCGGCCGTTCTGGAACAGGCCAAGCGTCGGCTCAAGGTCGCCGAGGCTGCGCTGGCCATCGACCCAGATGCTGCGTACACGAACGCCTACGACGCGGCACGGCTCGCCGCCACCGCTCTGCTGACGCAGCAGGGGCTGCGGCCCACGACCGCTGGCGGGCACAGGGCGGTGGAAGAGGCGCTCCTGGCCCAGTTCGGTCAGGGGTTCTCGAAGTTCAGCGTGCTGCGACGCCGGCGCCACGAACTCGACTACCCCGACACGACCTACAGCGAGGCGTCCGACAGCGAGGCGCAGGATGCGCTGGGCACCGCCCGGTTGTTCGTGGAGACGGCGGCCCGGATCCTGCCGGAACTCGGCTTCTTCGGCGATACCGGATAGTCAGGAGTCGACGGGCAGGGTTGCCAGCTTCTCCAGCATGCGGTTCTCCACAACAAGTGCGTCATATGCGTCGAGGTCCTGGAGCAGGTTGGTTGCCAGATCGCGAAGCTCAGCCGTGAGCGCGACTGAGTGCTGCGCTGCCATGTCGATTGCGGCGTCGAGAGCGAGCACAGGCCCGGCCTCGGCGAGCAGGATGTCGAGGTAGCCGCCGTACGAAATCTGCTCGGCGATGCGGTCGGTGATTGGTCGGGCGCGGTCGGTGAACGATGCCAGTTCGGCATCCGTCATCCGCCGACGCCGAACGATCCGCTTCTGGGCCGGGGGAGTTGGCTGGCTCGGCTCTGCGAGCTGAGCCATGCGCTCGGCGATCACGGCGTCCCGTCCGGCTGCGACGTGCTGGTAGACCATCGCGGCGTCAACGGTGGATTGGCCCATCCGCTCCATCATCTCCTTGAGCGTGGCTCCGGCCTGGGCGGTGAGAGTCGCATGGGTGTGGCGCAGGTCGTGGATGCGTAGATCCTCGCGGCCAGCCTTCGCGCGTGCCTTCCGGTAGGTCTTCATGATGGTGGACGGATGGAGGTGGCCGGTCCCGGCGGCGTTGGGGAAGACGAGCCCCTCCTGGCCTGCCTGGGCGAACTTCTCGAAGTGGTGCTCCAGGGGCGCCTTCACGTTCGGCGGGATCGCAACGGTGCGGATCCCGGCCCGCGACTTCGGTGTGCCTATGACCGTCTGGTTCTTCCGCCAGACCACCCCTCGGGCGACCCGGACAGTCATGGCCTTGAGGTCGAAGTCCTTGCGACGCAGCTCGGCGAGTTCGCCGTAGCGCAACCCGCAGAACGCGGCGACGAGGACGAACGCCCGGTACTTCTCGGGCATCTCCGCGGCGATGGTCCTGATCTGCTCGGGGGTGGCCGGCTTCGGCTCGAACTTGCGCTCGACGTGGGCGGCGCCGTCGATCTGACAGGGGTTCTCGCGGATCAGTCGGTGCCGTCCGGATGAGGCGGTCTTCAGGATGGAGAACAGCAGCGCGTAAGCGTGCGCGCGCCGAGTGGGCGCATCTGGCAGCAGCTGTCGGTGCCAGTCGTCGACGGTGTCGGGCGTGATCGACACCAGGTGGAGGTCGCCGAAGGTCGGGAGGATGTGCCGGTTGAGGAGTCCCTGGTAGAGGTCGACGGTTCGAGGCTTGAGGGGTTCTCCGCGGCGGTTGCGTCGCATCGAGAGCCAGGTCGCGGAGTACTCACGGAAGGTCTGTCCACGCTCGAGCTTGACGACGCGCCGCTGGGCTGGGGGAGTCCATTCCTCGCGGCGGATCAGGTCGCGCTCGTTGTTCAGCCATCCGATAGCGTCGTCCTTGGCGTCATAGGTGGTGGTAGGACGATGCAGCTCTCCGTCAGGACCGACATAGGCGACCGACCAGCGTCCGGAGCGTTCCAGGCGGATGCGGCCGAAGCCTCGCCGGGTGTGCTCGTCAGCCCGCCGCCTGGCCATCTGAACCCCCGATCTTGCACAACATATGCACAACATAGTACGGGAAAACTGCCCAAAATCGAGGTCCTCGACGGGCACGGAAACGAGATCGAAAGGATACATAATCCCTAGTCAGATGCCTGCAAATGCCTGCAGAACTCTGTCGCTTCAGATCGGCCCAGTCGCAGGTTCGAGTCCTGTCGCCCCGACCACTGGAATATGGCTCGAACGGGTGCTGTGAGAAGCCACCTGGCACTTGGCTTCAGGCCGGTGGGCGTCGATGCTGGCTTGGACTCCGGCCGGCCGGTCACCACCTACGAGTTGGCATTCGGCTCGCTGTCAGCCTGAGCGGCGGACGCGAGAGGCTCGCTGTCCAGGGACGGCCCGTCCATCTATCGGCGGCCAGGACTGCTCAGTCGGCACTGATTTCGTGG
The DNA here is from genome assembly GCA_023393755.1 of Actinomycetes bacterium. Lineage (GTDB taxonomy): Bacteria > Actinomycetota > Actinomycetes > Propionibacteriales > Propionibacteriaceae > Propionicimonas. Next base: position 14,965 of record JAEXCA010000064.1, on the reverse strand, counting down.
GCCTCGATCCAGCTCTGGATCTGGTCGGTAGCGATGGTGCCGTCGGCGACGCCAAGGCCAAGGGCCTCGAGGTCGGCGTCGGTGAAGGTCAGGGTGATGTTGTTGATGCCGAGCAGGGTGAGCATGGCGAGCATCCCGACGCGCTTGTTGCCGTCGACGAAGGGGTGGTTGTTGATGATGCCGAAGGCGAGCCGGGCGGCCTTCGCCTCGATCGTCGGGTGGAACTCGGTGCCGCCGAAGCCGGCGTAGGGTGCGGCGGCTGCGGCCTCGAGAAGTGCCTCGTCCCGCACCCCTTCAGCGCCACCGGTCTCAGCGAGTGCGTAGGCATGCAGGACACGGAGGTGTTCGGTGTCAAGGTGGATCACCGGGCGAGCGCCTCGAAGGCGGCCCGGTGGTCGGCCATGTAGTGGCGTGCGACCGCGAGGACGTCTTCGTTGCCAGCTCGCTCCGACTCCCTGGCGGCGGGGTAGCTGATGACGATGTAGGCAGGCTTGTTGTTGCGGGTGACGATCACGGCCCCGTTGGCGTCGACCTGGCGGGCGACGAGGGAGAAGTTCTTGTTGGCGTCGCTGATGGCGATGGTGTTCTCAGGGTCGGCGAGCACGATGGCCTCCACTCGAAGTAGGTTGGATCCATCCTACCAACCTGTGCTGGGACGATTCGACCTTGCTCGGCGAGTGGGCGCGTCAGTGCCGACCGTCCATCGTGAGGCCGAGCGGTTGGTGGAGGCCCGATTGGTAACCGAGACCATCCTCGGTCGGAATCGTATGCTCGGCGCGAACCTGGGTCACCCGGCGGCTGAGTCGCTGGGTCGGCTCCTGGAGGTGACCTTCGGGCCCCGCCAGGTGGTCGCAGAGGAGTTCGCCGAAGTCCCCGGCGCAGACCGGGTCCTGATCTTCGGATCGTGGGCGGCCCGCTATGCCGGCGAGACCGGCCATACCCCGAACGACATCGACGTAATGGTGATCGGTGACACCATCGATCGCGCCGATCTGTACGCTTCGGCCGACCGTGCTCAGCAGCGGTTGGGTATCCCGGTCAATCCGGTGATGCGCACCCACGAGCAGTGGGAGGATCCGTCCGACCGGCTGTCGGCCCAGCTCCGCACCCAACCACTGGTCGACGTCGGCACTGATGGGAGGGAGGCGTAGATGCCCCGCTGGAAGCGCGGAGAGGCAGCAGTCGAGCGGCTGCTTGCGTCCGGTGACCTCGATGCGATCGGGAAGTCAGCGTCGGATGGTTCGGCCCTTCTGGAGCAGGCGAAGCGTCGGCTCAAGGTCGTCGAGGCTGCGCTGGCCATCGCCCCGGATGCTGCGTACACGAACGCCTACGACGCCGCGCGGCTGGCAGCCACCGCTCTGCTCACGCAGCAGGGGCTTCGGCCCACGACCGCTGGTGGACACAGGGCGGTGGAAGAGGCGCTTCTGGCTCAGTTCGGCCAGGGATTCTCGAAGTTCAGCGTGCTGCGACGTCGGCGCAACGAACTCGACTACCCCGACACGACCTACAGCGAGGCGTCCGACAGCGAGGCGCAGGATGCGTTGGGCACCGCCCGGTTGTTCGTGGAGACAGCGGCCAGGATCCTGCCGGAACTCGGCTTCTTCGGCGATACCGAGTAGTCAGCAGTCGACGGGCAGCTTCGCCACCTTCTCCAGCAACAAGCACGTCATGCGCGTCAAGGTCTTGGAGCAGGTTCGCTGCCAGATCGCGAAGCTTAGCTGTGAGTGCGACTGGGTGCTGCGCTGCCATGTCGACCGCGGCGTCGAGGGCGAGCACAGGCCCGGCCTCGGCGAGCAGGATGTCCAGGTAGCCGCCGTACGTGATGTGCTCGGTGATCGGTCGCGCGCGGTCGGTGAACGATGCCAGTTCGGCATCAGTCATGCGTCGGCGCCGAACGATCCGCTTCTTGGCCTGGGAGTTGGCTGGCTCGGCTCTGCGAGCTGAGCCATGCGCTCCGGTCCGGCTGCGACGTGCTGGTAGACCATCGCGGCATCGACGGTCGACCGGCATCATCTCCTTGAGGGTGTCGACGTCATGACTGACGGGAGACCCGCGGACATGCTTCGCTGAAGCGTGGAGAGGGGGCCATCGAGCTGCCGTTACGCTTCGTAGGGAAGGAGTAACGATGCAGATCCTGGTCCTGGAGGCCAGCACCACGTCCGCCAAGGCGATGGTCTACGACACCGAGACCGGTGCCGCCGAGGTGACGACCACCCCGTATCCGCCTGGCCCCGACCCGACCACCCACGATCCGGACACGGTCGTGAGGACGGTCACCTCGCTGGGCCGGCAGCTGAGCGCCGGCCGGCCGATCGCGGCGGTGTCCCTGGTCGGCGTTCTGCACGGGGTGTTCCTGGCCGATCGGGAACTCCGTCCGATCACTGCGGTCTACCTGTGGAGCAACACCGAGTCGGCCGGGGTGTGCCGCGAGCTGAGGCGGGACGAGGCACTGACCGCCCGGTTCTACCGCCGCACCGGCTGCATGGTGAACGTCACCTATCCGGTGTTCACCCTGCTCCTGCTCGCCCGGCGCGGCCTGCCCGTCTCCGATTCGATGGTTCTGGACGAGAGCAGCTACCTGAACTGGGTGCTGACCGGGCACCTGGTGCAGACCCGGTGCGTCGCCTCCGGTTCGGGGCTGCTGAACATCCACCAGCGGGAGTACGACCAGGAGACGCTGGCCATGGCCGGCATCGACGCTTCCCAGCTGCCGAGGCTGGTCGACTCCGAGGGCTCGCTACCGCTTTCCGAGCGCGGGGCGGCGCTGCTCGGCCTGCCGAGTGGGACGCCGGTCCTGCCGGCCAACTCCGACGGCGGCGCCAACCAGGTCGGCGTCGGCGCGTTGCGTCCGGGAGTGATGACCTTCTCGGTCGGCACCAGCGGTGCGCTGCGGCTGGCCACCGATGCGCCCAGGCTGCCGGAAGCACCCTCCACCTGGTGCTACCTGTCGCCGCGCTCCTGGCTGAGCGGGGCGGCCACCGCGGGTGCCTGCAGCGTGATCGACTGGTTCCGTGAGCGGATCGCGGGAGGCCGGCCGTACGCCGAACTCGAGACGGGTGTCGCTGGTGACACTCCGGTGTTCCTGCCCTTCGTCTACGGCGAGCGCTGCCCGGGCTGGGACGACCAGCGGGGTGGAGGTTTCGTCGGTCTGCGGCCCGCGCACGACCTCGGCGCGATGTACCGCGCGGTGCAGGAGGGAGTGCTGTTCAACCTGTACCAGTGCTACCAGAAGCTGGTCGAGCTGAACGGGACGCCGGAGCGGGTCAAGCTCTCCGGCGGCATCCTCCACTCCGCGGTCTGGAGCCAGCAGTGCGCCGACATCTTCCAGCTGCCGCTGGAGATCGACGAGGTGCCGCACGCCTCGCTGCTCGGCGGTGCGGTGCTGGGCATGGAACTGGTGGGCGCGATCCCCAGTGCGGCCGGCTACGACACCGCTCCGAGCTCGGTGCTGCTGCCCGACCCGGCGGCCGCCACGAGCTACGCGCGGAAGTATCAGCGCTACCTGGAGGCCTACCGCGGCGGTGAGCCGTCGGGGTCGCTCGGCTGACCCCGGCCGGGTTGCCGGGTGTTGCCCAGCCGGATGGTGATCCGCCGCGGCCCCGCCGTAGAGTCGCAGGCGCCGGCTGACCCCGATTCGGCCGCGCGGCGCACCGTAGCTGAGGCGCCGAACCGAACCCCGTGGGCCCGACGCGGTCCACCACGCGATGGAGGACGAGCGTGACCGCTCTCGGCAACCACGAGCTGACCGGAGCCACCCCCGACGGCACCCCGCTGCGGGTCGCGGTGGTGAACGACGGACGGACGCGCACCCTGCGGGTGGCCGGGCCCAACGCCGCGGCGCTCGGCGCCTTCGAGGGCGGGGCCGGCGAGTTCGACGGCGGATCGCTGCTGGTCGGTCCGCTCACCCCGGCCAACGCCGCCGCGCTGCGGGCCAACGTCCCGGTGCTGCGGCCGCGTCCGGTGGGGCTGGCGGCCTCGGCCGGCACCGGCGACCGGCTGGGACTCTCCACCCCCGGCCACATCCGCGCCTTCAGCAAGCACGGCTCCGGTCTGGTCCCGTTCTTCACCCAGCAGTCCGCCCGCGAGATGGGCAAGCTGCACCGCGCTCCGCAGCAGGTGATGGACGACGCCACCTTCGGCATCCTGGAGGGCGGCTGGGACGGCCCGCACGGTTCGGACGCCGACCACCTGCACACCATCGAGGACATCGACCGCTGCATCCCGGCCGGGTTCACCATGTTCACCATCGACCCCGGCGACGAGGTGGTGCCGATCGAGGACGTCCCCACCCAGCAGCAGCTGGACGCGGTGCCGTGGGCCGACCTGGAGACCGACCTGGCGTCCATGCTCAGCCGCTACGCCGGCCTGACGGTCGACCTGGGCAGCGGGAAGCTCACCCTCAGCCCCGACGAGGTGCGGATCGCCGCGGTGAAGTACGGCGCGGTAGTGGCGCAGGGCGTCGCGATGTACCGCCACCTGGTCGCAGAGGTGAAGCACCCCTTCGACGTCGAGTTCGCGATCGACGAGACCGACTACGTGACCAGCGTCGGCGAGCACGCCTGGATGATCAACGAACTGACCCGGCTGGGCTGCCGGTTCGTCAGCGTGGCCCCGCGCTACGTCGGGTTGTTCGAGAAGGGGACCGAGTACATCGGTTCGCTCGACGAGTTGCGGGCCAACCTGGAGGCGCACCACGCGGTGGCCGAACACTTCGGGCCGTACAAGATCAGCCTGCACTCCGGTTCGGACAAGTTCAGCATCTACCCGCTGGTCGCCCAGGCCACCGGCCGGGTGCTGCACCTGAAGACCTCGGGCACCACCTGGCTGGTGGCCTGCGACGTCGCGGCGCACCACGCCCCCGACCTGTTCCGGGAGATCTACACGATCGCCCGTGAGGACTACCGGCAGACCAGCCTCGCCTACCACGTCTCGGCCGACCTGGCGAAGACCCCGGAGCCGGCCGTGGCCACCGACGCCGACCTGCCCGGGATCGTCGCCGCCCACGACTCCCGCCAGCTGCTGCACGTCGGCTACGGGGCGGTACTGGCCGACAACCCGCGCGCCGCTGAACTCGCCGCCGCCCTGCGCGAGCTGCTCACCGTCCGTTCGGTCGAGTACGGCGACTTCCTGGAGCAGCACCTGGGCCGCCACCTCGCCCCGTTCTCCGCCTGATACCGCCCGAAAGACAAGGAGCCGCCGTGACCGCCGCCACCGTCCAGCCGCTGGAGCTTCACCCCGACCGGGCGCTGCCGGCCGAGCCGGGGGTGCGGGCGATCGCCCGGGAGATCCTCGCCCAGACCGAGCCGCTGCCGGTGGTCTCGATGCACGGCCACGTGGACATCTCGGTGTTCGTCGAGAACGAGCCCTTCTCCGATCCGGCCGGGCTGTTCATCCGCCCCGACCACTACCTGACCCGGATGCTCGGCTCCCAGGGGATCTCGCGGCAGCAGCTGCTGGGCGAGCCCGGGCAACCGATCGACCCGCGGACGACCTGGCGGCTGTTCTGCGAGGGCTGGAAGTACTACCGCGGGACGCCGACCCGCTACTGGCTGGAGGACGTCTTCGGCGGTCTGTTCGGCCTCACCGAGCAGCCCTGCGCAGCCAACGCCGACCGGTTGTACGACCGGATCGCCGAACGGTTGGCCGACCCCGCCTTCCGGCCGCTGGCGCTGCTGGACCGCTTCAACATCGAGATCATCTCCACCACGGACGCCGCCACCGACGACCTGGCCGGCCACCGCGAACTGGCCGAGCGGCTGGGCGACCGGGTGCCGCCGACCTTCCGTCCCGACGCGCTGCTGGCGATCGCCGCGCCCCAATGGCGCGACCGGCTGGCCCAGCTGGAGCAGGCGAGCGGCCGGGAGATCGGCGACTACGCCGCGTTCCTCGCTGCGCTGGAGGACCGCCGCCGGCACTTCATCGCCTGCGGTGCCCGCGCCACCGACCACGCCGCGTCCACCCCGGACACGACCCCGCTGGACGCGGCCGACGCCGAGCGGTTGTTCGCCAGGGCGCTGGCCGGCACGGCCACGCCGGTCGAGCAGGACGCCTTCTGGGCGAACATGATCTTCGAGTTCGCCCGGATGTCCACCCAGGACGGTCTGACGATGCAGTTCCATCCCGGCGCGCTGCGGAGCTACGACCCGGCGGTGCTGGCGGCCTGGGGACCGGACGTCGGCTACGACATCCCGGTCGCCGTCGACTACACCCACGGGCTGCGTCCGCTGCTGGAGGCCTTCGGCCATCACCCGGGCTTCACCTTCATCGCCTTCACCCTGGACGAGGACACCTTCTCCCGCGAACTGGCCCCGCTGGCCGGGGTGTTCCCGGCGATGAAGCTGGGTGCGCCGTGGTGGTTCCTGGACACCCGGGACGGCATGAAGCGGTACCGAGAGGCGGTCACCGACGCCGCCGGGTTCTACAACACCACCGGTTTCGTGGACGACACCCGTGCCTTCTGCTCGATCCCGGCGCGGCACAACCTCGCCCGCCGGGTGGACGCCGGCTACCTGGCCAACCTCGTCGCCGAGCACCGTCTCGGCCTCGACGAGGCCGTGGAGACCGCGATCGACCTCGCCTACCACCTGCCCAAGGCCGCCTATCCGCCGCTCGCCCAGCGCTGACGCCCGGCGCCAGTCCGGCTGCGCGAGCGGGATCGTCCTTCCGCTATGGTGGTCTGCGCGCGGATGTAGCTCAATGGCAGAGCCCCAGCCTTCCAAGCTGGCCATGCGGGTTCGATTCCCGTCATCCGCTCCACCTAGCCAGAGGGCATTTCCGGCCCTCTGGAAGGGGCCGAATCGAGGCCCCTGGTACAGGAAAAAGTCCAAGAAATTCCGACGAGCCGTCTGGATGCGCTCCTGCTGAGCCCCGTACGGCCCTGCGCGGCGGGCCGCGGAGGGTGCGCGATAATTCATCACTGACGCTCGTGGGTTCGTATCCTGAACGCAGTTCCCGTGCTGGTTGTCCAGCCATGGTGGCCTGCCGAAATTGGGCGCACCTCAGTCAGGTCCAGCCCGAAAAAGCTGGACCTGGACGGCGCGGCGGGTGCTGGTGTCACTCCTAGTCAGGCGCGCCTTCAGGGTGGTGCTGCCGTGTCTGCCGAGACGTAGAAGTCCAGCAGAAAGTCCAACTATGCGGGCCGGCGGTCATGAGCACCATCGCGGGCGATGGGTTGGTTTGTCTCGGGTGAGGCGATGGTGAGGAAGCTGTTCATCGCCGATGCTGCCGATTTCAGGTCGTTGCGGGCGGTTCGCGCGTAGCGGTCGGTTGTGGCGAGGCTGGCATGTCCGGCCATCGCCCGCACGGTTGCCAGGGGGATGCCGGCCTTGATCCACAGCACGATCGCGGTCGCGCGCAGGTCATGGAAACGGAAGCCTGGGTAGCCCTGTTGCCTCACGAGATTGCGCCAATCGACGCCGGCGCGGAAGTTGTTGTGCCTGAACCGGCCACCGAAGGGCCCGACCAGGAGCCATTCGTCCTTGTCGCGGTCCTTGACCAGCCTGGCGAGGGTGGGGCGGACTGCGTCAACGATGGGCACCTGCCGGGTGCGGCCAGACTTCGTGGTCTGGAGCTTCCCGGCCGAGAACGCCCGGCTCACCGTGACGACGCCCGTCTGGAGATCGACATCGCGGACCTGGAGGGCCGTCAGCTCGCCAGCCCGTAGACCAAGGAAGGAAGCGAGGCGTACATAGTCGCCGTACACGGGTTGCCTGGCGGTGCATGCGGCCGCGAGCTTCTCGATCTCGACTGGCGTGATGGTGGGGATGTCGACTGGGGCGGAGGCCTTGGGTCGGTCGACGTCGAGCATCGGGGACTTCGCTACCGCGCGAGCTTTCACGGCTTGGCGGAAGACCCGCGCCAGGCAGTTGAGGGTACTGGTGACCGCAGCGGGGGAAAGCCCGTCCCTGAGCCAGGCATCGCGCGCGGTCTCGATGTGCGCCGCCGTGATCTTGGCGAGCCGTCGATAGCCGAGATCGGGGATGATGCGCAGCTTGAGGTGGGCGGCATACAGCCGGCGGGTTGCCTCGCCGAGTCCGGCGAGAACCGACTCTCGTCCGCCCAGGTCCAGCCATCGCGCCAAGGTGTCGCGGGACTCCTCCTGACGGCCACGATTCGCGTTCTCCCAGGCCACCGCGTCCCGCTTGAGGGTGAATCGCTTGGTCATCTCTTTGCCGCTGGGCAGGACAACCCGTCCTCGCCAGCGGTTGCCCACTCGGCTAGCCACGATGCCGCCTCACGAACTCGGCGACGTCCTTCGGGTCGTACCGGAAGCATCGCGAGCCGATGGAGATAGCCACGATCAGTCCGCGGCGGCGTAGTTCGTCTACCTGCCAGGAAGACACCCCCAGCAGTTCAGCGACCTCACGGGAGCGGAGCAGTCGTTCCAGGTTCACGGTGGTCATCAGAGCCCTCCGTCATGTCGGGTAATCGCGGGACGTCTTCGGGGCGACGCATCCCTTGGTGCTCACCTGAAGCGAGTCGGCCGTGATCTACGGACAGGCGGGCGCCGGGCCGTTGACTGCGAGCCCTGCGCTGGTGCGTGAGGTGACCGGGCTGTGGTTCCCCGAATCGTGGAGGGCTTCGTCATGCGGGTTCCCGGTCGAGAGCTGCGGTGATCTCGCAGCTGATCGGGCTCATCATGCCGGCCGAGCTGTGTCGGCGCTCGTGGTTGTAGAGCCCGTAGCACCAGTCCGGCACAACGGCCTGTGCCTGGGCGCGTCCTTGACAAGCCCGAACCGGACCCGCGGCGGATCGCAACCCGGATCGCGATCCCTTCCGCTCATGCCGAGTTGAGTGTGTTGCCCGCTGGCGGCCGCGCGGTCTGCAAAGCTCTCGTTGTGGGTTGGTTTGGCAGCAAGAAGCGAACGCCGGACGAGGTTCAGTGGGAGTGCATCCAGGAGGAGGTGCGCGTCGCTAAGCAGCGCCGGCTTGCTCAGACCGCGACGAAGCGCGACCTGGTCGTGGCCATCTCTGCAGCGCTCTTCAAGGCGGACCCCGTCGGCATCAATTTCGAGACCAACGCAGACGAGTATCACGCCGAGGCAGAGATAATCGTCATCGCCCTGCCAAAGACGTCGGGACCCGAAGACGTGAGGGCGCTGACTCACGAGGTCTTTGTGCATTGGTTTGACCCCGAGCTTGCTGGGCCCATCGAGCGGTACGAGGCCGTCGCCGAGGAGATCTGGAGCCTCTGGCGTCACCATCAGGGCTGAAGGAGCCGCCGGCGGGTCCAGAAGCGACAACCGAGGACCGTCGAGGCCGAGATCCAGTGAACGGATCATGCGACTATGCCGCGCCTTGTCGAGTGGGAGACGCTCCCAGGCGGGTGGGGGGAGGTTCCCGGTTGTGGTGGGTTGCGCGGCCTGTGAGGTGAAATGCTTTCACCATGGAGCGCTTTGGCGGGGTGCTCGATGGTGTCGAGTACCACCAGTTCTACCTGGTTGCAGACGAGGATCTGTGGGGATTCCCTGAGGGTTCATTTGGCGATGAGATCTCGCCGCACACCCTCGTGGTGCCGATGGGCAACTCGGTGTGTGTGCAGACGGGGATCGCGATGGGGAAGGTCCTCTTGACGATCGAGGTGCTCGAGATGGCGCCGGACGCGCTTGACAGTCGTCTGCAGTGGGAAGCGGTGTCAGAGGTCAGCTTCGAGGCGAAGACCCGCGGGGCTCGGATCGTGCTCCTTGCCGAGGGTGCCGAGCCTCCCTTTGACAGCTTCCAGCTGGCCCCGGGGACGGGCTGGTATCGGGTGCGCGCGCACGCCGTCGGACGGAGCCTCGATTTCGACGTTGTGGTGAGGCGCAACCCGCGCGAAGAACACCTTCTCCAGTTGTGGCGTATCGACGCCTTTCGACCAGAGCAGCACCACCGCATCGACAACCAGTGGGCCAACCAGAACTCTGTGCAGACTTGACCCCTCGGGGGAAACGTTCGTCCCGACGAGGGCGTCCAGAGGACTCTCCAAACGTCCTGTTCTGCCGCGAGGCGCGCGGTCGAAGTTCTCGGTCTGCGAGCCGTGCTCGACCGCTGCGGGGATGGCCGCGCTGGCCCGACGGGCATCGTCGGGTTCCGAGCGACCTACCTCGTCCCCGGCGGCGGCGTCGGAGTGCAGCAGGAACGGTCCCGGTTCGTCCGCGAGGACGGGGGCTGGTTCTACCTCGACGCGATCGGGTGAATCAGTTGCCAGGCTTCACGCGTACGGAGACGCTGGTGGTGCGTTCGTTGCGGAACTCGTAGCCGGGCAGTGCCTTGAGGACCTTGGTCCAGGTTGCCTTGCCGTGGTCCTTCGACGCCTGCCCGTAGTGCTGGCGCATGTGGTTCGCGACGGCGCTGACGCGGGCCCAGCCCTGTTTGTCGGCGTTCCTGGCGATGGCGCCGGCCAGCATCTCGGCCAGAGTCGGTTGCCGATTCGTCTCGGTCTTCTGCTTCGCCGTGCCCGTCGATCGCCGAACGACCGAGCTGCTGCGGGTTCATGGCAGAGCGGGGTCCGAGTCTCGAACGAACTAGCGCTATCGGAAGAGGGCGCTGCCGCTCTTGCCTGTTATGAGCGGATCCACTCTCTCCAGGTTCGTGTGCGTTTGAGCCCGATGAGCAAGTTCTAGGCAGCGACTCGCCGACGTACTAGGGACCGGTGTGGACCGGCTCGGAACCAGTATGCGGCGGACTTCGCGGTGCCAGCGACCGCTGTCGGTGACGCCTGCGAGGATGGGCCCGTGGTTAGCATTCGCACAGATTCCGTGCCGCGGGGCATCGACGGCCCTTCCCTTGTTGCCGCGGCCGCTGGGCTCATGCTGCTTCCGACGAATGCGTCGCGACTTGTCCGCTTGCATCGGCTCGCGGCCTTGGGGATGTCGCTGGATGACACCGGGGCTCCTCCGGCGAGCCCACGCGCTATCCGTTCGATCCTGACGCGGGAAGACATCGGCGGTGACCGCATACTGATGCAGGAAGACCCGTACTCGGAGGTGCTCGTTCAGAGCGTCAGCTTCAGTGGAGGGCCTTATCTCGTATCAGCTGGCTCGGGAGAGCACACCGTCGCTGACCTTGAAAACCTGATGGATGCCTCGTTCCGTGAGCGATGGATGCCTGACGACCTGCGAGTCCCAGCACGCCAGCTGATTCAGGGTCTCCTCACCGTCAGCGACATCGTGCTTAGGCGAGCCGGGGTCGCACGAGGCACTTCGCCCGAAGGGTCAGCGAGAACCGCAATCGACGTCCCAAGCGCGTCACGGCTAGGTGCACTAGCCGAGGCGGCATTCATCTCGAACGACGAACTGGATGCTCGCGGCAGCTGGCTACGCATGGTCGTCGACACGTTCGCGCTTGATCCCGGCCAGTTGGACGATCCGTGCGCGGACGACACAACCGATGATCGCCTCTACGTCAGGCCATTCCTTCGGCTTGCGGGCGGCTATCGCGTGGCACTGCCGCTTGATCTACTCATCACCATCCGGTTCCACCTTCTGAGGTTCGCGCGCCAGGCGGGCCAACTCGGAGAACTCGGCGAACGGCTGCGGGAAGCTGCATTGCGCCGGTTCATGAGGCTCCTTCCGAGCGACTCCTCTCCCGACTTGCTAGAGCAGAGCACCATCATGAGCCGGTATCTCTTGAAGATCGACTCGAAGCGCGACCTTCACCTGGTGGTCGCGACTGACCCGCTTGTCGACTGGGACCTGGACGTGTGGGGCTCCTACGACACACATCCTGCGCTCGGTCAACTCATCGACCTCGTGTCTCCGAGCAACCGGCATACCTACTCGTCGGCAGAAGAGTTGCTGCACCTAGTCCTGATCGACAGCCCTGGCCGAGCGGCCTTCTGGGGCATCCCGAATGTCGACGGCGCTGACCCCATGCTCATCGCTCGCTCCGACGACCTCGAAGTGATCATGCATCAGGAACCAGACGGACTTCTGGGCTTGCTACTTTTCGCCCAGGCAATTGACCAACGCCAGGGCGAGTCGATGTCCATGAACATCCTCGACGAGTTCTGTTCCTATGTGGACCACGAGAAGTCGTTCTACCTCTCGGATGACGATGTACCTACATTCACGGTCTTCCAGCCTGGAGACGGGTTGTACCCGCGTCAGAAGTACCACGCGGAGACGGACCGCCACGGAGTTGTTCCGCCGATACCGAACCCGCCGATCGTCCAAGCCCACCGGTTGTACGAGCGAGATGCGCCAGGAGTCTTTGTCATCGAGCCGACTAGTTCCTACATCGGCTATGTCGTCGAGCTGCGCGACCAATCAGTCTTCATCACCCTCGACAGGAGCGAGGCCGAGTTCATAGGCGTGGAGCTGACTCTTCTTGAGTGCATCGCCTACTGGGTGCGGGAGTGCGCCAACCGAGCAGGCGGCAAGGCAACGAGCGCGACAACCGAGCTGGTTGTCCGATTGATTAACCCGGAGTCGTGGAGAACTGTTCACGATTGGTCACGGACCGATCCCGTGGAAATGACACTCTGATTTGGCCCCACCGTGACGGCCTGATTTGGCCCCGGCCGCGACACTCCGGGGCGGTTATGACGGTCTGATCTGGCCCCACCTGGACGCTGGTCGACGGCAAGTTCGTCGATGAGCGTGAGGGTGGGCCGGAGTGTCTGGTGGGAGTCGTGTCAGGGTGTTCGAAGCGATCCGTCGGGACCGTCGGGATGATCCGGATGTGTCGATCCGCGAGTTGGCGGTGCGGCATGGGGTGCACCGGCGCACGGTCCGCCAGGCGCTCGCGTCGGCGGAACCGCCGCCGCGGAAGGTGCCGGTCCGTACCGCGCCGGTGCTGGACCCGGTGAAGCCGTTGATCGACGCGATGCTGCGGCAGGATCTGGACGCCCCGCGGAAGCAGCGTCACACCGCGCTGCGGATCCGGGAACGACTCCTGGATGAGCACCAGCTGGTGGTGGCCTACTCCACGGTCCGCGACTATGTGCGTGAGGCCCGGCCACGGATCGCCGCCGAGGCCGGCAAGCCGCTGGCTGAGGTGTTCGTCCCGCAAACCCACCCGGCCGGTGCCGAGGCCGAGGTCGACTTCGCGGATCTGTGGATCGTGTTGGCCGGGGTGAAGACCAAGGTGTTCATGTTCACGCTGCGGCTGTCGTATTCGGGCAAGGCTGTCCACCGCGCGTATGCGACGTGTTCGCAGGAAGCGTTCCTGGACGGCCACCGCTACGCGTTCGAGCAGCTGGGCGGGATCCCGTTCGTGCATATCCGTTACGACAACCTGAAAGCGGCCGTCTCCAGGGTGTTGACCGGCCGGACCAGGGTCGAGTCCGACCGATGGGTGCTGTTCCGGTCCCACTACGGCTTCGACGTGTTCTACTGCCGGCCCGGTGTCGAAGGGGCCCACGAGAAGGGCGGTGTCGAGGGCGAGGGAGGCCGGTTCCGCCGCACCCACACCGTCCCGATGCCGAAAGTCGAGTCCCTGGCCGAGCTGAACGCCTACCTCGCCCGGTGTGACGCGAAGGATGATCACCGGCGGGTCGGGCAACGCACGACGCTGGTCGCCGACGACTTCGCCACCGAACAAGTCCTGCTGCGACCGTTGCCGACCGAGCCGTTCGAGACCGGGATCAGCCTGCGCCCACGGGTCGACCGACACTCCCGCGTCACGGTGCGGCAATGTCAGTACTCGGTGCCGGTGCGCTACGTCGGCCGCCAGGTCCGGGTTCTGCTGAGGGCGACCACCGTGCAGGTGTTCGACGGGCCCCGGCTGGTCGCCGAACACGAACGGGCCACCGAACGCGGATCAGTCACCCTCGTCCTGGATCACTACCTCGAGGTGCTCGCCTACAAACCCGGCGCGCTGCCCGGCGCGACCGCCCTCGTGCAGGCCCGCAAGGCCGGGGTGTTCACCGCGGTCCACGAAAGGTACTGGGCCGCGGCGAAGGCCCGCTACGGCGACAAGACCGGCACCCAGGCCCTGGTCGAGGCCCTGCTCCTGCACCGCACCTATCCCCACCGCCAAGTCCTCGCCGGCATCGAAGCCGCCGTCGCCGTCGGCGCGCTCAGCCCCGAAGCGGTCGCCGTGGAGGTCCGCCGCGCCGGCGAAACCCGGCCCCAACTCGGCCTGGTCACTGCCGAGGGCCGGATCGCCTACCCGGTCGACACCCGGCCGCTGCCCACCGTCGAGGTGTACGACACCCTGCTCACCGGAGGAAACCCCACATGACCCTGCTCACCGACCAGGCCGTCGAGGTCGCGATCGACACCGCCTGCCGCACCCTGCGCCTGCCCACCATCCGCGAACGCGCCGCCCAGGCAGCAGCGACCGCGGCGCGTGAGCAGCACACCTACCAAGGCTTCCTGGCTGAACTGCTGCTGGCCGAGTGCGATGACCGGGACGAACGCCGCCGGGCCCGCCGCGTCCACGACGCCGCCTTCCCCCGACCCAAACGCCTCGACGACCTCGACTACGCCGCGAACCCGAACCTGAACCCGGCGTTGATCAACACCCTCGCCGCCGGCGACTGGGTCGGCAAAGGCCGGCCGCTGTGCCTGATCGGCGACTCCGGAACCGGGAAGACGCACCTGCTGATCGGGCTCGGGACCGCCGCCGCCGAAGCCGGCTACCGGGTCCGCTACGTCCTCGCCTCCCGCTTGGTGAACGAACTCGCCGAAGCCGAGAACGACCGCGCCCTCACCAAAGTCATCGCCCGCTACGGCCGGGTCGACCTGCTCTGTTTGGATGAATTGGGCTACCTGCAACTCGACCGGCGTGGTGCCGAACTGCTGTTCCAGGTCCTCACCGAACGCGAGGAGAAGACCGCGATCGCGATCGCCTCCAACGAACCGTTCAGCGGCTGGACCAAGACCTTCACCGACCCCCGCCTATGCGCCGCGATCGTCGACCGGCTCACCTACGACGCCACCATCATCGAAACCGGCACCACCAGCTACCGCCTCGCCCACACCCGCGCAGGTGGGGCCAACTCAAGCCGCCCTAGTGGGGCCAAGTCGAGTTGACATACTCA